>NZ_JCBCUR010000024.1:0-69668 GCF_059862305.1 Pseudomonas sp. MF09156
TAAGATGCAGAGCCGCATAGGTCGCCGTCATAGAACAGATTGGCCCGCACGCCGAACCGCGAGAGCAAATTAGACAAACGATCCATTGGCCGATCCTTGACGAGTCAGAACGCACAGACCATACCATCTGCGTTGTCGTTCAGTGCCTGTAGCGAACATGCCGGCGTAAATCAGCCAACGGATAAAGTGATCACTGAGCAGCTCAGCCTCCCTTTCCAGTTCGGCTGTTAAAAAAACAACACCGTTGTTTGAAAGCACCAGCAAATCAAGTGCTCACTCTTCTATTTTACAGTACCTGGCAACAGCACTTTGCGGTGCAGTCGATCAGATATCCGGAAGGTTGATCGTAAGCTTCAGCCTAGCGCTCTTCGAATTTAATGTCGTCGAGCTTCGGCCCAACCATTCCCCCGACCTACTCTTCCCTCCCCTAGAGGGGGCGTGCCGAGATAAGCCAAAAATTAGGACATTCGTTCTGTAAGTAACTGTTTTTAAGGGAACTGCTCATGTGCTGCGGAAGGACGGTCGAGAATAGAGGGTGGCCACTTGGGATTCTAACCAGCCCTGCTTACAAACCTTGGCTACGGTTTGCGTCGTAATAACGAGCCAGCCGCATTCTCCTCGAAAGCTCCAGCTTCCTCGATATAGCCGTGTACGGTGCCATCGTGCCGCCAGCCACCCTGTCGTTTGATCTCAAGGAAATCCGCCCCAGCCCGATGCGCACTGGTAGCCAGTCCCCGACGCAGACTGTGGCTGCTCAGTTCGGGCACATACAACAGCCCTGCGGCTTCGGCACGTGCCGTCAGGATGGTATTCACGCTGCCCTCGTGCAGTGCCACCTCGCCGAGTACGCCCCAGCGGCTGATGCGCCGGAACAGTGGCCCCTGAACGATCTGAGCCGCGTCCAACCACCGGCGTAGCGCTGTCGCGGGGCAGCAGATGCTGTCGCCGTATGGGATCGCCTTGTCGAGTCCCTCGCCCTCCTGATCGGTCTTGGAACGGGGCAGCGTGATCCGTAGACCTTCCTGCTCCCACTCGAGGTATTGCATCTCCAGCGTGACCAATTCGCTGCGCCGGAACGCACCAAAATACCCGACCTGGAGCAGTGCACTGTCCCGCAGTGTCGCCAGTCCGTCGAGCGTGTTCAGGTGCACCACGATGCGTTCGAGATCCTCTAGGACCAGGGCCTTGGCTTTTTGTCGAGGCCGCCCGTTCACCCGCTCAATACCGCGCAAGGTTTTGCCCACGGTGGCGCTGGCGGTAGGGTCAGGAAAACCCTGATAACGGTGCCATTGCGACAGCGCCGTGAGGCGCAGGGCCAGGGTGCGCGGGTTCAATACTTCCGCAAAAGACAATAGATAACGAATCAGCGCGGCTTCATCGCACGGCAGCACGCCGCCCCAGGCCTGAAAGTGGCGAATGGCCGAGCGGTAGGTTCGGCGGGTGTTGTCGGAGGTGGCGGCCGCGAGAAAGCGCTGGTAGCGCTGGGCCAACTGCTCCGGGGTAGCGAGCGTACCGTTGGTACGCGCAAGGGCTGCTCGCTCGTCGAGCAGTAACGGGGTGGCTATTTCATCGTTATTTCTTGTAGTCATCAAGAAACGCCTGTTTAGGCCGTGCGTACTGCGGATTATAGAAGCGAATGCCGAGCGTGAACGCCTAACTCGCGATAACCGCGCTTATCGTGGGTCAACTGACGGTCTCAGTCGGCTGAACTATTCTGTACTTAAATCGAGGTATTACGTTTTCCATAATACGGTACGAAAAAATCCGAGGTGTTCATGGCCCGTTCCGGCGTCCTCTACCTGCATGTTGCCCAGGCGGCCACCCAACTGGTGGCTGCGGGCCACAACCCCACCATTGACAGCATCCGCGTCGCCCTGGGTGGGACGGGCAGCAAAAGCACGATTGCTCCGTTGTTAAAGCGTTGGAAAGCCGCGCATCCCGGCACGCTGGCCCAGGCCGAACTGGGATTGCCCGCGGAGCTGGTCCTGGCGCTGAAAGGACTGTACGAAAAAGTTCAGGCGGAGGCGGCCGTCCAACTCCAGCAGGCCGTAGCGGCTCACCAGGCAGAGGCCGACGCGTTGCAGGAACAGTTGCAGCAGGCATTCGTCGAGCGCGACGCGCAACTCAGCGTTCAGGAGCAGCAGGCCCAGGCACTTGCCGTAGCCACTACGCGCAGCCAGGGGCTGGCTGACACCCTGCAGCGTCAGGAGATCGCCCTGGCCAGCCTGGGCAGTGAAAAGACCGGGCTCGAACAACGTCTGGCTGACCGCGCCGCCGAGGCGGCCGCACTGACCCGGCAACTGCAACAAGCGCGGGAGCAGTTTGAGCACTACCAGGCATCGGTCGCGCAACAACGCAGCGACGAGCGCCAGGCCACTGAGCAACGCCAGCAGCGCCTGGAACACGAATTGGCAGCGCTCCGGCAGCGTCTGCTCGCGCAGCAAACCCGCCTGGGCGAACTGCAGGCGCAGGAACAACGCCTGGTGCAGGACCATGATCGTCTAGAGAGCACCCTGCTCACGACGCAAGCGACGCTCGCGCAGAGTCAGATTGCGCATGAACACGTCTTACTTCAATTCACCGACTTGCAACAGTCGCATCAGGCACTGGAGCAGCGCCATGGCCAAGGTGAGCAGCGTTTGGCTGAGACGCGGACTTACCTGGCCGTCAATGAACGGGAGCGAAGCCTGCTGGCGGAACGCTTAAGCCAAACTGAAAGCCAATTGAGCCAGTTGGCCACAGAAAAGCAGCTTCTCGTGCAAGACAACGCGGTGCTGTCAAGCCAGCTCGCAGAGTCCAGAGCGATGAAGCCGAAGACTTGTTGACCGAAAAAGGCGCCTACCTCAGGCGCCTGAAACCATCCTCCAAACCAAAGGAGCCAAACAGGAGGACAGTGGAGCAATCAACTCTTCAATACACAGCCTTGCTGGAAACCAAGGTCGTAGATGAGGAGAGTCGCCATGCGTAACGCCATTACCTACACCGTCCTTGCTACCTTCATAGCCCTTGGAACTGTTGCCACGGGATTTGCCGAACAGGCCAAAGCCCCCGCCCAAAGCAGTGCCGAGACAAATAAGGGTGAGGACATGCACATGATGGACGGCAACCATATGCCGATGATGGACATGCAGGAAATGTCCAAGATGATGAAAAACTGCAATACAATGATGGAGAACATGAACCAACACATTGGAATGGAGTCCCCGAAGGGCGATAGCAAGGCACAATAGCGATCTGGTTCACGTCGGCCGTCTCCGTCCCTCGCCGGTGTGCGCCCCGACACGGAGGCCGACCTTGCCGCTCCAGATATCGTTCTCAAAACTGCCGAGGAGCTGCTTCCCCTCATCGACGGCCTTGTAGTAATTCAAACCACCGACCAAGGCGACATCATCTGCAAGCGGGTAGCTCCAGGTAGTGCCGGTATAGTATTGGTTTCAGGCATCCTTGAGACAACTGGTGTAAAGGCTGAAGCCAAGGTTGTCGTTGGGTGTGTAATCACCGCCGACTATCCACGGAGAGCCGACTTCGCCTGCGTAGAAGGTTGCAAAATCATCCCGCATGCTGCTGGAGCTGGGTTGGCTCATCGCGTGCAGGCGTCCGCCCTGTAGCACCAAGCCCTCGACACTGGTGTTGTATGCGGTGACGCCGCGGAAGCTTTCCGGAAGCAGTCGCGAATCGCCGTACTGCACGACAGGCGTGACAGGGAAGACATCGCCTACTTTGATTTCAGTGTCCAGGAAACGGGTCTTTACGGCGCCGCCGAGCTTGGAGTAATTGTCCTCGGCCTGGCCGAGCCCGACTCGAATCGGCCTATGACTCCGTGGGCCCATTCTTCCGAGTAGCCATTTCCTGTACTGCTGGACTGGCCTTTGCGAAAATCACGGTTGAAGTAGAAATTTCGATTGAGGATGCTCAGGCTGCTGCCTTCGATGAATCCCTCGCCTTTTTCCTCGGCGGCCATTGCAGCCTGCGCAGCGCTGATGCTCAAGACGATCTGAGAAAGTCCCAACAGGGCCTTGTTGTTCATAAACGCTCTTGATGTTTTGGCAGATTTTTCATTGTGCGGTTGTGTATATGCCGAAGCGCGCCGGGCATAGCCGGGTGCGCTTCTTACATACTTCCACATGCAAAATAACGTCAGGGTGACGTGAAAATTACTTTTCCGTCAGCAACACGTCAACAATGCTCAGTGCTGGCTCCTGCAGTCCGTTCCTGATACGCGGTACTCCAGAATATGCAGGTTTCCGCTCGAATCCTCGTAGGTCATTTGCGCAGGCATCACATCGCAGTTGCCATTGGTCGACGTGACGTGAATGACCTTGGCGATGTCGAGCTTCATGCCATAGCGGTAGTGAGTGACTTCTGGCGGGTTCTTGCCTTGGGCGCTAGCGTATTCGCGCATGGATTGCTCGTTGGCCTGGATCATCTTACCGTACAGGCGATCGGAACTGCCATCGGCCCATACGGTGGATGACAGCAGAGTCGCACTCACTATCAGCAGCAGTCTTAGGTGTTTCATAACGGCGATCTCCTCTCGGGTTTTCGATCCACGATTCAACTCTACCTCCGTAGTTAAGTACGGAATCAAGGAGGGAGGAGATGAAGGTCCTGGTTTATGGCGCCGAGATAAGATGGTAGGGCTTAAGTACACTTTCGTCGGGTAACAGCAGCGCATTACTGCGCCACCGCCCCCAAAGAACCGGGCATGAGAGTCGCGCCTCATCCGGCTCAAGTCTTTCGTCAGCACCATGGTCTAGTACCGGGCAATCAATCCACGTCTATCGCAGCTCGACGTTGGGCAAAGTAAGACGACCACGCAGGATCACAGGGATTGGCCAAGTTACGTAGTGCCGTTTCTCGATCCGGCTTAGGTATGTGCGCCACGTAATCACGCTTGATCGTCTTCACGAAGCTCTCGGCCATGCCGTTGCTCTGCGGGCTGCGAACTGGGGGGTCACCGGCTGCAAGCCGATCTGTCGAGCAAACAGGCACGTCTGGTCGGCGGTGTACGCCGAGCCGTTATCGCTTAGCCATTGCACCGGCGTGGCGGGCAGTTGATCACCGAAGCGCCTCTCCACGCTTTCCAGCATCAAGTCGCGGATATCATCGCCGCTGTACCCGGTCGGGCTCGCGACCTAGCCGATGGCCTCGCGATCACAGCAGTCCAGGGCGAAGGTTACGCTCAATTTGGCTCCGTCCTCGCAGCGGAACTCAAAGCCGTCCGAGCACCAACGCGTATCGCTGGTTTGCACCGCAATACGGCCTTCGTGCCGACGCGGCACGCCGGGCTGTTTTCGTAGACAGATTCAGCAGCGGTTGCAGGTGCTCGCCGCACTGGATCACCCAGCGCGCCAGGGTTTGGCGGGGGATATCGACGCCGTGACGACCGAGGATTTTTTTGAAGCGGTGCAGCGGCAGACCATCGACGTATTTGGTGATCAACAGCATCGCCAGGACGCTAGGACTGGCCATGCTCTTTTCGATCAGTTGAGCCGGTTTGTCGGCGGTGACCGGTGCGGCTTCACAGCCGCGGCAGCCGTAGACCTTGTCCGCTGGTTCCCTTCACAACCACTGGCCAACGCAGAGCGTTTTACCCATGCAGCGAAACGATTAGCGGACAGGAAACGGTCCCGTGGCTCGCACAACAGTCGTGAACCAGTTGCACCAAAACAGACTCGATCCGTCGCAGATCCGCGAGCTTGCCACGCACATCCCCAAGCTTCTGCTCGGCGAGCACGCGCGCTTCATCACAGTGAGCGCCGTCATCGAGCCTCAACAGCCCGGCCACTTCTTCGAGGCTAAAGCCCAGCCGTTGCGCGGACTTTACGAATTTCACCCGGGCGACATCGGGGGTTGGGGAGCAATGGAACTGAAAACCAACGTAAGCCGAATTAGAGTTCGTTTTACTCGTCAGCGACTGCGAATTAACGAACTTTGATTCGTGAGAAAGGTTTATTGCACTGATTTTCGGGTGTTGGTGACCTTTCCTCGCGATAGCGGAAACGGTTTCATAAAACGGTCGTTTTTCGAAACTATCCAGACGTTGCAAGGGTTTGCGGGGCAGCGACTGAGCTTAAGTGCACTTTCTGTTCCGTTGCTCCCCCAACCCCTATTTCCAGCAGCGAGGTGATGAATTCGTTTTGCTGTTGTGCGGCGGCGACAAAAGCAGCCAAAGCCGTGATATTGAAGCGGCTAAAAAACTCGCCAGCGAGTGGAGGTCAGAATGAGCGAAAAAATTTACGACTACGACCCAGCAGCAGCCCTAGACGGCCCTGAAGCAATCGCCGTCTTCATGGCGGAGCCCTGCCATTTCCTCTCAGCGCCATAATCCAGGACCTTCATCTCCTCTCTCCTTGATTCCGTACTTAACTACGGAGGTAGAGTTGAATCGTGGATCGAAAACCCGAGAGGAGATCGCCGTTATGAAACACCTAAGACTGCTGCTGGTAGTGGGTGCGACTCTGCTGTCATCCACCGTATGGGCCGAGGGCGGGAGCGACCGAGCGATTGAGCGAATTGCTGCACGCGAGAGGGCTGAAGCGACCCTGGTGGCGGAAACCGTCAAGGAGATTAAGCAACTGGGCCCCACGGCGGCAGGCCGTAGCGAAGCGCAGCCCGCCTGTCCGCCTGCAAAGTAGAGCCTGTGCTACTCGACCAGATGCAACGTGAGCCCACTCTGCTGAGGCGCGAGGGCAAATAGCAATACCAAACTGTGCCCTTTGCAAGTGCTCCTTTGGCCATTCAGCGGCGCTCATTGAGCGCCGCTTTTTTCTAAGCGCAAGCCGACCAACAGGGGCGCCTTACGCAACGGGAAATCCTCGGTTAACGCCCGAGTTGTCCCCATGCAGCGAAACGATCAGCGGACAGGAAACAGTCCCGTGGCTCGCACAACAGTCGTGAACCAGTTGCTCCAAAACTGACTCGATCCGTCGCAGATCCGCGAGCTTGCCACGCACATCCCCAAGCTTCTGCTCGGCGAGCACACGCGCTTCATCGCAGTGAGCACCGTCATCCAGCCTCAACAGCCCGGCCACTTCATCGAGGCTAAAGCCCAGCCGTTGCGCGGATTTAACGAATTTCACCCGGGCGACATCCGCCTCACCGTAACGGCGAATGCTGCCGTAGGGCTTGTCCGGTTCGGGTAACAGCGCCTTGCGTTGATAGAACCGGATGGTTTCCACGTTGACCCCGGCCGCCTTGGCGAAAGCGCCAATGGTCAGGCTTTCCAAATTGTTTTTCATACCGCTTGATTCCGTACATGACTACGGGACTAACCTTAAACCATCGATCAAATGCTCGAAAGGAGAAATGCATGTCTGAACCATCAAACGGGCGCGCCCCTCTTGTCGCCGGGGGGCTTGCGGCGATTCTCGCCTCGGCTTGCTGTCTCGGGCCGCTGATTCTGATCGCACTGGGATTCAGCGGGGCCTGGATCGGTAACCTGACCGTGCTGGAACCGTACCGCCCGCTCTTCATCGGCGCGGCACTGGTGGCGCTGTTCTTCGCCTACCGGCGCATTTTCCGCCCCGCTCAAGCCTGCGCACCGGGCGAGGTCTGCGCCATCCCTCAGGTACGTACCTCCTACAAGCTGCTGTACTGGCTGGTGGCGGCCTTGGTGCTGGTCGCGCTCGGCTTCCCCTACATCCTTCCCTTGTTCTACTGATCAGGAGTTCACCATGAGAAAACTGCTCGCATCCTTAGCCCTCGCCAGCCTGGTCGCCACACCCGTCTGGGCGGCCACGCAGACCGTCACCCTGGCGGTGCCGGGCATGACCTGCGCCGCCTGCCCGATTACGGTGAAGACGGCGTTGACCAAGGTCGATGGCGTGACCAAGGCTGAGGTGAGTTTCGAGAACCGCGAGGCCATCGTCACCTTCGACGATACCAAGACCAATGCCCTGGCGCTGACTAAGGCGACCGAGGACGCTGGCTATCCGTCCAGCGTCAAGCAATAGGAGGGACTTCCGATGGCAAATCCTCTCAATCTGTTCACGCGGATCGGTGACAAAGCCGGCTCCGTCGGCGTGCTGATTTCTGCCATAGGCTGCGCCATGTGCTTTCCCGCCCTTGCTAGTCTGGGGGCCGCGTTCGGTCTGGGCTTTTTGAGCCAGTGGGAAGGCCTGTTCATCACCACGCTGCTGCCTCTGTTTGCTGGACTGGCTCTGCTCGTCAATGCCCTCGGCTGGCTCAATCATCGGCAGTGGCGACGGACTGCGCTCGGCCTGATCGGTCCTACCCTGGTACTGGCAGCGGTATTTTTTATGCGGGCTTATGGCTGGCGGAGCGGTTGGCTGCTCTATATCGGCCTGGCCCTCATGTTTGGGGTGTCGATATGGGATCTCGTGTCGCCCGCTCATCGCCGTTGTGGGCCGGATGCCTGTCCGACGCCGCCAAACCAGTGAACCTGACAAGAGACGATCTAATGAGTAACGAAATGACCGAACTGAAAATCATTGGTATGACCTGCGCCTCCTGTGTCGTGCATGTGAAAGAGGCCTTGGAGAAGATTCCGGGCGTGCATCGGGCGGATGTTTCCTACGCCAGCGGGAAGGCCGAACTGAAGGTCGACGAGGGCGCAAGCCGTGAGCAGATGCAGGCCGCTGTCGAGGCCCTGGGGTATCGAGCGGCGTTCGAAGACGCCATGGTACAAGCCCGTCCTGGCCTGCTCGATAAGGCACGGGGTTGGTTGAGCAGCACTGACGCCGGGAAAGAGGGCGACAAGCTCCACGTCGCGGTCATCGGCAGTGGTGGCGCCGCCATGGCGGCCGCGCTCAAGGCGGTGGAAGGCGGTGCCCGCGTCACCCTGATCGAGCGCGGCATCATCGGCGGCACCTGCGTCAACGTGGGCTGCGTGCCCTCCAAGATCATGATTCGTGCCGCGCATGTGGCCCATCTGCGCCGCGAGAGCCCGTTCGACGCCGGGCTTTCCGCCATGACGCCGACCGTCCTACGCGAACGTCTGCTCGCGCAGCAACAAGACCGTGTCGCCGAACTGCGCCACGCCAAGTACGAAAGCATCCTGGAGAGCACGCCGGCGATCAGCGTGCTGCGCGGCACCGCCCGTTTCCAGGACGGCCACACGCTCAGCGTGAAACTGGCCGAGGGTGGCGAGCACATCGTAGCCTTCGACCGCTGCCTGGTCGCCACCGGCGCAAGCGCGGCCGTTCCACCGATTCCAGGACTGAAAGACACGCCGTACTGGACCTCAGACCAGGCACTGGCGAGCGATACAATCCCTAAGCGGCTCGCCGTGATCGGCGCCTCCGTAGTGGCAGTGGAACTGGCGCAGGCCTTCGCCCGGCTGGGTAGCGAGGTCACGATCCTGGCACGCAGTGCGATGTTCTTCCACGAAGACCCGGCCATCGGCGCGGCGGTGACGGAGGCCTTCCGTATGGAGGGCATCGAAGTGCTGGAGCAAACGCAAGCCAGCCAGGTGTCCCACGCCAACGGCGAGTTCGTACTGGCCACCAACCATGGTGAGTTACGTGCCGACCAACTGCTCGTCGCCACCGGCCGCACGCCCAATACCCAGGGCCTGAACCTGGAAGCGGCCGACGTGCAGCTGGACGAGCGCGGCGGCATCCAGATCGACGAGCGCATGCGCACCAGCGCAGCGGATATCTATGCGGCCGGCGACTGCACCGACCAACCGCAGTTCGTCTACGTCGCGGCAGCGGCTGGCACCCGCGCGGCAATCAACATGACCGGCGGCGAGGCCAAGCTCAATCTCGACGTCATGCCGGCCGTGGTGTTCACCGATCCGCAAGTGGCCACCGTCGGCTACAGCGAAGCCGAAGCGCAGCACGCCGGGATCGAAACCGACAGCCGCACCTTGACCCTGGACAACGTGCCGCGCGCGTTGGCCAACTTCGACACGCGGGGTTTCATCAAGTTGGTTGCCGAAGCGGGCTCCGGCCGACTGCTGGGAGTGCAGGCTGTGGCCCCGGAAGCAGGAGAACTGATCCAGACGGCGGTACTCGCCATCCGCAACCGTATGACCGTGCAGGAATTGGCTGACCAGTTGTTCCCCTACCTGACGATGGTCGAGGGACTGAAACTCGCCGCACAGACCTTTAACAAAGACGTCAAACAATTGTCCTGCTGCGCAGGGTAATGAGAGAGGGAGGTTGAAACATGAGCAACACGGCAGACGATCTCGGTAGGTGCGACAGCCTACGCAAGACATGGCAGTTGGTCAGCTTCTGGGGCCTGCCTGCCGTCGTGGCGACGATAGCGATTGTTCTGTCTAATCGACGCCCCGCGTTGTTCCTGGCAGCAGGCGCCGCGCTGGCCGTGATGGGCGGCGCCTGCCTGGTCAACGCCACGCGTTGTCGCCGCCTTCACTGCTACATAACGGGGCCTCACTTCCTGTTGCTCGCAGTTGGTGCGCTATTGGCTTATGTGTTTGACCAAAACGGCGAGCATCTCTCCAGGTTGTGGCTGCTACTGGCTCTGGGAGCTGCACCGTTGCTCATCTGGCTACCTGAGCGCCTAGCCGGAAGGAAATATCTGAGCGCCCCAGTTTGCGGTGAAGGTCGGGAGTGTCGGCGATGAATGCCTACTCCATATCCAGATTGGCCGAGGACGCGGGCGTCAGTGTCCATATAGTCCGAGATTATATGCTGCGCGGCTTGCTGCACCCCGCGCGGCGCACGGAAAGCGGTTACGGCATTTTCGATGAGCGGTCCCTGGCGCGGCTGTGCTTCGTACGTGCCGCCTTTGAGTCCGGTATCGGGCTCGACGAATTGGCGCGGCTCTGTCGAGCGCTCGATGCAGACGATAGTACCGATGTGATCGGGTGTATCGACCGCTTGCTTGGGCAAATCGCGACCCGGCTGGCAGCTTTAGACGCAGTGAAAACGGAGTTGGCCGGGCTGACTCATCGTGCCATCGAAGGTCACACCCATGCGTAATACCAACCAATCCGAATCAATCAAGATGCCCCGCTGGCACGCCTACACGTGGGGTGTGCTCGCCGCGCTCACTTGCCCCTGCCATCTGCCGGTGCTGGCATTACTGCTCTCGGGGACTGCGGCCGGGGCCTTCGTCAGCGAGCATTGGAGCCTCGCGACGCTCGTGCTGACGGTTCTCTTCGTCCTCTTCCTGAGAGCGGCTCTACGGGCCTTTCGGAAGCGGGCGTGACCCGCTCGGAGCACGGCGCGGTCTCCGCTGCCGAGTTGCGGCAGGCTTGGGAGCGTTGGGAATTGTTGCTGCACTGCCAGCCGCAGGTCGATCTGCGCGCAGGTTCGATCGCAGGTGTGGAAGAGTTACTAGGTTTTCTTGGACGATGGAGAAACCCCATCATGAACGCAAACGACACCCCCACTATCAGTTGCTGCGAATGTTGCAAGGAAATTTCCCTTGACGCCGCACTGACGCCGGAAGGTACCGAGTACGTCGTGCACTTCTGTGGCCTTGAATGCTATCAGCGCTTCATATCGCGCGCGGATAAGAGAGCGGCATCCGAGCCTGATCACCCCTGCACACCAGAGGTCAGTACCCGTCACGACGACTAATCTTTGCCTCTGGAAAGTGGCTCTGGTTTTTTTTAGAAAGCGTGAGTCCATTGAGATTTAATGCAAGTCCGCTCGTGGCTAATGTAAGCCCGAAGGCTTCGTCAGTAGTTTTATCTAGGCCGATGCCCGGGAGGATGGCAGCGTGCCTACAGGGCGTCAAAACCGGCTACCCAGAGTCAAATTCACCCCACAGTACAGCGATGCTATAGAGTTACTCGTCAGTCCTGCAGCATCAGTTTTACTCTGCACCTCCATTGTATTCAGTCTGCCGGCAGCCCATTTGCACGAATAGTCTAGTCCTGATAGTCAGGAGCAAGCGCTGCCAAAGGAGCAACGTGTTTAGAACCCGCCTGCAAGCATGAACATAAAGCAGAAATATCCTCTTGAAGGGCCATCGCCTGCGCCCAAATACTGTCGACATCACTGGTAGCCACAGTGAGGGGGAAACCTTCCAGTACCGTCATGGCCATGCCATGCAGGCGTAGGAAGTCTTCTCGAATGCTGCCGACCCCTCCGATTTCAGCAAGGCAGGCATCCAGCCGGTCGACCAAGTTGAGCAACTGAGCGGTGTCGTAGCTTGCACGCAGAGAGTCGAGTACCTTGGTATCGACGTCCCCATAAGGTGTCACGCGGAACGAAGCTGGCGGGATATGCATCAGTTCGTCACCTCAACGTTGCTGTCAGACATCTGTTTCGCACGCATTGATCCCGCAGCCTGCTGGAAAATGGAATCCTTGATCCAGGGTTCCGGTGGGCGTTTGAGTTTCAGGTTGAACTCCCCAAAACGTTTGACATTGCTGGTTAGGTAGGGGCTGAGAAACGATACGTCGTCGTCAGTGAACTGCCAGCCATCACGGGCGAGCTTCTGCAGGATGCGCATCATGTCCACGGTGTTCTGCAGGATCACCGACGAGGCCACCATGTCGTTGTAGCGCAGGCGTTTCTGTTGCTCGTCCGGATCGTTTTCGGCGATCACGTCACCGCCAAAGGACAGCCACTTAGAGAAGCCGTTGTAGGACTCGATCTTATTGGTGTTGGCGGTGACTTCCTGGCGCAACTCGCGGCTGCCGATCCAGTTGAGTAGGAAGATCGTCCGGATCACGCTGCCCAGCGCTTGCGCGGCATGATAGAGCTTGTTGCGCCGACTGTAGGAGCCAAGTTTGCGCAGCAGCATAGGTGAGGAAATCTTGCCGGCCTGGATTGACAACGCGACCTGCATCAGATCCTGCCAGTGGGTTTCGATCAGGTGCCAGTCGGCGGTGTCGGTGAACAGACGGTTGATGTGTTTATACGAAACGCCGCGATCTGGCCGGCACATCACCAGGTCGCGCCAGTTGCGGATACGCGGCATCAGATTGATGCCCAGCAGATGAGTGAAGGCGAACACCGTGGCCGACTGGCCCTGGGTGTCAGAGTACACCGTATCGGGTTCGACGCTGAGGTCGACCTTGAGCAACCCCTCAATCACATAGATTGCCTCCCAGATACCAGGCGGGATGAAGTGCTGGAACACCGCGATGTAGTTATTGGCCACGTGTCGGTACGCCACGGCCCCCATCTTGCGATAGCGGAAGTGGTAGCCGGCCAGCAGATTGTCGTCATAGAAGTCGAACTGCGTACCGTCCGCGGCCACCGCCTTGCCATCGCCCCAGAGCTTGGGCAGGTCAAGTTGCAGATAGAGTTCCACCAGCTCGCGGTTAGCCTTGTCTAACTTCTCAAGCGAGAGATGGCGGCGATTCGTATAGGACAGCATGTGCGGCGTGACATTACCGGCCAGATGCCGTGCGGCCTGGTTGGGGCCAAGGTTGCAGCCCATGGCGAAGATCGTCATCAGGTAGCGCTCGGCCGGTTCTTTGAGCTTTGGCTCGTTGCCGGACATCGGCCCGAAATGCCGAGTGAACTGAATCCAATGCTCAATGTTGGCCATGATGTCGAGCACGTGCCTGGCCGGCATGCGCTGCATAAGCGCCGTCTGTAGCGAGATGGCCGAAGGCGGGATGTCCCGCGCTATCACTCGGCGTAGCACCGGTTCGCCGGCTTCATTGATCGATACGTCACCTCGGCAAGAAGGGAATTTTTCATCCAGATGCTGCGCGGTTTCCTCCAGCTGAATCTTGAGGGAGGCGACAAACTCCTTCGCCGTGCCAGGCAGCCCCACCTTTTCGCAGTAGGCCGGTAGACGATGGAAACATTCTTCCCAGGGCAGCAACTGCTTACGGTAGTCGGCGAAAGATTCCGACCCCAGCACGCACATATCACCCGAGCGCAGCTCACTGGCCAGGTAAGAGAACACGCAGACTTCCAGATAGCGCCGGTTGGTAGGTGGCCCTTCACTGGCAGGACGACGCACGACCTTAACCCAGCGCTCCGACGCAAACGACAAGTCGACATGCTCGTCGATCCACTCGCGGTGTAGATTTTCGCTGTCCTGGATGAGCTGAAGCGCCTGGATAAGTGAGCGATCCTGAGTCGTGGGTTCCAGTTGAAGAAGGTGGCTCAGACGGAACAACAGCGAGCGATGGGACTTGAAGTGCTTCCAGATCAGCGGCAGGTAGTTGTTACCGCCCGTAGCCTGGACTTCGGCGCAAGTCTCGCGCAACCGATCCAGGTTGCCATCGGGAGAGAGGAATTCCCGGATCAGACTGCCAGCCTCCTGGTCATCCGGTTCCTGAACAAGAATCTGCACCACGCCATCCAGGGTGGCCGCCAGTTGCTCCAGCTTCTGGCGTTGCCGCGCCTGGATTTGCTCCAACTCCTCCTTGGCGCGTTTGTGGATCGTCGAAATCCGTCGGATGAACATCTCGGCCAGGTGATCCCGAGTTCGCACCCGCATCCGATAGATCAAGGCCAGCATCAGTGTGTAGCGTTTCGGCAGCGAGCAGTCCTTCAGCTCGGCGACGTCCGACGCGGCGGCTTGGGTGGCGAAGTGGCGGATCTTAGCATCGACGACCCCCTCAAGAATGGCATCCAGATCTCCGAAGCTCTCTAACCACGCCAGGTGGTCGATCAACACCTCCAGGTGCTTGCGGGAAGGCTTCTTGGGTGCCTGCTTGAGTGCGTTGAAGTCACTCTGCCGACGCCCGAAATCCGTGTCGAGCAGCTCCTTTAGCTTGTAGATCACCTCGATTGGCGCTCGGAGCACGATCAGGTTGAAGGTAACTTCCTGAGCACTCGCCAAAGCGGTTTCTGCGATGTTGTTGAGCGTCGAATAAGCCGGAAGCTCATAGCCACGCTGAATCAGCTCATCAAGCATGGCATTAATGAGATCGACTCGCTGCTCAAGCACTACAGCGCAGTCACGTGCGATTTCCTAAGTGATCGCTAGCCCGTCGCTGCTATAGAAGGGTGTAACCTGCAGGTACTGCCGAACCGCCGCTTGGTGTCGGTAAAGGGTGCGGGGGTTGCTGTAGCGCGGAGCTATTCGTGCGCCGTAGCGAAGGCATTGTCGGACATGACTGATGAGCTCCTGAGGAAGCTCCTCGAACGGAACAAAATAGTGTAGCTGCTGAAACACCTTTAGTTGGATTGCCAGCCCAATCGATAGCGCTGGACTCTTAGCGGTGTTATTGACCCATTCGATCTCTGAATCAGACAGGGAATAGCATCGATGCAGCTCCTTAGCTGGCAACTGACTGGGCAAGAGCGGGTAGGCTGTCCTTTCCACCGAAGCCATTGAGTTCATCCCCCAAGTAAGGCAAAACATCAGCATAGACGGCTAGTCAGGCGGGGGATGACCAGCAATCAAGAACTCAATAAATTTCCTTTTAGTTCAATATCTTGCAGAACGAATGTCCTAATTTTTGCCTTATCTCGGCATAACCCCGAGCAAGCACGATACTTTGCAAAAAAAACGTCAGACTTGACACAAATCCAACTCTGTGAAAAGCAACAAAGAGAAAGTCTGGACCTTCTAAAATTCATGAGGTCCAGACATGCCTCGTAAACTTTACACACTGACATCTGACAAGCTAGAAATTCCATGGTTTTTCGATGAAGGCTTTATTTACATGTCCGACGCGTCGGCGATACCGATGCTCCGCTATCCTGACGGCTCATGGTGTCATTACTCGAATAACTACATGTACAGCCTCTTTAAAAGAGGCCTCTCCCGAAAAAATGGGGGCGGTACTCTCAAGGCGTATGCTGCAAACGTCAGCCACCTACTACGCTATTGTTTTTCAAACAACATCGACCTTCCGCAAATGACGGATGCACGATTTTCTATGTTCATTCGAACGCTCTCCAGCTTCGACGCACCTTTCTCCAATAGTGAACCCAGGTCCCGGAATAGCGTAATTAATATTGGAAGAAACTGTCTTGGACTGCTCTCGCATGTTGGAAAGATGCGATTCGATGATAACTTCGTATCATCCGATGGAGCGATAAAGGGAGAACGAAAACTGGTGAACATCAAAAACAACGAAAAGGGCACCACTTTTAGTAAATCCTACTGGTTTCACAGGTCATTTCCGGTCCCATCACCGTTAAAAAAACGATTCCCAATATCTGAAGTAAATATCAAAAAACTTACGATCGCAGCAGCTGCGACTGAGGATATTTTCATCCGAAAGCGGCGATTCGCGATGTTGAGACTTTTGGAATCAACTGGCTGCCGGCGGTCAGAACTTGTGGCTATGAAAGTTCAGAGCGTATATTCGGCATTGGGTGAGCAACCCCACCTATTAAGGATGCCCACATCCAAAGGTGGTGGCAACCGCTCGAGTACCAGGCTCGTACCTGTATCCAAAACAGACCTCAAACTGTTGGAAAATTACATAACATACAATCGATCGCCGCTAGTGAAAAAGCTAGGCTTAGAAGATCACGGCACTTTGTTTATCAGCTCGACAACGGGTCAAGCATTGCTCGCAAACACAGTCACCCAAGAAATCTCAACATTGTCTAAGTATGGTGGGATCACTGAGCGGACGTCGCCTCATATGTTTCGCCACCGCTTTATCACTCAATATTTTGTCAAGTTGATTAAACAACATGATCTAAAAAACATTGATGACTGCAGACGGCTTATGATCAACACTGGCGCCCTCAAGCAACAAATACAGCAGATCACTGGGCACAAACTTCTCAGCTCCTTAGATGTGTATATCGATCTGGCGTTCTCCGAACTCACCAACCATATAGAGGTTGTTGACGCGGCCACAAAAGACATGAAGTTGTCATCCTTACAAAGAACACTCCAAATGATGAAAACAGAGCTTAGCGCCTCCAAGCGCGAAAAGGGACTGGCTGAGCTTCTCGAGGTTATTGCAGATGAGCTAAATGACTTACTATAAAACTAAACTGGATAGGGGCTCAGCAATTATCGGATGATGGATATAACGATCTACCATCATGATGGTGTCAGGGTGCGATTTAGGCCCTGTTGAGCCCGGAGGGTATCAGCCTGAAAGCCACCTACTCCCGCGTCGACCCAAGCGTAGGTCAGCCGATGGCTTACCCGAGCACGATTATTCCTCCCAGAGCAGGGGTATCTCTGCAAAAGGTTCAGGTAGGTAAACCTGTGCAGGAAACTGCTGCTCCTTCAGAATGAATCGTCCTTGGTTTTGTAGACACTCTCCAAGCTCGTACGGACTACCCCTCCTTAGGCCATTACTGGTAACGGCCACGTGCCATAGATATCATCGCCAGCTATTCTCGAAAGTGCGAGCTGATGTCGATTTTACAAAACCATCGGAAGACTATGGCGCGCGTGTTGATGCGCTACCTGGTGGACCGCCAGCTGGTACCTCGCGACCTTGCCCAACCCCTGCATATCGTGCTTCCCCGCTGGGACGCCAAACTGGGCGACGCGATCGTTTCTTCATTCTTCTTTCGCGAAGCGCACAAGCTCGGTGCCCGGGTCACTGTGCTCACCGTACCGGAACTGGTCGACCTGCATCGGCTCGATTTCGGCGTCGACCGGGTCATCCCTGTCGCTTGCGCACCCACGCTGACCGGGCTGGGCCCTCTGGTACGGGAATTGGGATCAGTCGATGTGTTTGTCCACCTAGTTGGCCGTATCCAACCCATCGAGATACTGTTCATCCGCTTGCTTAAGCCCGCCCGGGTCTACTCGCTGGATGATGCCTTGCATTGCGTCAGCGGCAAGCTTGGTGAAGCAACCGCGCAGCTCAACGTGGTCGAGCGCTACACCCGGGTCCTGCTCGACCTCGGTGCGACCCGGATCAACCGCGACTATATCGTCCCGCTTCCCGAACGACAGGACGGCAACAACGTCGCGCACATCCTGGTCAACCCCTATGCCAGCCGACCTGATAAAAGCCTTGGGTTCGCCAGAGCGCTCTCGCTGGTCCGTGCCCTGGCGGATGCCTGGCCGCAGCACCATATTGGCATTCTGTGCAGTCCCGCCAGCCGTGCCGAGGCACTGCAGCTCGAGCACGCCATCGCCCGCAGCAACGTCCGGACACTGGTCGAACTGGATACGCCCCGCGCGGTCGCGGGTGCCATCCAGCGGGCCAGAGTTGTTGTCAGTGTCGATACTGCCATCGTGCACATGGCCGTCGGACTGAAGGCGGCATTGGTCGCGATCTATCCGGCCAGCAACTCTTCCAATCCCTGGCTGCCGCCGCTTTCCCCCCATACCCGAGTTGTGTTTAGTCGCCAGGGACCACGTCAGTACCCGCACATCGGCAGGAAAAACATGAACGAATTCTCTGATGTCGACGTGATTCACCCCGTCGCCGAACTGCTCCAAGAGTCGATCGATGCGGCCCTCGCAGTAGATGCGCAAATCGTTTCAGGTCTGGGCGTGGCCACTGGCACGCTGGCCCGCCAGCTGCCCTTGATCAGCCGGTCCTTTCCTGAAGTCGCCGATTGCCATCCGGGCACGCTGAACCTTCAACTGTCACGACCGCTGCGTTTGATCCATCCTCATCACCGCAGCGCTCCGCTGGCTTGGACACCGAGCGGACGTACCAGTGAGGTGTTCGACTTGCTGCGCATCGAGCTGGAATTCGACCACCTTGCCCACCGCGTGCCGGCCTGGCTGTACGTCGCCCATGGCTCGCCACACCGGCAGACCCCGACGGTGCACGAGGTGATCGCGACTCGACTGGAGCTAAACGGGGCCCAACGTTGCCGCGTGCACCTGCCGGCGCATGCGGTGGAACTGGCCTGAACACCTTCAGCCGCAGCGTTCGATCAAACGCTCACTCTCCCCCAGCCAATAGCCACGATCGGGTTCGATATGCAGGAAGATGCGTGACAGCAGGGTACCCTCGCCAAGGAATTCCTCTACCGACTCGTCGCGTGTCACTGTCCGCTTGAACCAGGTGTTGTACAGCTTCAGCAGGCTTACGTCGTGGAGCAGGAAGTCGCTCACTGCAATGTCCGTGCGTCTCATCACCGCGCAACTGTCGAAGTTGTACAGCGGTCGATAACCCGGGTCGCATAACGAGGGCGAAATTGGCACTAGCTGATGCGGCGACCTGGCGACAAGCTCCTTGATCCCTCCCGGGTTGCCCCAGGCATGTGTCTCGACAGCGAGCCCGGTCGCCAGTGCCTCAGCGAGATCGGCGTTTCCCGGCAGTGAGGCGAACAGGCATTCACTGTGCCAGTGCAGTCGCCCGTCGAGTCCCGTCGGGAACAACAGGGAGGTCGGGTCGCGTAGCAGGATGCTGTCCGCGTCGATCCAGGCCCCGCCATGGCGATGAACGTAGGCCATGCGGATGAAGTCGCTCCTGGCGACGATCGCCTCGATCCCCTTGTCCATGCTGAAGGTAAGCGGCTCGAAGCGCCAATCCTTGCCGAGGATAGAAGCATCTATGCAATACTCCAGGCTGTCCGGGGTTAGCAGGGTGAAATTGTCCCCCAGCGCCCGCTGCATGGAGACCAGGGCCAAGGCGATCCACGGCGGCATGCTCTGCCCCGCCGCCGTTTCCCAGTAGCTCACGTAGTTCACACGCACAACGTGGCCCTCTCTGCCGTCACGCCGCCACTGCCCAGCAGTCCGAGGTCCTCCAGGTATTTCCGCAGCAGCGTCAGCGAAGGTATGCATTCGGCCTGGCGCAGGAACTCGTTTCCCAGAGCCGCCTTGTACAGGCGCAACCAATTGGCCGCCGGCACCCGCGCCAGGAATGCCGGCAAGGCTTGGTAGTTGTCCGTCGAAAATAGTAGACGCAACGTGCGCAGGATCGGTTGGTAGTCCTTCGCCCCAAGCAGTTCGGCCAATGTGTCGTCCAGCTGATGGCTGATTTCCACCATGTTCAGGCGCTCCTCGACGGTGGCATCCGTCAGGGCGACCCGCGGATCGATGGCAACCGGGTAGATCGCCTGGAACGAGCGGGCTCCGGCTAGCAGCGACTCACGCAACACCTTGTCGGCGGTCGATCCGGTAACCAGCACATCGTCGCCGAAGATGACGTGCACGCCGCTCCAGCGATAGAAGTTCTCCGAGGGAATCACATGGTCCTGGACAAGATTGACCCGCTCACGCTCTTCAGTACTCAGGCTTGCGTAGTTCTCGCAGGGAGGAGCGATGCGCGGCAGCTTAACGTTGATCAGGGTGGGCAGGCCCATATGGGCGAGCTTGACGTTGATCTCCTCCACCACGATGTCGTAGAGCACGTTGGCCGTCGAAGGCACGTTGCGCCAGCCAGTGGTCATCAGCACCACATTCTCATTGCGCTCCCGCGCGGTGGTGAACAGCCGTGCCCAGTGTGATGCCGGGGCATCCAGCTGCCGCTCCAGATAGTTGATCACCAGGCCGGCGAGAAAACGGATGTCCTTCTGGCTACCGTACTTGGCACGGCTGTAGATGGCCGTCAGCTCGGAGGCGCTTGCGCTACTGCTCATGTCGCGGAATCCGTCGGTGCCGTCGATCGTCAGACAGTTCAGGGCATGACCGCCGAACACCGCAACATAGCTGTCCATATCGATTAGGTCTTGCGCCAGCAAGCCGCCAGCGAACGCGCGCAGACCTCCATTCACGTCCTCCGCCTGCGGCCGGGCCACGGCCTCGCGAAAGCATGCCAGCTGTTCGTCGACAGGCGCCGTGGCGAGTAGTTTCCAGTCATTCGATCGGGAATTCACGGGAAAATCCTTGTATCGGTTCCAGATGACGGGCTGAAGAAGTCCAGTGGCATGTCGATGCGTCGACGCCCTTCGAAGTAGCTGATCCGCTCCAGACCCAGCGGTTGCAGTTCATCGACCAGGGGGCGGATGCCGGCCCCCGCGTCCCGCGGATCGTGGGTGTCGGAACCTATGGTGAACGCCGCGCCATGGGCAATCAGTTGGGGCAGCAGGGGGCGTGATGGATAGCTCCAGACGCCCTGAACCTCACGAGTCGAACCGGGCAACAGGCTCGACTTGCGAATACCCGAGGCATTCAGTTCGTAGGCCACACCATTGCGGGCGAACAGCGGCAGCAGCGGTTCCATCCGGCGCAGCACTACATCCTCCACCACCCCGCGCAGCAGCGTATCGGCGTGCCCGACTGCGTCGAACAGTCCGCACTCCAGCAAGGCTTGCAGATGGGCGAAATAACGGTCGAGAAAGGCCGGTGCGGACAGCCGGGCCAACTCCCAAACCTTAGCCATGGGCTCGCCCGGCAACTCGACGTAGTGGATCGAGCCGATGGCGAAATCCAGCTCGTACCGCGCCTGCAATTCGCGGTTGTAGGCATCCGCACCCGGCATGTAGTCGAACTCCAGTCCGCGCAGGATCTTGATCTGCCCCTGGTGCTCCTGTCGTGCCCGCTCAATATCGGCGAAATAGCGCTCCAGTTCCGCCTCCAGCAGGCGATTGTCGCTGTCCACCGGAAACGGCGCGTGGTCGGTGATGGTGAGGATCTTCACTCCGGCGGCGATTGACGCCCGCACTAGCTCGTCCACCGTACCGACAGCATGCTTGGAATAAAAGGTATGGCTGTGGGAGTCGATCATGCCGGCACCATCCGTTCTAACAGGCCATCGTGATTAGCCAGTTCCTTGACCAGCCAATAGGGGTTATTCGCCTTGCGTAGGATCTTGTGCACCAGCTCAAGGTCGTCGAGACGCGCCAGCAGGTCCCTCAGCGGTTGGCTGTAAAGGGCACGGACCAGGGGGGTGTCGCGTACGTGGCTGGCCAGTCGCTCCCAGCCGATCCGGTCGAAGTGGATATTTCCCAGCCGCTGGTGCTCGATGCCGTACAGGTAGACGTCACCATTAGGTTTCACTGTCAGGTCCATGCCGTTGGCGTGGGGAGGCGGGTTAAGGCTGCCGAGGGTGAAGCGCTTGTTGACCCGGGCTTCGATCGCGTCGATGTAGCCATGCAGGTCCAGGTAACCAGGTGGCGTGTCGGCCGCCGGGTGGACGAGGTTCTTGTAGTCGATGCCGAAGCGTTCCTCGCCGACCACCAGCGTATCTTCCAGGGCATTGCCCGCGACAATCCCGGCGTCGAGGCCCCAGCGCGCCAGTTCCTCCCGTAGGTAGTCGCGGGTGAACTCCCGATCAGTGTCGATCGAGCGAAACGAAAAACTCAGCCCGGCCGGTCTGTTTCGTCGCAGGTAATCCAGACTGAAGCCATGAGCCCGCCATTTCACCTTGTCGATATGGTGGCTGTCCGAACTCAGGCGGATATTGCAGGTGTCGCCGCGGCTGAGCACGATGCGATTGGTGTTGTCATAGAACTCCGCCATCTTCTCGTGGGGAAAGAAGCCGCTTGTGATGAACTCGAAACGCTTGCCGCCCTGGGAAAGCTCAAGAATCTCGTGGAAGACTCTGGCGTTGTTGAGGGGTTCGCCCTCTCCGCTGATAGAGATGCGCTTGACGTCGGGGGCGTTGATCAGCGCCGCCAGGTTCTCCCGGGCGAGGCTCGATAACTCCATACTCATACCCGTCTTGTGCTTGTCGGCGTACATACAGAACGCGCAACCAATGCCGCAGATTTGGGTGATGTCGATGTACAGCAGGTGGCCTTTCAGATCCATCTTTCTTGACTCGTTGCTAGCCTGCGCGAGCGCGCAGGCGTGGGTTGCGCATGACCGGTGGTCACCGGTCGCGTATGTTGGCGCCGACGCCGAATTGATCCAGTTGCCGAGATGTCAACGTGTGCGGAAGGGCTATCTCAGAATCTCAACTAGCCCTCTTTCAACTCGGTTTAGAAACTAAACCTGTATGGAAAATGCCCTGCGACCAAGGGAATGGAAATCCCTTTTCCCCGCAACAACCTGGTCATATACGCGCCCACTTTTTTGCTGCCGTAGATAGCGCTCTGTCCCACATTCTCCACAATTTGCCTTGAAGCCTGAGGGGCTCTGAAAAACCAGCTCGGTCTTTTCCTTGCACACCGGGCACTTTTCAAGAGAGATGATCTCTTCACGTAGAAGCTCCAGAACAAGCCCCTGCTGAGTTGCGTTGGCTGCTATCAAAGCTTTCTTCAATTTATAAAGGTGTTCATCGGACACTGTCTCGCGCACTTCCAGCACATGTGCCTGATGGTCGACATGTAACCCGGGGACTCCCTCAGCCATGGCAAGTACTTTTACTGGGATTTTGGTAAGCGGTTGCCCATATACCTGCAGTACCTTTTGGTACAGCACTCGATCAATTAACTGGCCAAAGCGCTCCACGCAGTACATGTCAGACGGAGAAAGGGCAATCCAGTGTCCGTGATACGCAGACTGATGTGACTCTTGCCCAATAGCCGGCCAAGCAATGAACCTATGTTCGGGCAGTTGCAGGGATTCGTCAGCTAAAGATGCACTGTTCAGCCAAGGCACCACCGAAAGCAAAACCTCCTCAGCAGGAGATCTGCCTTGGGCGACGCTGACAAGGTTCCATTCCAGCCCGCTCTGCTGCAGCCGTATCTTTCTGCCAGCCCATACACCCTCATCTTGCCCATGCAAATACGGACGTAATGCATGGAGTAACACCAGACCGGCATAACGCGAATAGGCATGCGCCAAGTACTGGTTCCGCTTGAATCGTTCCTCAGGAGTTGCTTTTGTACCTACTTTCGTCCTATCCAAAAGCTCCCAAAGAATCGCCAGATGTCGATAATGAGGATCATGGCTGAGAATATTCGTCAGGTGGAGCGCTCCAACGACCTGCGCGTTACGGCTAACCAGCGTATACAAGCCATCTTGTTGCAGGCCCGAAACGGTCTTATGCAGAAGCTGAAGGGTTTTGAGCGTTTTGTTCAGAAGGCTCGACGTCTCACTTGTTGCATTCTGATCAAACGTATCCCCCCAAAGCTTGCAGACCTCGTTAGAAAGGCGGAAATCAATGTCTGCTGATTGGTAAAACTCCAGTGCCTGATTTAGGGTGGCCTGAAGACTCGTCAGGGTCGATAGGCGGCCTCGCAAATGGCTTTCGATCTTTTCCAATAGGCGTGCATAGACGCGGTTCTCGTAGATGCCGTAGTCATCTTCACTAAACCGTGCCAGAACTTTCTTTGGAATTACTCCGCTAAGAGTCTGCCGCTGCCAGCATTCTGAGTGCGATGCCAGGTGCACAAGTGCGCCTTTTGCAAGGCGCCGCGCGCGCGCGATATCAGCAACTTCGTCTTCATAATGAAGGTCTAGGCGCGGACGCTGTGATATTTGATGCAAGTGTCCTCGTTGCACTACATCAAGCAGACGCTCCTCAAACAACAGGAGGTGGATTTGATCATCAATAATCTCAGCAGGCATAAGGGGTGAAATCAACTCCGACCGCTGCTGCATTTCGAGGCTTATAGTCTCGATAGCCTTGAATAGTAAATCCAAGTTGCTGGCTTGAGCCTGCTTGGGCATTACAAAAGACCGCACCTCATCACCCAGTTGGCAACGCTCACCTCCATCCCCCACCAAAATGCCTGAAAACTCTGGTGTATGGCCATTAAAGATCAGGTTGGAAACACTAACTTGATAGCGCCCATGTTCAATAAGCGGTGGCAGCTGACGAAGCCGCTCACCCGACAGTCGATCAAGCCACATCAGCTAAGGCCGTCCAGGCGCCGAATATCTGCATCCAGCAGCTCAAACGATTTGCGCGGATCACCATCAAGGTCAGCCTTAATCCAGAAGGTCTCCAGAGCATCCTTCAGGTCTCTTACTGCACCTACACCTACATTATAGCGGCCGGTAACCTTGCCCGATCGCATGACACGAGTAGACAGTAGATGATCCAAGGCCTCACCGGCCGTGGCTCCAGTTGCCAACATTACTGGAATGAAATCCAGTGCCTGTTTCTCAAATCTGTTACCCCAACCCAGAGCGAACTGATTGCTGAGCTGCTCAGTGAATGCATCCTTGGTCAGCCTTTCCATCAACTCAAGCACCTCCCCTTTCCGCTCAACTCGAGCACGCTCAAAGGCTTGGCGTAAGGAACGATAGGAATAGCTCGCCTTTTCTAATTTTTTTATCTCGAAACGATGATCCTGCTTGGGCAGCGTCATCACATGGGCACGGTCATAGGTCTTATCCGCCAGTTCACTGGTAGTTTCATCGTGGTTGGCCGTACCGATAAACCAGACATTCCCTGGCACCAGGATCTTGCGCCCATCACGAAGCATTGCAGGCGCGTTAGGCAGAGCCGTTTCGGACAGGCTAATCAAACGCTTGTCCTTGTTGTTCTTCTCCATTGCAGAAAGAAATTCGGCAAAATACTGCTCAGGGCGAGACAAGTTCATTTCATCGAGCAGGATGACGTTGCAGGTATCCTGCCACCGCGGTGTCTGAGCCTGGTACAGGGCCTGTAGGCAATCCTTTTCGTAGAAGCGCCGCTCAAAAGCGTTGTAATGACCAAGCAGATCGTCCCGGTCGCGCCAGCCCGCCTGAACAGCAATATCCGTACAGAAGCCGCCCATTGCCTCAGCAAAGGCCTTTGCCAAGCTGGTTTTACCGGTTCCGCTGATACCCTGGAATACATGGAGCTGGCTCATGGCCAAACCACCGAGCAGCACTCGAATGTCTTCGAGGGGATAAAACAGTTCTACGTGCTTTTCAGCCTGGGCAATTCGATGCTGAAGCTCTTCGGCAAATTGCTTGAGGTCCGGCAGTGTTTCTAATTCCATGCTCGCGCGGTATTCCTTATCGGAGTCCATAAGCGACATAGCAGGGAATGGCGTCTGCGTTTTCTGATTGTTAGTTAGCTGTTCAATTCGGCTTTCAAGATCGTCAATATGAACAGCTAGCGTATTTTTATGCTGCTCCAGCACGCGCTTTTCGCGTGCCACAGCTTCCAATTCAGTCGCAGCGACGCGCTTGGTACTTAGTTCACGCCGAACATTGTCCAGCTCAGGCCGCAGCGTTGAAACATCACGTTCAAGATCAGACTTACTGCTGCGCAAGTATTCGTTTTCCCGCAGCAGCTCAGCAGTATCAGACTGATCTAGCGTGCGTTTCAGAGTTCTGTTTTCTTCTCGCAAGCTTGCGATTTGCTCAAGAATCTCTGCGGCTGGACGCTCACCCAGCGCATGTTTGAGATCCTGAATATCCGCCAGCTGCTCACTCAACTCCTCGGCCTTTTTCCAGGCTTTATCACGTTGGCGCTCCATTCTGACTAGCTCTTGAGCATGACTCGCACGCTCTAACTCCATTTCAGCGGCAATGCGCTGCTCAAGGCTACTCTCTGCTGTCTTGATATCCCCCCACTCTCGATTCAATCTGGAGCGATCACGATCAAGGTCTATCTTGCTTTGATTGATTTCATGCTCGCGTTGATCCAGCAGCCTGGTGCGTTCGGCTTCTTCTTCAGTACAGTTGTACTTGATCTCGGCCAAGCGTCTAGCAGACTGGTTGATCTCATTATCAAGCCTGCACTTTTCTTCGTGTATTTGCTGTAGATGAGTCTGATGCAGCTTAGTCAACTGGCGCTGGCGCTCATCAAGCTGACGCAGAGCGTGCTCATTCTGCTCAGCGAAATCAGCCTCCGCGTTTGTCTCGCGCAGCTTCAACGAGCGCTCGATATCCAGCAGCTCGGAATTCTTCCGAGATAGGCTTACTTCCTTGCCTTCCAGTTCTGCTGCCCTGTTCTCAAAAGCACTTTTGGTGCACTCGAAATCAGCCAATTGCGAGGCAAACACCCTCTCTTTTTCTTCACTGGCCAGCACAAGCTTATTGGCCTCATTCCACCGGGCAGAATATTCTTCGTGTAGTTTTTCCTTGAACTTCACAAGCTCTTTGCAAAGCTCCGCAAATTGCTCGATCCACCGAGCGAACTCTTTAGAGCCCTCTGCCTGGAGACGCTCACACACTCTACTTAGCCAGCCTTGGTCAACATCTATATCGAGACTCATGTCGAAAGACAGATAAACCTTGGATGCGCTCTCAAATGACGCACTCCAAACAGACAATTGCTTTTCAACCAATGAGCTCTGAACGCCTGCATTGGTAGCTGCTACAGCTGGCCCCTGTTGCGGGCCATACTTATTCGAAGTCTTCTTTCCCATTACATCCATTCCTTAAAGCGCGCAGTAAAGCTCAGGGCGTACTGGATGCTGTCCAGTGCCATCCGTGTAGTAAGTTGAACAGCTGTTTTTCCAGTAAAACTGCTCTGGCCGTGGCTGCTCTGATTACGCAGATCCGCGAGTTCGAGCAGTGTTGCCAACTGTAGCTCTTGATCACTCAGCATCTTAAGCGGGTGCTGCGCCGAACTAAGAACGCCCACAGCAGCAGCAAAAAGGAGGGTCTTGAGTGAGTCTGATGGGCAGGAGCAGGCCCGGACGACCTGATCGATCTTCTGCCTGGACAATAGCCTGATGACATCCTCGGTAAACGCGGGAATTTTCAGCGCAGAAAGGATTCGCTGATTTAACTTATGATCATGTCTTTGTTGTTTTGGAAGTTGTCCTACTTCGGCAGGATACGTGCGAATCAGCCATTGCATTACGACTTCCAGCAACTTCTGGCATTCCATAATCGCAGCAGCCATCTCATGCTCGCCGCTGTCACCTTGCGAGAGCTTCTCCTTCCGCACCAGAAGTGCCGCTATATAGCGTTTAAGGTCAGGCTGGCGTTCTACCCAGGGATACTCAATCAAGACCTGAAGGTCTGTCTGCTTGTGCAATGACGTCAGCCATTCCTCGACGCTCTGGTTATCACAGCGTGGCACAGCCACCAATGACTCAAGACGTCTAAGCAAATTTGAGTTACGTTCAACCATCTGCTGCAGCGAAGACTGGAGCCACCATGCGTTATCACGCAGCTCAAACGGGTCCTTTACCGACCATAGATCAACCCCTTCGCTGTCCGCCGCAATCCAAACAAAAATCCGCGCAGGTTGAGGTGCATCATCCAAACGTTGCACCCCCTGAAGCTTGACTTGTTTCGGCGACTGGCTGCTTTGGTCGAGCTGCTGGCTTGAGCGAAAGTCTTCACGGTAGTCCCGATAGGTCCTCATCAATGACTCATGATCGAGTTGAGGTAACTCAATCCTGCTGCCTGCAATTAGGAACGGTTTAATCGATTTACCGGTTTTTCTTTCGGCCATGAATTCAGGGTACTTAGCCAAAGGATCCGTTGACTCAATCTGTCTCAGTTCTGCAACTAAACGAGGCCAGAACCTACCGGTTATAGCGTCCTGCAGCAGGTACCCAGACTTCAGGTTGGAAGCGTCCGAATCTTCATCATCTAACAAACGCTCACCCAGCGAGGTCAGTGCATCTGCGTTTGCAACAAGCCACCCGTTACTCACTCCCTGCGCCAAAATCAGCTTGATCAAGGTCCTATGCAACCCGGTGAGTTCAGCAATTACTTCTGATCGGACAGTGCGTGCACGAATCAACCCCAGAACAGCACGCTGGAACAAATTCAGCTGTGGACGCGTAACGTCTGGGTACAAGACCCGATGGACCATCACTGGCCAAAGCACGGGCTTGCAATTTGCTCTCGGCTTTTCTCCGAACTTCAAATAAGTGCCGGTTTCAACGAAGGATGCCATGTTCACCTCCGCACATCTGATAGAAAGCCGCCAGCGCTGGTACTGCCTTTTCTGCTTCTGGAGAAGTTGCCAACGCGGCATCGCCTACACAAATCAGCATTTGCCGCTGACGGCTCATGGCGACGTTCATGCGGTTCGGTAAGCGCAAGAACCCGAATTGGCGATTCAATTGCTTCTCGCGATCTGTCTCTTCATCCTCCGAGATGGAATTTGGCTTTGCCGACTGGTAGGTCCGGACACAGGACAGCAGAACAACATCAAACTCCTTACCCTGGAACGCGTCGACAGAGCCAACACGTAGTCGCTCTTCCAAAGATACAGAGCCATCTCCCCGTACCTTTCTTACCCACTTAAACTGTTCATGCGGCTCGTATGAACCATTGCGCAGTTCCATCAACGGAACATCGTCTATCCGCGACAGAGCAAGCTTTTCCATAATCAGATCGCGCTGAGCTGCGTAGAATGTAATGACGCCAACCGAGAGGCTATCCCCGCCAGCCTGCATGAGCAGTACGACTTCATCAGCTATGCGCTCAGCCTCAATCTCCCGTACACGACTCGTCCCTCTATGCTGATCCTTGCCCAGCGTAACGGGCATATCGATCCACTGACACACTCGGTCACGGTAGTAAGCTTCATGCGCCCCTAGAGCAGCTAAAAATGTTTCATCGAAGGCAAGATCTGCAGCAGTTCGGCCAGAGAACACCTCTCCCATGCCAACAGCCTCGTAGAAGTTTTTACTGACGAAATCACCCAATATCGGATGCATACGGAACTGGGTGTCCAGCATCACAACCCGGCGGAAATTGTCCTTTTTTTCAAGCTCCTGCAGCTTTACTCGCATACGTTCGAACAAGCTGGAGCGGAACGCGACCAGTTGCAGCTCGGTAAGCTGATGTTCCTCTTGCAACTGCCCTTCGATGTCTGGCTCGAGCATATGCGGCAACTGTCGGTCATCACCAACCAAAACAATGCGCCGTTTAGCCATAGCCATCGGTACAAATAGGTCCAAGGGATTTGCACGCGCCGCTTCGTCGACCACTACCGTGTCGAATTCGATTTCGGAACTATCCAACCCTGCTACTGACTTCAGACTTGCCATCTGTTGTCCAGCAGCCTGCTGGCAAGTTGCCCCCACCACCATGGAATACTCGTCAACAACTGCGTGAGCAGCTGTCCGATCAATCGCAAGACTATCGGCAAGCTGCTCCAGCACCCATGCCACGCCCTGCTTCCTTTGACGTAACTTGTCCTCAAGATGCCTGTCAATTTCATCGAGAAGCGTCAATCCTTCAGGGTCAGCTTGGTATTTCAACTCCGCGGGTCGGTAATCCGGCAAGAATTGCTCGAGCAAGCGCGCCTGCCAGACCGCAAGTGCCTGCAAGGAAGGTTCCGGTAGTTGCCGGCTATCCGCAGCTTCCTGCAGCAGTGCCAGTAATTCAGCACCGCAATTCTGGCCATGACGTTTCAGCCAGTTGAGCAGATCCCAGGCGCGATCTGAGCCATCGTCATTGAAAGCCAATACATCAACTCTCAATGCGCGAATGCGCCTCAGGGCTTGCACGTCCGGTCGGCTCTCCGCCGAACTTGGCCCTCGCTGTTGTAACTGTTCGATATAATCTTCGAGCTGACTTTCGAGCTTTGGTGGCAGGACCAGGCCATTGCAATCCAAATCTCGCAACCCGTGCAGAATGCTGCCGAACGCTTCTGCTTGTTGGCTTGGTGATGCGCCAGCAACCCGAGCGAGAGCTAGCTTGTATGACAGATCCCTGATGTGCCCAAGCTCCGGGTACTTGTTGTACTCGATAGCAATCTTTTCTTGCAAGTGAGCCGAATGCCGTTCGAGCCAAGGATCGATGAGAGATTCATCATCTCCAGCTCCGCGCTTACCGCCTACACGCGCACCAGGTAAGCCGTATACATCGCTACGCTCAAGTGCGTTGTCCACAGCATCGTGCTGAAAGCTGCTGATCAGAACCTGCGCAGCAATGTTTTGATCTTGCGCTTCTTCCGCTAATCGACGCTGGAGCGCTGCAATTACTTGCGTCTTGCCCGTACCGGGTGGGCCGATAATGATGGCTAAATCCGGCGTATTCAGCGCGGCATAAAGGGCTTTCTTTTGGTTTTCAGTGGGTTTTCCGCCTTTGAAGGTTTCCTGTGCATAAGGCGTTAGTCCATTAATCGGTCGGCGCCTGGCTGCTGGTACCGGAACGCCTTCCAATAGCCATTTCAGCTGAGGCAGCCGCTTGCCCGAATCAATCGAGCGCTTTGCTGCAAGACGTCGTTTGCCCACAGTGCGATGGCCCGCTAACGAGAGATAAAGCCAACCCTCAGCTTGTTTAGGGCGAACATCGCGCCGGTTTGAAGCAGGCTTGAAGACAACACAATCCTGCTCAAAACGTATAGTGCCACGCGGTGTGCTTACTGCCGTCTTCGCCTCATCAGTAGCCAGTTCTTCCGCCCAGTCGGGGCGCTCGTTACTCAAGTCAACTTGGGTGCTGGTAGTCAATTCGAGGTTGCGCCAACGTTCACGAAACTCTCGGTAGTCATCCTGTGATTTCGGGGTCAGGTGCCATGTGTTTTCCCGGCCATCTTCAACTCCCACGCATTGCACGAAACGCAGCGAGCGCAACGTCTCTGCCACTTTAAGAGCGCCCTGCCACTCTTTGTCGTTGTACAAATTCCATAACTCGAGGTAACTGGCATTATCCCGCAGCGCGGCGTCCAGCAACGCTTGCTGGCTGGCACTGTTGAGTACCGCTGCGACCGAGGCATCACGAAACTCGGACTGACCGACTAGCAAAGAGTAAGCACCATCGCGCCGCACCTGCCGGGTAACGCGCTTGACCAACAGTCCGCGATTCGCGCCTTGCTCTACATCAGCACGCCAGCCCTGGCCGAACAACTGAAAGCCACCCTTGGATGTACTGTTAGCGAAGCGTGCAACCGTGAGCCAGTCGCCCTCAGCAAGCCCTCGCACTAGAAACTTTTCGGCAAACCAACGGCAGGCAAGGTCGATGTTCATCTCCGCAATTTCATGCTTGTTGTAGATATCCTCCACAATGAGCTCGTCGACACCCAGCTCAAGTTGCATGACTGAGACTTCAACCGGCGCGCAGTACTGAACCAACAGCTTCCCGCTCTGCTTGCTGGTGAGTAGCCAGCGAACCTGGTCACGCAAAACAAGTCGGCTAAACAGCCCATAATCCGCTGGTGCACAGTTGACCCTGATGCGCGAGTCTCCCTGAACCGCCAGCCATTCATCCTGGTAGTTCTGAAGGAAAATCGCCTGTCCTGCCTGAAAGTCGTCGATGCGCTCGTCCGTGGAGAGCACCAGAACATCCACGGACAGCATGGGAAAGTCTTTAAATTCCATAAGCCATCACCACCTGAACTGCCAAACGACATGGGACTCTTCAAGCTCGCCCACATGGATCTGATAAGGCTCCACATGCTGCCCACGCAGACTTTCCTTGATACCCTGGTAGCGCTCCAGCGGCTTCATCGCCTCACCACGCTGAAGATGCAACGTGGCCTCTGGTAATGGGTGGATACCCAGCCCCTGCTCGGTGTACTCAATGCGGATATTGTCAGCAGGCCAGCGGTCATAGCTGAACGTCGGCATCAATCGCTTGAGTTCCAGATTACCTCCCGGTTGCAGCCATACCTTGCGCCCGGTCGCGACCCAGTTGCCGGGCTCACAAGACTGCCCCTGATCGCCTTCCACCAGAGCAATGAATTCCTCGAATAGCACCAGCCTGCTATCAGCGGCTTCATCGCAGAAAAAACATGACGTGTCATGGATTGAGTCCAGCTCAACAGGCAACAACGTGCTACCGCCGCAGCTCGCGCAGTCAAAAAGACGTTCATCTATTTCCGTCAGCGCTTCCAGCCACTCCGCCATGCTCGGACGCTCGCTAGCGCGATGCCGGCCCTGCTCGAAACAACGACTAAAAAGTTCGGACAGCCGACTGTGCTCGATAAGCTGAATAGGCAGGTTCGCAAAACACTGATTCGCATCGTCTTGCGATTCATAAATCCAAGGATGCGCACCACGCAGGGCTGCCTCCTCTTCTTCGGGCTCGCCTTCACTAACCAACTCACCCTTGAAGGGGTGGTTGTGTGTAAGTAACTGATAGGAAATAACCGCGAAACTCCAGCTGTCTGTCAGACTGGACAGCAGCGCATCGCCACGGACGATCTCTGGGGCACCATAGTCAGCGGTATGCAAGGTCAGGCCGCTATGCGCTTCGAGACTGATATTGTCGCAATCGATCAACCAGGTTTCCGCATAGGCCGGGTCATCCGAGACGAAGATATTGCTCGGCGACAAATCTCCATACAGCATGCCACGCGCATGCAACTGATTCAGGGTTCTCGCCAACTGGCTCAATATTCGAACACGCCGCCGCAAACCACCCTGATGCAGATAATCGGCAACGGCCTCTTCCTCTGCATTTACAAAGCTGTCAAACAGGCTTTGCAAAGGAACCAAACCGTCCATCAGCTCCATGACATAGCCAAAGCGTGGCTCAGCCAAAAGTACCAAGGGTCTGGCCAGCTTCAGTTCACTAAGATCCTGGCGAATCAACCAGGCGATATGACTGCGCCAACGTTGACGAGCCGGCACATCTTTTTTGGTAAACCCCTTTATAAGAACCTGAGGAAACTGAGTTCGGTAGACAATTCCTTGTCCCCCTCGACTCATCTCTTCCCTCAGCTCATAAGCCGAGCCTTTCGTGTCCTGCACGCGCTTCTGTTGCGCTGTCGTAGTCGCGGTCATTTGCTTCAATCCGTTCTGAAAATTCCAACGATGGACTTGTCATCGCCATGGCGCGGCGTGGACCAGCCATTCAGTTCTCTCGTCAGCCATTGGCGCATACGACGTTTACTGCAGCGCAAGCGGCGCTGGTAAATAGCATCGAAGAAAGGCTCCAACTGCTCAGGAATCAGGTCGTCCGATATGCCGTCAGTCATCAGCAGCACACCATCTCCGGACCTGCTCAAATCAATCTCGGCGCTGTAGCATTCCTGAGAACTAGCCTGCGCCAGAGTAGCGGTCTGATTACAGAAGCCTCCACGTCGGCTTGTCAGAACCCTGAACACCCCCTGACTTCTGACCAACAGCAATCCATCCCCAACCTGACCAACCACACCGCGTCCCGATGCATCTAACTTTGCCCACAGACAGGTTGTTTCGTGTGCCCTGTAACGATCACCGAAGTGCGCCAGCCAGGCATCACGCAGGGTTGAGCCGACCGTTTCATGTGACATTTCTTCTCGTTGACGGGCTAACTGCCTGAACAGTTGTACGGCTTTCTGTGAACCGATATGGCTGAGCGGGCGACTTCCCAGCCCGTCAGCCACAGCTAGACACCAACCACCGCGAATACCTCTGATACAGAAAGCATCCTGATTGGGCGTACCCTCCTGCTGATGCGCGGGGCCTCGCACGGAGGCCCCACCCGCCAACAATCGCATCAGAATTCCCAGTCTTGATCGTCGGCGTTAGGAATCTGCAAAGGCATTGAATGATTAGGCGTAGCCGACTGGCTACGTGCACTGACACTCATGCTCACCGCACGGAAGAAACGGTGGATGTCACGAGCATTCTCGGCGCGAAACAACGGTGCCTCAGGATCGTTGGCGAAATCGCTAAGCATGGCCTCGTCCGCATCAGCGCCAATGGCCATGGCAAAGCGAGTGGCCTTGGATGAGCGCTCGCCATTGACCAAGCGAGCAAGAGGAACTTCCCAATCATCATTGGGATAGCCATCGGATACCAGCACGATAACCGGCGTGTAGACACGGGTAGAGTCTTCGATCATCTGGCTGGCCAACGACAGGGCGCCGCCCAGAGGGGTCATGCCATCTGCAAGCAGCGGCGTGAAACTTTGCAGTTGATGAGCCGGGGTCAATGGCAGGTTCACCTCAGCCTGGCTGCCGCCAAAGGTGATCACACTGACTTGGATCTCAGCACGCAAACGACTTTCGCTGGCAAAGCTGGCGATCATGTCCTTGAGCCCCTTATTCAGGGCCTCGATCTTGCCATCGACCGACATACTGCCGCTGGTGTCCGCCAGCACGATGATCGGCAGTGGGCGAGCAGTTTGGACTTGGAATTTTTTCAGTTCTGACATGTGTACTTTCCTTGTTAACTAATAAGAGACTCTTACCCTTTAGCGCATTTCATGCCAAAAGAATAAAATCCATTAAAATCAATAATTTAATAACTTTTGCGTTAAGAGGAGCCCAGAACAAAAATAAACATACTTATTAATTGGTAAATATATTTATCAAAATCATCAGTAGATTTTCACGCTAAAACCAAGTGCCCGGAGAGCCTTGCTGGTTCGGCCATTACGGGGTGGAACGACTTCCGGCCGGGCCCATCCAACTACCTCAGCGAAGGAGTTCAGGCCGTAACGCGAAATGCCATACTCCGAATCACGACCCGCATGGTAAAGACGCCCCCAAATCTCTTCATTTGGCCCCCCATAAAGCACGTAGTGGAGCAATTGGCGCACATCCCAGCCTTTACGGTTGCGCTGGCGTAGGATCAGCTCTGCGAAGGGATCAACGCGTGAATCCCGATCCAGTGTATTGAGCTCCGGGCGCCCGAGCACCGTCAGGGGAACCTTGATGATATGGTCCATGGTGGCGTGCGTGTTACGACACAGGGTGGCGAACTCTTCGCATGTCAGCGCCATTACTTTGTCTTGCGCCAGTAGAGCACGCACCGTCGGAGCACTATCGTAGAGCGCGTAATCCTCCCTTGAGGGGGCTTCCGGCAGTGATTTCCACCAATTCAGCTCAGTTTCCAGCGCCGCTTGTGGGTTGCCCTTGTTGCGCTGGTGATAGTCCTCGTAGGGTTTATGAAGGCTGTCACCAACGTGGTTGTAGTAATACGCATGCAGGAACTGATCGACCTGCCAGGCTGCTGGAACATCGGCGCTAACCCAGGTGGGGCGATGGTCACCTAGCTGTTGCTGGATGCTTTGCAAAATCCCCAGGGTACTCAACCATTCGTGCTTAAAGGCCTCCTTGCGCCGATCGATTGCTGACTTCTTCTGTACGAAGCTAGGCCCCTCCCATTCGGGATGTTGCCGTTTCTTGATGGCGTCGACATAGACACCTTTGTTCAGGGCATTGAGCCGTTCCATTTCAGCGATGTAATCCGCCGAAATGGGTATGGTCACATCCAGCTCTCGTAGGTATTCGAAGAAGTCCTCCAACTGGTTATCCATGCCGTTGGCGACCAGCTCATCTTCCGAAAGAAAAACCCCCGCCTCGACATTCGTCAGCCAGCCGTTATCCGTGTGGTTGGCTGAGCCGATGTAAGCGCCATAGCCTTTCCACCAGATAAGTTTGGGGTGAAAACAATCCGGGACGAATCGCGTGAAGATGTTGTTCTGTTGATGCCTGAGTAGACGCTTGAGCAACTCCACCGAGACTGGCACCGTATGGTCGTAGCGCATCCACAGGTCCAATCGCAGCTTGTTAGCCACGCAATGCCCAACCAGGTCCTGGGTTAAATCAGAGGCACTGCTGCCGTAAGCCACAGCAGCCAATACGACATCCACCTGAACCTCGGTGGACAGCTCTGGCAGCAGATCGCGTAGGTGCGTTCCGTTAATTCGGTTGGCGATCAGTTTCATGCCGATTCCCTTCAACATATTGGATAACCAGGCTGTTCAACAGCCACTTAGCCGCAGAAATAGGTGAGCTTGACAGATTCGAGGCGCATGGTGACTTCCTTATCTACAACTGCCCTGTAAAAGCTTTTTTGGTTAATGCGCCAAAGGCATTGTTCAGCTCATCACTAGAGCAGGTGATTTTCCCCTCCAGAGAAAGTACGCTTGCCACAATCGAGCTGAATCTATCTTGCTCCGACTTTGGCGGGACCGGCATCGAGAGACCTCTCAAAATTTCAAGATTTATATTTTTTTGAGCGGCTTGTGGCGCGTTTTTTTCAAGGTTTTTTTGTAAAAATCCCAACCAGTGCTGAACGAACTCAACCGTTACTTTTCTGTTGGGTATAAACCCCACCACGCTATCCGGAAAGCAAGCTGGAAATGTCAAAATCCCGGTTTTGGCAATATTGGCAGCGATAGTGATACACAGCGTTCCAGCATCCCATTTTTTGCTCTGTGTCAATCCAAGCTCCGAGTATGTGGATGAGTACTGTTTTATATAGCCTCTCGAATTGGCTACTTCTCCAGTCTGGATTAGAGGATGAATTCCCCCCAGAAGGGCAGGATCATTTCTTGGCCTGTGTTTTGATTTACCTCTGTCTAAAGTACCTACAGACGCGAATGTCTGGGATTCCCACCCTTTCGGATTCGTCACTGGGTCGCCGAACATGTCTAAAAACACGGCTCTAAGGAAGTCATCGGCGAGCTGGATGGCTTCCTGGCGTTTACAGCGGATAGCGTCTGCTTTATTGAGGATGGCGACGATGCGTTTTTGCTCAGGTAGGGGGGGGAGGGGGATTTTGTGCTGCCAGAACAGCTGCATTGAAACTCGCGGCATTTTGGCACCTGCTACCTGCGAACTGACCCAATCTACAAAGCCTTTTGAGCGCAGGTAGTAGGCCAGATACCTACGATCAAGACGCCCAGCATCTGGCAACATCGGGACGAGCTCAGTAGTAGCAAGCCCCTTATCGTCAGGCAATACCACCTTATTTAGATATGGCCGCAGCTTAGAATAAAGAACATGCCTTTCATCAAAGCCATGCGTAGAGGTCCCTGCTACTGAAACAGGCGCGATAATTTTCTGAAGAATTTTTCCTGTATCAGCCTCCACCTGATCTAGATTTAGAGTCCACACGTCATCCGACTCGGCAAAAGTATGCTTGCTAGCCTTCGCTGGTGCAACGTCGCCCAATTTAACTAACGGCCAACTCACAACATCCCCTCCAGTTCATCTAGATTCGCCAGAATCTCCCCCTCCAGCACCTTGAGCCGTTGCAGAATGACCTTGGGGTCTTCGTATAGCTCCTGCTGGTGCAGCACTTCGTTGTAGCGATTGACGGAGAGGTCGTAGTTATTGGCTGCGATAGCCTCGGCCGGCACCACAAAAGCCTTTTTGGTCTTGTCACCGAACACAGTATTGATTGTGCTGCCGCTGATATTGCTTTCAACCATCTGCCGGTAGCGCCGCCACTGGGAAATAGCATCGGGCAGGTCGTTGCTTCCCTCACCCTTCAGTTCTGTACGTTTATCATCCAGAGAATACCCATCGGCCTGTAGGTCATAGAACCAAACCCGTTCGGTGCTCCCACCTTTTGTGAATATGATGATGGCGGTGCTAACCCCTGCATATGGTTTGAACACTCCGCTGGGCAGGCTGACAACGCCTTCGAGCTGGTTGTTTTCGAGCAGTTCCTGGCGTAGTTGCTGGTGAGCCTTGCTGGAGCCAAACACTACGCCATCGGGCACGATCACCGCGGCGCGACCGCCGAGTTTGAGCGAACGCAGAATGTGGGCGACGAACAGCAGCTCGGTCTTCTTGGTCTTCACCAAACCCAGCACATCAGGGTTGGTATTACTCTCATCCAAACTTCCCTTGAACGGCGGGTTCGCTAACACCACGTCAAAGAAGTTCTGTTCCTGCCGTGGGTAATGCTCCTTGATAGATTTGCTCAGGGAATCTTGGTAGCGAATGTTCGCGCCGTTTACCCCGTGCAACATCATGTTCATGCTAGAAACACGTAGCATTGTGGTGTCGAAGTCAAAACCCCAGAACATCTGCGTATTAATGTGCTGACGGTAGGGCTCGAGCTGGTCACCGGTGAAGTGCTGATTGCCATCTTCATCGGTGAAGATACCCGACTCACTGGAGTGCTCGCGGTTGAGGTATTCCATGGTGCGAGCGAGGAAGCCCGCCGTTCCGCAGGAGGGGTCGCAGATCACGTCTGTTGGTTGTGGAGCAATCAGCTCGATCATGGCATCGATAATGTGGCGCGGCGTGCGAAACTGCCCATTGATGCCGGCGGTGGTGAGCTTGCTTAGCAGGTATTCGTAGATATCGCCCTTCACATCGCTCTGAGTCAGCGGCAGGTCGTTGACCATTTCCACGGCAGAGGTCAGTACGGACTCGTTCTTGATCTCCAGGTCGGCGTCCTGCATGTACTCGCTGATATGGCCAAGACCTTCACGCTCACCTCCCTCGCCGTCGGCGCTGCCGAGCTTGGCGAAAAAGGGATAGACCTTCTGTTTGAGGTGCTTGTGCAGCTCCTTTCCACTCATATTGCGGAAATTTTTCCAGCGTAAAAGCTGCCCTTCCGGAGTATTGGGGAAAAGGCGGTCGAAAGCCTTGCCAGTGCGATTGGCTTTGCGCTCAGCCACGTCTTCCTGTATGTCGAGCATACGGGCGAAAATCAGGTAGCTGATCTGCTCGATTACAGTCAGCGGGTTGGTAATACCACCCGTCCAGAACTTTTCCCAGAGCTTGTCGATATCTGTGCGGATTTTACCAGTGAGCATGCGAGGTACTTCTCTAATTCAGAATTTTGGAGATCAGAGCTGGACAGCCAGCTCTTCTTCGGATGATTGTTGAGCGATTATCTGCACAGCTTCGGTTGCCTCTGGAGCTTCGTCGATGGCTTCGACAATCAATGACAGCCGCTCGCTTTCAAAGTCCATGTGAGTAGGCTCCAGCGCCGGCAGAATTTTGCTGACTTTGGCTGAGAGCTTGTTGAAACGCTCAACTTTGCCGTAGAGACCCTGCTTACCGGCTAGAGCCTTGACGGTTTCGTTGTAGTGGTTGCTGACGGTATTAAGCGTGCCGCCCAACTTACCGAGGCGCTCAGCCACAGTGCAGACCTGGTTGTAGATCTCGCCAGCCTTCTCGCTGATTTCCCGCGCCTCGGCGTTGCTGCGTTCGATCATCCAAAGGTTGGAAACCGTGCGCAGGATGGGAATTAGGGTGGTATGCGAGACCAGCACGATGCCCTTCTTGTAACCGTACTCAAACAAATCCTTGTTGTGCTTCATAGCCTCGATATAGGCCGGCTCGATAGGCATGAACATCAGCACAAAGCTGGGGCTGCGCATGCCAACGAGGTTGGTGTAATCCTTGGATGCAAGGTCATCAATATGCTTGCGTACGGCTTTGATGTGGTCGGCCATAGCAAGCTGGTATGTCTCAGGTGACTCAGCGCCGACAGCGCGATCATAAGCGTTCAGTGACACCTTACTGTCGATAATGATGTGCTTACCATCCGGTATCTTTACCAGGTAATCGGTCTGCTTACTTCTACCCTCAGCATCCTTAAAGGCGCTTTGTACCTCGAAGTGTGCTTCTTCGATCAAGCCGCTCATTTCAAGCGTCCTACGCAACTGGGCTTCACCCCAAGCGCCTCGCTGCTGCGAGTCGCCCTTGAGTGCTGAGGTGAGGTTATTGGCCTCTTTGCTCATTTGCAGGCCGATATCAAGAACCTTTTTGATTTCACTATTGAGGCTGGTGTTGCCCTGCTGAGAGGCGTCATGCACGTCGTTGATACGCTTCTGGAAACCCTCGATCTGCTCACGAAAAGGCTTGAGCAGGCCATCGATACTGGCCTGACTGGTATGAGTGAACGTCTTGCCTTTCTCTTCGAAGATTTTGTTGGCCAGGTTTTCAAACTCCTGGGTGAGCGATTTCTTGGTGTCAGACAGTTGTGTCATCTGCTCCTGAAAGTGCTCCTCGCGTTTCTGTAGGGTGGTTTTGAGTTCGGTATGGTCGGAACCGAGCTTATGCAGACGCTCCTGCAACTGGTTGAAAGACTCCATCTGCTGGGCAAGCGTTTGTTTGGTCTCTGCCAGTTGCTCGCGCACTTCTCGTTCGGATGTTTCTAGCGCCTTAGCCCGTTTGCCTTCGCTCGCCAGCTCGTCCTTCAGACAGTCGCGCTCAGTTTGCATGGACGCGTTTTTCGTTTCTGCAGCAGTAAGCCGCTCACGTAGCTCAGCTACCTGCTCTTGAAAGCCCCGCACTTCGGCCTGGGCTGTTTCCAAGCGCTTGGCCGTCTCATGATGATGTTGGTTCGCCTCTTCCAGTTTCAGCTGCAATGCCACGCTTGTGTCTTTGCTAGTTATCAAGTCAGCAGTGAGGCGTGTCGCAGTATCGGCTGCAGCGTGCAGCTGTGTCTGAAGCCTGCCTTGTTCCACCTGCAGGTTATGGCATTGCGCTTCTGCCGCTTTGAGCTGGCCTTGCTGTGCGGTCTGTTGGGTGTCAGCAGACGCTTGGCCTTGCTGTGCCTGTTCTAGCTGCGCAGTCAGCGTGCTGACCTGTCGCCCCTGCCGCAGAGCCGCGATGAAGTAGCCAATTACCGCACTGGCAATGGCGAGCACTACGCTGATCACGATAATTTCCATCGTCCATTGGCTGGCTAGCATGATTGCTCCTAGAGGGCACTTAGCGGGGTAGTTCCGCGCAAAAAGGGTTTGAGCACTGCCACCAACTCGGTGACATCAGTAGGTGCGAAGACGCCGTCGATACCCTCGTGTGAAATGCTGTCGAACGGTGGTTCGTAGAGTTTTTCCACTACGATGCTGCCGTGCTGAGCGATGTAGTTTTTAAGCAGGTTCATGAAACGTACCTGCTGGGCCGTTAGGCTTGGATGGGCATGGAGGAAGCTCTTGAAATGCTCCTCGATGGATTGCGCATCCAGACCGATAATCTCACGCACGGTTAGGTGCAACTGATCGGCCGTGCGACCGTAGAACTCATTGAGCACTGCCAGACTGACGCCAGGGTGGCTCGTGAGGATGGTCGACGTGAGCGTTTTCAGCTCCGGTTCGGCAATGGGTTCGCCCTTGTGGATTTTCTGCAGGGTCAGGTTAGCCGCGAGCATGCCGTCGAGAATGTCCTTGAGGCGACGGCGATAGATCATCGCTTCGCTGGCACCGGCGATGTACACCGCTCGCTCCCCGCCCTGCACGTTGTCATCCCTGGTTTTGGTAGTATCTATGCCGTACCCCGTGCTGGTTCCTGTTTGCCGGTATTTCATGATGCCACGAAGTTCTTTACGCGCGTTTTCAAGTTTGTCGATGCTCGGGTTCTGCCAGAAACCGGCGCTGCGCACTTCGGCAATCAGCACATCCTTCTGACGCACGGCCTGGATGTTGACCGCAAGCTTGTCCAACTCGGCCAGCAGGATGATCTTGCCATCATCGAAACAGCTGGCCTTCTCGACCAGGCAACGCTGGATGCCAACAATCAACTTGTCCAACGCCGTGGCGTGTTTGTCGCGCAGCACTCGGGCCGACATCAGCGGGGCAATGGTATTGCTGAGCAGGTGCTGGGTTTTAGCATCGAAATGTTGCAGCAGATTGGTTTGCTGCAACTGGTGGACGACACGGAGCTCGCGCTTCACCGCCACGCTGTTTTCCGGCAGATCATTGATGTCTGCACGTAGCAGTTCAATGGCTACGTCGAACGCCGCTGCATGACTCTGACGGAGGGCGGCTTGAGCAAGCTCCAGACGAGCTTCGAAAGTGGTTTGCATCAGGGATTTGCCGCCGGTGTCATCCGGCTCCTGGTAATCCTGCTCGAAGAAATCGAAGTTGCCGTAGTGATCGAAGATCAGGAACTCGCTTTTATGTTTACCAGTGCCGAACAGATTAGGCCGCAGACGCGTGCCACGACCTATCATCTGCCAAAACTTGACCCAGGATTTGACAGGCTTGGCGAATACCAGATTGACCACCTCCGGAACGTCGATACCGGTGTCGAGCATGTCTACCGAAATGGCGATGCGGAAGTGGTTATCCGGCTTCTTGAATTCCTTGATTAGGGTGTCCACATGCGGAATGTCGTTGTGGATGACCTTACAAACCTTGGCCCCATACTGCGGGTAGAGCTTGCAGAAGAGCTTTTCCAGATGCTCGGCGTGGTCCTGGCGTTGGGCGAAGACGATGGTCTTGCCGACCAGTGAGCCGGTCTCATCCTTGATGCCGTTGTTAATCAGATTTTCCAGGATAATGCGATCGGTGTCCTCACTGAAAATCTTGCGACCAATGTCCTTGCCAGCAATGGTGGTGCGCTTGGCCTCCTCCTCGCCGAGATCATCTTCAAGCTGCCGCTTCTGTTCATCGCTTAGGTCGTTGTAATGGATTCCTTCGCGCAGGAAGTCGGTAGTGAGATCGCGGACACGGAACGGTGCGAGATAAGGCGGCTCGTTGTTGATGGCGGCATCCAAACCGAATTCGAAGGTTGGATCGGTGGTTTCACAGTCGAAAATATCGAAGGTGTTGCGGCTGATGAACTTCACCGGAGTGGCGGTGAGGCCAACCTGTAGGGCATCGAAGTAATCGAACAGATCGCGGTACTTGTTGTAGATGCTGCGGTGACTCTCGTCAGCAATGATCAGGTCGAAGAAGCCCACATCGAGCTGAGCGAAGCGGTTCATCATGCCCGGGTAGGTTGCGATGTAGATGCGTGCGGTTTGATCCACCTTGTTGGTTTCACCGATCACGCAGCGCGGCTCACTAGGCAGATTCTGCTTAAAGGCCTCATCAGCCTGCACGCGAAGCTCCTTACGGTCGCAGAGAAACAGCACCCGTTTGGCCCAACCAGTGCGCAGAAGCAGCTCGGCCAAGGCAATGGCCACACGGGTTTTTCCGGTCCCGGTGGCCTGGATGATCAGCGCCTTGCGGCGCTGCTTTTGGAAGTGCGCAGCAACAGTCTTGATTGCTTCAATCTGGTAGGGCCGGTCGGCAATGCTTAGCTCCGGGTTGTGCTTTTCCAGCTCGGCGATGCGGTACTGACGCTGGTAGTTCAGGTATTCAAGGCTGTCCTTGCTGTAGAGGCCGTACACCGGGCGATAGGTGTTGTACTGCTTGTCGTCCCAGATGAAGGTTTCGTAGCCGTTGCTGTAGAAAATCACCGGGCGCTGCATGCCCATGCGCTCGAAGCCGTCGGCGTACATACGAGCTTGTTCACGCCCTGCCTGCAGACTGACATTGCCGGACTTCTTGGCTTCGATCACGGCCAGGGGCTGACCGTTGTCACCCCATAGCACGTAATCCGCACGCCCTTTGCCGGACGTGTTTCCGGGGAAGTCGACTTCCACCTCATGGCCGACCTGAGCCGGGTTACTGACATCCCAGCCGGCCTGCAGAAGCATGGCGTCGATCAGCAGTGCGCGGGTCTTGGCTTCATTCCATTGCAGGCTGTCGGCAACCTTCTGACTCTGCTGCTGACGCTTTTGTTGATCTGGCTTGACAAGCTGGTCGAGGTTGCGGGTGCGCTCCTGCTCCAGCTTGTCCATAACTCGCTGCAACTCTTCCTGCTGCTTCTGCAGTTCTTTCTCGTAGTTGGAAACTGATTGCTGAAGCTGACTCAGCGCAGCGGTCGGATCCTTGACCTCAATGAATTCCGGCAGCGCCGCTTGAGTAACGCCGTAGTATTTTACAGCCATGTACTTGGCAAGCTCATGTGCTGCATTCAAAGCCAGCTTGGCATTGCGCAAGTCGCCCTCACCACCATGGGCAGCGTCGTTACCCTGAATACGCAGGAAGTTAATCTGATAAACCAGCGATTTGCTGACGCAATCATTGAACACGGAGTCTTTCACCAACTCATAGAAGCTCGACTGCGGCAGACGCGGCAGCAGTTCCTCTTTGTAGATGGTTTTGGTCAACTCCTCGGCAAAGCTGCGCAAGCGGGTGAGCGCGCTGCCCGGATCGATGTGCAACACCGCCTCGGCAAGGCCAGCCAAGCTGGTCAGCAGCTGGTTGCCGGAGCGAAGGAACTCGAAGTTAACTGATTTCATAAAGGCGATTCTGTCCATATCGATCCTATAGCGAGGACCGTGCCAGTTTTATTCGATGCCGTATTTGTCCATCCAGTTGCTCAGCGTTTGCTGGCTTTTAAGGCCTAGCAGGCTGGCGGCCCGAGTTTTGTTGTTCCCAGTTATCGCAAGCGCCTTACGCATATAGCGGCCCGCAACGACAGAAATTATCTCTTGTATATCAATACCTTGAGAAACATCCACGGCCAATAAGTCGGCTTCCGTCTGCGGTAATTTGAACAATGCCTGTTCGATATCGCTAGCTACTATCAAATCGCCCCGGCACCAGAGAGCAGCGCGGAGCAACGTGGATTGCAGCTCTCGGACATTGCCACGCCAAAGGTGCTGAAGGATAAGGTTTTTTGCATCTGCGGAAATTTTCTTATTGCCGAGACTGGAGTCTTGGCTGGTAATACCATCCAGTAGTTTCTCGGATAGCAAAAGCAGATCGCCCTCCCGCTCCCTGAGCGGTGGGAGATGCAAAACGCCGACGGCGATGCGGTAGAACAGATCTTCACGGAAGCGCCCTTGGGCAACTTCCTGCATTAGATTACGGTGAGTTGCAGTGATCAGCCGCACATTAACCTTAAGCTCTTGGCTGGCTCCCACCGGAATAAAGGTGCCTTCCTGCAACACCCGCAGGAGGCGCACCTGCACATCTGGCGTCAGCTCCCCGAACTCATCCAAAAACAGCGTGCCGCTGTGTGCTCGCTGAAAAACACCCGCTCGATCTGCTACCGCTCCCGTGAATGCACCTTTCAAATGGCCAAACAATGTGGAGTCGATCAGCTCAGGCGCAATGGCGCCACAGTTGACCGCGACAAAAGGCCCCGCAGAACGCGGCCCTGCATTATGAATGGCTCTGGCAAACAACTCTTTACCAGTACCAGTTTCGCCGTAAATCAGTACCGGAACCTGCTTCAGTGCCAGAATCTGCGCCTGCGCCTTGAGCGCCAGCAGGCGCTCGCTCTGCGTGACGATACTGTCGAAGGCGGCATCCACTGGCGCGTCTAGCCCTGCAAGCTGAACGAGCTTATCGGTGCTGATCGCATTAGCCGCCGGGACATACTCAGCCGCGATTTCGAACGGCACCTCAACTTGCTGAACGCCTTGTTCAAGGGAGGATTGGTAAAAAGTTGCCGGGTAGCGAGTCTTACCCAGAAGAATCCATACCGCTTGCATGGCGGGTGTGCCGGGGCTGAGCAGAATAGACAATTGAGCACTTGAAGCACTCAGACGCTTTAAATGCTGATTAGCAGCCTGGTAGATCTCCCCAAAATGAACGGGAGAAGACAATTTTTCATAGTACGCAGTGATCGGCACATCGACCTGATTGCGGAGCCAGGCAAGATAGGGCTCAACGCGCTCCGCGGGATACGAGCAAAGCAACTGGACGCTATCGGTAGGTAAAACTTTTAGCGTGGAAAGAATCGGGCCTGCCTCACCGCCTGAAATTGCGCTGAGATCATTTCCGCCAACCCAGCTGGCCAACACGCGTTGCTTTGTCACCACTGTCCCTGTTCTCCCTTTCGGCCTCTTGCCCATTAGCAGGCTGGGGTAAATTTGCTCTGATTCGCGACGTGGATAGTAATCCATCAGTCGCTTCGGGTCTTGATACGACTCCCAAACAGCAGGCGACAATAGATTTTACCCCTATCGTTCTGGACTTAGCTGTATCGACAAAAAGTCGCTTTCCGAACGGGACATTTGCATAGCTCATCGATCCTGCGAACCTGCAAGCCGCCTGGGACATTCAGAAACAAGTGCGCGAGGATGCCAGCTTCACCAAGGATCATTGATTTGTATTGGTACAGAGCGCGCGAGCTATTCACCTAAAAGTCGCCGCTCCCCCGCGGTTGTCCGCCTATAATTCCATTGAACGGTACCAAAGGAGCGATTGACAATATGACAATGGTCCATGAACGTACCCGCAGCGTTGTCCAAACAGAAGTGTTTCTCCGCGACATTGTCAGAGACGTTACCCTGCCTGAGAAAATGCGGCTTCGAACCGAAGGTCTTCTGCGCCACTACCCCGCACCCAATTACATTTGGCTCGCCGGCAAGCTAGAAGAGCATCGGAAGGCCGAGCTATTTCGGCAGGACGAAAAGCACGGGCCGTTGCCGCCGGTATTAGGAACTTGGTTGACTGTAGAGCCTATGTTCTGCGACGACTCCAGCTCAGCTCCTGCCCCCCCATTCATCCTCGTAACCTAAGGGTATGACCTTGGCGAACCCTGGGGAAAGCGGCGCGCTCATACCATCGAAGGCGTCTGGATTGATGTCGCCCCGGGTAAGTTCGTTGGCGAGCCTGGCCATTCACCTTGATCTAAGGTAGGCCATTTCACTGATTTCCCCTAGCGGCAGCCTATACCCTGAGGCTTCGAGGCCGATGTCAACAGCTCAGTGTTGATGCTTGCCAGCGGAGAAAAAGATCACGGCGGACGTAAGAAATTAGAGAAGCAACGCGCAACGGTCATTTCTGATCGTCATGGCCTTTTGACAATCCCTCAGCAGCCCTTCGACTTCCAGCGAGTATCCCAATAGGTTCGTCAACCTCCGCCTGTGCCGCAGCGTGGATAAAACGCCCAATATCGGGTTTAGAAGCCAGGGTGGCCCTGGCATCTTTGATGAACTGATCTTGCATCAGCCACTTATCTGTTCTGACCTTACGGCGGCCCTTCATTTTCTACCTCGCAGGCCGAATTCACTAGGGCTAGTTATCAATTCGAAGATGCCTCGCCAGTCGCCCGTATCAGCGACCGGACTCCTTAAAAAAGTCGTCCCTAGCAACGATACCAAGATCGCTGGAGTGTTCCGGCGGATCATCGCTGAACATGTGTTCCGCTCGCCGTTGCTCCTTGAGATTTTCCAGTGCCTGGAAGAAGCAACGTTCACAGAGATGGATCTCGTACCGCTCTCCATCATGCAGAGTGCCATATCCCCAGTGCGCTCGTAGCGTTCCGAACTGGTATCCGCTTTCCTCGATGCGCGTTGAGGTGCCACATACGTCGCACTTCACATCGATAACGCTCTCCACCTCTACTGGCCCAGTGATCTTCATTGCCAGCATCTCCATAAGCGGTTGCTGGCTGAGGAAGAGGCTGGCAGCAACGCCTCATGGAGCCGCCAGTGACCCGCTGGCCATTGAGTCTTAGGCTGTACGAGGTTCATTCATCAAGACTCGAGCTGAACAACTCAGGGTATCCGCTGATTGCCAACTCGCGCCGAGGATCACCAGGCTCCGTCGAATGAATGACCTCATCAAGCCACGCTGCGTGGAGCAGCAACCTGGGCTCCGGGTAATGGCGAAGCAGCCGCGCTGCCTCAATGCGGAAAGGTTCAGGAATCTGCTGACTTTTCGAAAGCTCACGCAGGAAATCTCCCGTCTGAATCACACAGCGGGTACGCTCCACCGGCATCGTCATTTGCGCACTCCCACAATAATCGCGCGGGCCAATACTGTAGCCTTGCCTCAAGCAAGACCTTGTCTGTTGCGTGCCGTATAGAAAGGCATCATGAGTTTAGCTCTGCCTAAACGGGAAGCCGTCGGGCCTCTTTACCTATCTGCGAGTCAAAGCGCATAGCCTTCGGTAAGCTGTGATAGCGTGTCCTCTATCAGAAATGCACCAACGGTGGTTGTAAGCATGCCGACAGGACTGTTACCCCAAAAGCGTCGTTTGGGTGCGTTCAGCCAGCGACGTGCTTTGTCCCTGCCGCCAAAGGCAACTCTGCCAAGGCAATCACTCGGGCAACTCTAAACAGTCGATCGCTTTCACTCACCGACAGTAGCTGACGGCGGCTGACGCGCGCATCGAGTGCCCTAAGAGAAATGATGATCTCGCACGCCTCCCGACTGAATGAGCCCGCATCAACGAGCTCCTTCAGAAGCTCCGCTGGGAAACGGGCTTTAACCTTATGGTGGATTGCCAGATCCGCTGCCTGTGCCGGTATTTGCAAGAATGTCTGCAAAAGAACTCTATAGGCCGAAGACGTGCCGACGTTTTCGTTTAGGGCGTGCATATGTTCTCCGCCCGTTTCATCCGATTGATGATCTGCCTCTCAAGGCCATTGACCGGATGGTAGGGCATCGACTGAGAAAGCACACTGACCTGTCGGCATCAGCGTACAGCCGCGTATAGGTGTGGCTCGTCCGAATCGAAAACTCGCTCGGAAAATCGAGGAACGTGTGCATTAAGGCGCTGCTCTGAATACCAGACCTGCCGTGTTTTTCTCCTTCTAAGATCGAGATCACCAAACTTATAGGTGCCCATCGACGTCTTATAAATTACTGCACCCTCATCCGTTTCGATCCCTTGGTAGCAAATTATTTGATCGAGCTCTTCCAGACTCCAGGCATCCCGACCAGTTAGATTCGGTGGGCATAACATCTGCACTGCCATGATGGAGACATCCTGGGCGTGAGCAAGATAGTGCTGAAGCTCGTAGGCGCAACGCACAAGGGCAACTCGATCGCGCTTACCCGTGTGAATTGAGGTAATCGTTGCGAGGAAGCATAGGCCTTCGATCTCACAATGCAGCCCCACACGTACATCGCGGCTCTTATGATCAAGCACGTAAATCACTAGTTACACCATTGCGAGTGAGCCGGCTCGCCTGACACGGCTTAAGGTTGAATAAATCGCCAGCACTTGGCGCGGTACCCTCTCGAAGTGGAGACCCCGTGATACCAGCACTCAGATTGTAAAGTTGATAGCACTACATGAGAAAACGCCCCGATTATACATGTTATAGCTCCGCGATGCGGGGTGTTAAAGCATGGCCTGATAATCTCTTTTGTGGCTGCACGGAAGAGAGATGGAATATCTGCAAGCCCTCGGGCACGTCCTTAGGGAGATTCGAGTCGATGCTGGATTGAGGCGTGAGGATTGCCTCCGCGCATTGAGCCGCGAATATCTGGCCAGTGTTGAGCGAGGCAGCCAAGCGATATCCATAGCAAAATTACGGGCTCTGTGTGAATGTCTAGGGGTGACCCCAAGTCTAGCGCTTTTTGCCGCAGAAGCCCGGCTGGCGGCCTTGAATCTTGAGGAGTATCAAGCAACCCAGGAACGGTTGCTCAAGGAATATGTTGTGAACAAAAAGCTTCGTAACGAAGCCGGTGCTCCTGCTATTCAGGGGGTGCGAGGCAGGCAGGCGGAGATGAACCGCAAGGCAATCCAATCGCTGAAGCTTGAAGGACTGACCAAGATCGAAGTAGCTCGTAAGCTTGGTATCGGTACTACAACCGTTGATAGACATTGGCACTCAGCCAAGGACGATGAGTGATCTAAAGCAGAGAGCTGCTCGAAGATGCCCCCTCCTTGAGCAAACCTCTCAGGTCCCGACTGATTCAATCAGTCGCCCCTTCAGCGCCCCCAGACAGCTGCAGCTAACTCGCCCGAAGATCGATCCGTCACGCGGGAAAAGAGACTCGTACCTCCAGCGGTCAATCAGACGGAAGATATTGTGCGCTCAACTGAGGTGAGCGCTATCACAAAAGCATGATACCTGCGCCTAATCCGTGAGTTTGAAGGACGATTAACGGCGATTGCGCGGCGATGAAACCGGCACACTTGTACTCGGGCCCAAGATCAAACGTGATCCCGACATGCTAACGAGAATCGTCCAATCCTTCGTCAGGCGTCCAGAGCAACCGTGGCCGCCCAGAAATCCACTGCGACCTTCATTTTTGACAATTTTTTCGTGATCCCGGTCTCAAAAAGTAAATTGAAGGAGTTCTATCGAGCATTGAACGAGAAAGGATCGAAGCGGTTCCCAGCCTCGAAACTGGTTTCTGCTGGTTCTTACCGTGGCCCGCTGTCGCTTGCGCAGGCTATCAAAGGGGGTGAGTAATGAGCGTTCATCCGATCACAGCTAAACAATTACCAATCTATAAGACGCCAGCGTCGTGGCTTGAACGCGCACCCCGAATTTTGGTTATTGGAGCGGGCGGCAATGGCAGCGAGGTAGTTGATGCGCTGGCCAGCTTCCATCATGCACTTCGTTCTCTAGGACACCCAAAAGGCTTGGATGTCACCGTCATTGACGATGCCATCGTGCGCGAGCCTAACCTCGTGCGTCAGCGTTTCTGGCCGTGCGATTTGGGCCAATACAAGTCAATCAGCTTGGTGAATCGTTACAACCTCATGCTGGGTACTACTTGGGTGGCCCTGCCCTTCCGGTTCCCTAGTCATGAGAGCAAAGAAGTGATCCGCGCTGCCGACGTGATCATTTCCGCCGTTGACCTTCCTTCTGCGCGCCGCGCAATTGCCAGCAGCCCTCTCCTACCCCGAAATTGCATGTGGCTTGACCTGGGCAACGAGGCACGCCATGGGCAGGTTGTGTTCGGAGCCGCGCACGTAGACAAGCGGAGCATCTATCCCAACGTAATGGATGCTTATCCGGAAATCGGAACGCTCGAGGATGACACGAAGAAGTCCTGCTCAGTAGCGGAAGCCATTCGCTCGCAGGACTGCTTGGTCAACCGGGCAGTTACGACTGCCGGAATGAGTATTGTGTGGGAGTTGCTACGAACGGGGGAAACTGACAAGCACTGGATCACCGTGGATCTGGCGTCCGGTTGCCAAAATGCATTTCCGTTCCCTGCTGTTCAGCACTGCGCCTAAATCAACGGCCACCGCCTTCGCATTGATCCAGTTGCTGCTCCATCTGCGATATCAGGTAAGCAGCTTTAACATCGAGCGCTTTGGACAATCTCATGATCAGGGGAAGCGTGGGGAGGCTCTCCCCACGCTCAATTTTTCCCAGGTGCGCCCGCTCCACCCTAGCCAGGAGAGAAAGTTTCTCCTGGGCCAGGCCCGATTTTAGGCGTTCTTCGCGCACAACGTTACCGAAAGCTTTTGCTACCCGAGGGTCAAAGCTCGATTTTCCTGCCGGTCGCCCGCGTGTTGGTGGTCGCTTCTCCATAGACAGAAGCGTTATCGGCAGGAACAATTAAAACCACGTTTAAGAATACCCATTTTACTGGATACGCTATTGCTTCAGTGGTTCGCCGATCTGCTTACTTGCTTACCACCTCGGCAAAAGGAACATGCATATGAACCGAGTTACTAACTCCATCCCCCAGCATTTGCTGGAGCTTTATCATGAATTGAGCGCATCGCGGGCTACCCTTCTTGCATTGATTGAGTCCGAGGGAACCGGCATTCATCGTCGTTCGTTGGTCCAGATTGACCGCATGATTGCGGAGATTTTTTTCCCGGTTGGGTTTGTTGTGTACCAGGAGAGTGAGGATTTGGCCTTGGCCGAGGCTGCACGACCAAATCAGACAGGTCTAGCGTGGTGTGTGATCAGTTGCGAGCGCGACGTTCGGGTGCTGCTGTGTCATGAAACCAAGGAGGAGAATTTGCTTACGATTGAACAGGTCATCACCGGCTATGCGCTGGTACCAAATCATCTACCTGAGTTGTATCAGAGCGACTTGGAACTCTCCCCTAAGCAAATGGAGGAGAAATACTCTCATCTCGGAGGTGAACATCCCTTCTTGAACAATTACCAATGGCTTCAAACTGTCCGTCACAACCAGACCCAGTTGGGCTACTGGGAATGGGTTCGTGGAGAACTGCTGACCTTGCGCCGTGACCTTCTTAACTAATTTTTAACTTGGCTAGCTACTTCACTTCGACCGAATAATCTTGTGTTGGCTTGTATTGCCTGAGCACCAGACTTTGACAACGTTGGTCGTAGACCAGACCATGCAAATATCGCTTGGGCGCTATGCCCGTGCAGCTCGCCCGCATCAGCCGCGCCGTCTAACTAAGGAAATCGCTCAGCTGCACCCTCAAGCCCGCCCCGTGCGGGCTGAGGTCGTAAAGGGTTAGCGATTTTTCGCGCCCATTTCAGAAGGATAATTTCATGTCGATCCAAGCATTGCGCGCTGTATGGGGTACTCAATTCCCGCTTCTGAGTGAGCGAGTAAAAGCGAGTTTGTTCAGCCAGCTCGCTCACATCCAGGACGCAACCACCGAAGCCGCCGTAAATGAAGCAGTATTCTTGGCTAAAGGCTTTATCGTCGCGCTCCTTGAGGCTGAACTGACCGACGAACAAGGTATGCATCTATTAGGCACAAGCCTGTTGCGCGTTGAGAGCGAGGCTTTGGCTCGAATCCGCGCTACCCGCTGAGTCCGGTAAGTATCTAAAGTATTCGAGGAAAACCTATGGCCATCTACGACGAAATGCGCGCCCAACTCCAGGAACTGATCGAGCTGTTGGAGCAGGATACGCAGTACACCGCTGCTGTTGCGCATGGTGCGATTGTGGCCGACCAAGGCACAGCGCAGTCCCACCAGCAGCGTGCTGCTCGCATCGTCGAACTGAAGCGTAATTACGGGCTCAAGTGACCCCTCACAGCCACAACGGAAAAAGCCATGCTCAGAAAAATGGTTACATTTAGTTTGATCACTTTGATAAATGGATGCGCGTCGAACAATGTTGCACCAGTTCTACTGTCTAATCCGAACGTAAAAACTGTAGTAGGTGCTCAGGGCTATCCTGTCTTGGACGTTATTCGCTTTGAACGCCACAAACCATCTACCCTCGAGCAAGCATCGCAATGCATCAAGGCGAGCGTTGATGGTCTAGAAGCTGCTCCAATTTTGATAGCCCAGAACGTACAGGCTTCAGGTACAAGCTCATTCGAGCCGCCACCTCCATCGATTGGTAAGCCGTTCCGCTTCACTCTGACGGCCAGCACTGGAACCTCAACTGTCTTCACTTTCGAGCGAATCCGCTACACAAACGCAGGGCCTATTGGCGCTATAGAGGGGATTGGAGCAGAGAACGCTTACGAGGTAATGCGAGATATTGCAGATAGAATCGAACGATGTTTGCCCCTTGCCAGCACTTAATAATTCACAACGTGCAGTACCCAAAGCCCTGCCGTCGAACGCTGGGCAGTGGCAGTAGAAACATGCCAATTCAGGCACTCGGCTAGAGCAGGAAAAATATGCCTCGCACTTACCCTCCAGGGTACTGCCCTGATAGATGCTCCGGCGGTCGATCAGATCGACAAATGACCGTACAGGAAGGAATGCTTTACCAGCTTCCAGATACTGTTCGTGCTGAGATCACGGCACACGGCGGCGCTAAGCGGTGCACATACTGCGGTCTGGTGTATTTGTCAGCACCGCTCCAAATGGGTGGCCGCCTTGGGTTCTGGAACTCTGGTGTTCGGGGCCAAGGCTGGGCAGATTAGGAAAAAGCCGTGAAGTTTCGCGATGAGTTGAATCTCCACCATTGGGGAGATGTGGCAGAGATAACCACGACCAGCCCCGCAGATTTGATCGAAGCAGGGGACAACGAACTTCATGCGCTGCGCCGCAGCGCGATATCGCGTGTTGCGTGAGCACTGGTTGCGGATCGAGGAAGGATCGACAGTGCACCGTACCCGGGGATTGGACCTCTGGTGCGACAAGCGTCTACCAGCCTCAAAAGATCAATCACCGAAAAGTTGACGGATAAGCACCATGGACGTGAAAGCCAACCTTCACCCTTGCGCTCATTGCGAGCGCACTGGCACATGCAGTAAAGCGGCTAATGGGGCCACATGCGCCTCATGTGTGCAGAGCAACGACCTGAAAGGATCTGGGCACGTTGGGCTTCCATGCGGAATCTGCGGCGGGCTGGGCCATGCCGAGCCGAAGACGGAACGAATCAACAAACGTATGCAGCCGATTTTGGCCATCGTGACGTTGTACTTCTTAATGGCGGCCATTTTGGTAAGTGCTACCGTCAAGAGTCCCTACTTCTCAGAAATTCTGGCCTTCGCCAGTCCCCTGATCGGTGTAGTGCTGGCATTTTACTTCAGTGCGCGCAGCAGCACTCGACCATAGGAAAAGTCGCCCAGGTTCACCTTGGGCCTCACCATTGTGCGGGCCCGGGTCACTACCTATTTCTCATCTCGATATTAGGAGAACGCCTCCTCCTGCGCCCATCATTTGGGTTTATCTGTTGCCGTCATAGGTTGAGTCTGTAAGCACCAAATAGGTGTTATGAGGACAGCCAATGAACGCGTCAATCTCCCGCGAACACCAGTTCGACGACCAGGTAGTTATCCCAGCGCTGGGCCAGCAGCTCAACTTGCTTGGGTTCGAGCCTGAGCCTGCTGTGCTGGCAGAGGGAACCTATTTCGATGCCCCGACAGTGGATCTCGACAGCTATGACCACGTTGTAGTCTGTGTGTCTGGCAAGGACAGCATCGCTTGCCTGCTGGCACTGATCGAACAGGGTGTGGATCTGCGTCGTGTTGAGCTCTGGCACCATCGGGTGGATGGTGCAGAGGGGAGCACCCTCATGGACTGGGCTTTCAATGACAGTTTTATCGAGAAGTTCGCTGCTGCATTCAATCTGCCGCTCTATTTCTCATGGTTGCAGGGTGGCATCGAGGGCGAAATGCTCAAGATGGAAGCCTACTCCAAGCCTCACGTGGTCGAAACTCCAGCCGGAACTATCTGCCTGGATCGCGATACCAGTCGGACTTCTCCAGCGACCCGCCGCCGGTTTCCTCAGCAAAGCGCCAACCTGGCAACGCGCTGGTGTAGCTCTGCAGCCAAGATCGACGTGGGCCGCCGGGCCATCACCAACCAGGGGCGCTTCCTCGGTAGCAAGACCTTGTTCGTTACTGGCGAGCGCCGCGCTGAGTCGAGCAACCGCAGCAAATACAACCAGTTGGAGCCTCATGCAGTTGACCGGCGCAAGGGTCGCCTCGGCCGGCACGTAGATGCTTGGCGACCGGTACTGCACTACAGCGAAGAACAGGTGTGGGAACTGCTTGCTCGCCATCGGGTAGAGGCACCTGTTCCCTACCGTTTGGGATGGGGGCGCTTCAGCTGCATGACGTGCATCTACAACTCACCAAAGGTATGGGCCACAATCCAAAAATACTTCCCAGAACGGGTCACCCCGATAGCAGGTTACGAGGACGAGTTCGGCTGCACCATCAGTCGACAGAAAATCAACGTGGTGGATCTGTCGGCCACAGCGGACGCGTTTGATATCACCGATCTGGACGCACTTGCCCAAGGGCGCCAGCGCGAGTACACGCTGCCGATCTTCACGCCCGAGGGCAAAGCCTGGCAGTTGCCAGCTGGAGCTTTCGTAACAGAAGGCTGCGGATCGGTTTAAAAAACTCCTCTGCGGTTTCCTCACGAACCGAGGCCGTTCTCAATCCCTTGGGATTGCCGATGCCTGCCGTACCTTGAATCCATCAGCTCCAGTGAGGAGTTGGATTCAAGCACGGAGCTTGTCATGCAGCTGTTCGATTTCGATCTATTCTCTTCTGCTGGCGTCCAGGAGATGCCTGCCAAAGTTATTCGTGGGCCTAAGAAGACGTTGGCCGAGAAGATTGCCGAGGCGGTCGACGCTGTGAAGCGCGTCGTGCGAGCCGGCAAGCAGCCTGTTGTGGCGTGGAGTGGCGGCAAAGACTCAAGCGTTACGCTGAACATCGCGTTCACTGCAATTCGCGAGTTGGCCACCGAAGGTTTCGAGGTGCCAACCTTGAACGTCATGCACTCCGACACCCTCATGGAAAACCCGGTGATCCACTGCTACAACCAGAGCCAGATGCAGCAAATGCAGGCTTACGCGAAGGCTGAGGGCATCGAGTTGAAAGTGTGGGTAGCGAAGCCAGGCCTGAGCAATGACTACTTAGTTAGCATGGTCGGTGGGCGCATCATCGCCAGCGTTGGCTCCAACGCCAAATGCCAGCAAATGACCAAAGCAGACCCCATGAAACGAGTGAAGAAAGCAATCCTTCGCGATGTTTCGGCGCGCCTGGGCCGAAAGTGTGCTGATGACGATATCGTTTCGCTGATCGGTACCCGGTTCGATGAGTCCGTGCAGCGCGAGCGGAAAATGTCTGAGCGCGGCGAGAGCGCCTTTGAAGCTGTGAACCTCGGCGCCGGCGCTGGCTCGCACGACTGGGTACTCAGCCCAATCGCTGAAATGACCACCATGGACGTGTTCAGCTACATCGGCCAGGTGGTAGCCGGTCGGATTGAATGCTACGACCGCTTTAATCGGTTGGTTGAGATCTACCGCGACATGAATGGCGGTGACTGCATGGTGAACGTCTACCTGGCAGGGAAACAATCAGAGCGCCCCGCGTGTGGCCATCGCACAGGCTGCTGGTCATGTACCCGTATCTCTCGAGACTCGTCCGCCGAGAGCATGATTGCCAAGGAAGGCGGCGAGTACGAGTGGCTCAAGCCCCTGAACGACTTGCGGAACTACATCAAGGCCCGCCACTTCGATCCGAGCGCTCGATGCTGGCTGGCGCGCACGGTTGATAAGGAAACGGGGACGATAAAAATCGCTCCGAATTCCTACTCGCCGGCATTCACCAAAGATTTGCTGGGAATCATGCTCACGATTCAGCTCGATGAATTTGACGCTGCACATCAAGCCGGTATTGAGCCCCGTTTCACACTTCTGGACATCCAGCAACTGCTGGCAATAGAGGCGCTTTGGGGGCGGTATGGGTACCAAAAGCCTTTTACGGCAATGAGGGTGTTCCTGGAGGTCTACGAGCAAGGGGTTCGCTATGAAGTCCCGAATATAACGTCGCTGCCAAAATATACCGAAGCGGATCTGAGATACCCAGAAGTCGAAGTCCCGTTCTGTGATGATCAGTACCTGGGAATGTTCAACGGCTTACGCAGTATTTCCCATGCGGCTGCAGATGCAGAGCTCCTGACCAGAACACGCAATGGCATGTTGGTCATGGACGTGGTGACCAGCAGTGGGTTTGAGATCGATCGCGAGGGCGCAGAGCTATTCGTGAACCTTGAATTGGACAACGCCCTGTCTCGAGTTACCTTTGACCAGTCTCCGACCGCTGGGCTGCACTACCTGCTGGGGTTGGGAACAATCGCAATCTTCAAGGGTGATCATTCCGACTGGGACCGGATGATGCGCATGTCCAATCAGATCTTCAGAAGCGATCTGCAGCCCATCTTGCACGATCGGGCTAGGCTGATCAGGAAACTTGGCGGTCATACCCTTGGCCAGCTTGAATTATTGCCAGTTCCATAGGCGCAGTAGGGTTAACCAGCTACGAAGAATGGAAGAATGCCCGTTTCAACTTCAGGGCTTGTTCCAACTGGTTGATAGTCAGAGCACTCTCCTCATTTTGTAGATGCGATAATAGGGGCTCCCTACTGACCTGGCACCGCGTCTGAGGATTGGACTTGTGGTGTACCTGGGCGACTTCCTTCAACACTCTATGAGTCGGGTAAATGCCAAAGCGGCCTCACCAGAAACGCTATCAGTTGTCAGCTCTGGGCTCTGCGATATGGTCTTGGTTGCTACCTTTATCGAGGCGAGGTTGGACGTGCCTACGACAGCCTCGATGTAGAACTGTTTCACACCGTGCCGGGCCAGCCCGTTGCGAAGTTCTTCTAATCCCTGCACAACAATTTCAGTTGCCCATCCTCTCCCGCGATAAACTTCTGGAACGGCATATCCGATTTGAAAACATGCAATGCCGTCTATGGGATCAACACTCACAAACATTGACATCGCCTTGACTCGGCCATGCTCGACCCGGGCATAGGTGTACCTAACACGACCATTTTTTTTATCAGCCACAACCCGCACAGACTGGTAGTTTTCAGCAGGGTGGGTAGGCATACCTTTACGAACCTCCACCTGCAGGCTCACGAGTGCCGCGAGCGGGTCAGTCATTGACATTTGATTATCCCGTTAATGGTTCAGTTGGTAACCGTGACTGATTTCTGTTGGTTAGCGGACTTAACCGTTACTGGGCACCCTCGTCCGACAGTCGACTACTGGCCTGCACCATGGTTTCAATCAGTTGGCAACTGATGACCCCGCCCTCTTGCCTGGTGATCAGACCGGCATCTACCAGGGCTTGCAGATAGCCCTGTCCCTGATGGAACTCAAGCCTAACCTGATCTCTGGATTGGGCTGTTCGAAGCTGTTTCAGACGCTCCTCACAGCTTCGTTGTATTTGTTCATTGGGGTACTTGGCCTGTACGTCGAAAGCGGTAGGCTTGTCGGTCATTGTGTCTCTCCTATTATTTTCCGTGGCTTGTGGAGCGTGTGGTGGACGAGGAGACTCTCCGCTTCGCGCAAAAGCAACGTTCAAAGCCTTGGAACATGATTCGTACATTGCTCGCCAAAGTTCAATACACGAGTTGTGCAAAGGCTGAATATTTGAGGAATTACGGCTTAGGTCCACGGTCGCTTGGTTTAGGCGCACGCGCCACTAACCTATGATCATCATCTTGCCGAGTTGGCCACCAGCTACCAGCAGGTTGCGCTGGCCGAGCTGCCGGCTTTGATGGCTTAGCAGGCGCTGACGGCTTGAATGGCTTAGCAGGCACAGCCACTGCGGGTTTTGGCCCATTGCCCGAGTGCAATTTGAGCTTAGGGAGACTGACAGGTTGCTGTTTATTCGATACAGACATCGCTAAGGCGGCATCTACAGTAGCCTTACCAGGTGTTGGGGCGAATGCTTTCGGGTCCATGCTAAATCTCTCAGCTAGAGCGAACGCCATTCTATGGCTGATCGGTAATCTGCCGTTGAGCACCTTTGATACAGCTGCCTTATCGCCAATTTCCGGTAGATCTGAACCTGTGAGCTGCAGTGTTTCCATCAAATCTTTAAGCAGCTGCACCGGCGTGGTTTTGGCTGTGAAAGATTCGTTGAAGGCCTTGAACTGCTCACCGTCTTGCTCGTAAGCGAGAATAGCGTCCTCGAGCTCGACCAGAATCTTTTCCTCATACTTGTTGAGGTCATGCCCGTCGGTCAGCTCATCAAGCAAGACCGAGGCGCGTGCGTAGTCCGCGGCGTCATTAATGCCATTGACGAACTGGCCGCTCAGCTGCTCGAGAAGCATTTGGAGATCTTCGAGCGCGGCGCGCACGGTCTGCGAATTCTCTAGAACAGTGATCATGGTTTGATTCCTCGTTTGTTGCTGGCATACCACTCTGTAGCCGTGTCGTAGTCAGCATGGGTGTAAATGTGCTTCACATAAAGCTTTTGCCTGGCGTAGTTAACGCCTGCAATCAGCCTCAAATTGTTCCCACCAATATCAATTACTACCCAACAGTCATCAGCGCGGTATTTGAAGAGATCGATAGTGTGACCGAATATTTTTTCCAGATCCGTGTAGCTCTTTGGCTCTGCCTCCGTCAGCAATCTGTAACATCGTTGAAGCCCGCTCCGATCGTTCGGGTAGCGATTCGCGGCATCTTGAAACCGCTGCTTGAGCAATACGTCCATGGGCTTTCCTAACATTTAGGATCAAGAATACTCCAGTTGTGTATTTTGACAACTGATATTTCGATCCGCCTTCAGCGAAGTGCCACTTTTTTTGTACATGGGTGGTGCCGATGCTCAGGCTTCTGGTCGACACTGATAAATCACAGAAAATCACACAGCCACGGCCATCCGATCTGCTGGGTACTGCCGCATGAATTCCATGCTCTCGCAGGCTGGAGCTTTCAACCAGTCGCTGTATAGCCCCCGGGGCAGTATGACGACCATACGTTTTTCATCCTGGGGTTTGTGGTAGTTGCGCATGAATGGGTGATCGTCCGCGTTGATGGTCAACATGGTGTAGCTGTGCAAGATCTCCCCGGTGCCGGGATCGCGCCATTGCTCCCATAGACCCGCGATGCCCATCAACTCGCCATCTGTCCGCGCAATCCGCGTGGCTATTGCCTTTCCTGATCGCCAGTCAGGCTCATAGATGGCTGCTGCGGGAATAATGCAGTGCTGGGCCAGACGCCAGGCACTGCGAAAAGACGGTTTTTCCGCGACGGTTTCAGACCTGGCGTTGTAAGTACGCCGCGCAATTTTGGTGTCCTTGCTCCAGGACGGTATCAATCCAAATGAACCGGACAGCGCCTCTACCGGCATCTGCACCGCTCCATCGTGATCAACCTGTTCCGCGCGGCGGACGAAAGGCCCGATGTAGCCTGGCCATAGGTCCAACTTGCCCTGCTCATAGGGATCGATGCCGAATGTGTGGGCGAGCAGCCGCGGCGTCGGCGCTTCATAATGACTGCACATGTAAAAACTCCCTCAGATTATTTACGCCTCAATTGGCGTTCACCGTCCATAACTGGTCAAGCCTCGTGGTGTAGCTCTGGCTCATCAACTCACGCCGCATCGCCCAGGCCGGCGCTGCCGGCACTGCTGCGGCGCGCAGCGTACCCCGCCCCCACCGGTTATTGATCTCATCGAGGACATTCATCACCTTATCCGCCGCGGCTGGTTGCGTATGCGCAAAGAGATCATCTGTGAATTCACCAGGTTGACGCAGATCCATGAGCAAAACTTCGGCCTTGCTGTATCGAAACCCGGGGCGGAACAGGCGTTCTACTGCCTGTGTCGCTGCCTTGGTGATCAGGCGCACGTCATTGGTGGGATAGGGAAGCTCCACAAGAACGCCGTTGGCGTAACGCGCTTCGTCCGGGTTGAACATGCCGGTTCGAATACTCACGCGGATCTTTTTGCACAGAGAATGCTGAGCTCGCAGCTTCTCCGAAGCCCGTTGCACGTAGGTGGCCACCGCTTCCTTAATCGGCTCGATCGTCTCCAATCGCACACCAAACATTCTGCTGCAACAGATCTCCTGTTTGGACGGAGCTGCGTCTTCCAGCGCCAGACAAGAAGTGCCGGCAAGCTCGCGTATGGTTTTCTCAAGGACGACGCTGAATTTACGGCCGAGCAGGACCGGGTCCGCCGTGGCCAAGTCCATTGCTGTGCGAATGCCCAAGGCCTGCATGTGTGCCGACATGCGTCGACCAATGCCCCACACCTCTTCAACGGCGGTGTTACGCAATACCCAGTCGCGTTTGAAAGGATCGCACAGGTCCACCACCCCGCCAGTCTGCGATTGCAGCCGTTTTGCGGTGTGATTGGCCAGTTTGGCCAGTGTTTTAGTATGGGCAATGCCCACACCCACCGGGATACCGGTGTGTTTTAGGACTTTGGCACGGATCTTTCGGCCGAATTCGGTGAGGTCGCCGGGCATGCCGGTCAACGTACAAAATATTTCATCGATACTATAAATTTCTGAGTCGCAAACCATTGATTCTATTATGGTCATGACTCTTTCGGACAACTGACCGTACAACGCGTAATTGCTGCTGAAAGCCACGATTCCGTGCCGGCGCAAGGTGTCCTTGATCTGGAAATAGGGTGCGCCCATTTTGACGAAGGGCTTGGCATCGTAGCTACGGGCAATAACACAGCCATCATTATTGCTCAGCACGACAATCGGCGTGCTGGCCAGATCCGGCCGAAAAACACGCTCACAACTGGCGTAGAAGCTGTTGCAGTCAGCCAGCGCAAAAATCGGCAAGGCTGGATCGACGGCAGTATTAACGCTCATGATCGCGAACGCTGTAGTTAACCACACCCCATATCACCAGTTCGTCGCCCTCCATCACATATCTAGGCGGAAATTTGGGGTTTTCGGCCATCAACACCACTTGGCCATCTCGCTTGTGCAGACGTTTGCACACGCACTCGGTGTTGAGCGCCGCAATGACGATATCGCCATGTCGCGCCGTTTTACTTCGATCAACGATCACCAGATCACCGCTGAAAATGCCCGCGCCTTGCATGCTGTCGCCCAGGATCTTGGCTAGGTACACATGCGGTGCCCTGATATCAAACAGCTCGTCCAGAGATATCAGCTTTTCAAGATGGTCCGCTGCCGGCGACGGAAAGCCAGCAGATACCTGACACGAATACAGCGGTAGCGATTTACCACCGCTCGCAATGGGACCAAGAAGGGTCACGCTCATAAACCTGGCCTGAAGAAATAACTGTATGGATACACAGTTAACTGCGTACTCAACGCGCCGTCAATCTTCGCCGACCGGATGCACAATCGTTAGAGGTACCCCACCAGGACGCGCAGTGGGCTTTGAAGACCAGCCCGCCTTCAACCACTTTCCAGACGGGGGGATGCTTTCTTTGACTTTGGCTCAGGATAAATTCGGTCCAAGAGGCAGTTACAGTCAGAGCGCCCGCAAAGCTTCATCACAACGGGCTGCCAGCAGATCATGCAGTATTTCGGCGTCATTGGCCGCATCCACGCAATCGCGGAGCAGCGCTTTCTCCAAACAGCTTTTCAGCCAGTCACTGGTAGCAGGGTTGTTGAGAACTGCTTGAATTTTTTCGTCGATGGCCATGGTTCGAGTCCGATATCAAGTTTTGGGAGATTTTCTTCAGCGAGTAGCTGGCGCGGTACATGGCAGATCGCGACTCGGAAACTCGATATGCCGGTCTATGACTTCGAACACCGGCGAGATGAACTCTGCCGCAATTGCTTCGGACAGCGACTCCAATTCGAAGTCAGATACCTGCAGGCTCCCAGGCCAGATCTTGATATGTGCAGATTTACGAATGCCGACGCTTTGTCCTCGCTTGAACATCGCTTCATTCACGATGATCCCGAGCATCTCGGCCAACGCCACGCGACTCTTGAAAAGTCGAATGAGTGAGGAAAATTCGCAGTTGAGTATCACCCCGTCAACGATCACCTGGTTGGGCTTGATGTCGATGACGATGCGATTCGCTATCATTTTTTGCCACGACCGTTCCAGTAACCATGCCCCTCCCCCCGCGCCAAGGGTGATCGCGCCAGCAAAGAACCAAGTTCCGTAACCAATCGGTTCCCCGGTCCAGGGGGTGAGCGATGCTACCAAAGGCAGTGGCGCTATTGACATCGCTAGCAAAGCTTTTGAGATTTCGTTCATTTGAGGGCCATTTAATCGCGGGGTTTGAGCGATTATTTCATTCACCCTTCGAACGCAAGGCCGATTTCAGGACGGAAACCAGTCGGAAAACATCCACTCGAACTCTATTGCCGGCGGTGCGTTACGGGGAACACAACGGCTGTGCTTTCGCTGCCGAGAACGTACCTGCGAAGAGGGATCTGAAGGCTCGGCCTAGGCGGTTTGATGGTTTGATCCCACAATCGCTGGGCGTACACAACCAGCACGGCACTATCTACCGCTTTGAGCACAAATCCCTTCGGGACACGCTCTTCTGTGACCACTGGATCGTTGCTGGCACAAAGGTAGGCCACCATATTTGCACAGGTGTTCGCTAACCGCCCCGGGCTGAGCCAACTGACTGGTCCGAAACCTAGCCGTGAGGCGATATCGTCCGGAGTGACCTGGTGTCGAGCTAACGCTCGCTTTCCCGGGTTCTGGTAATCGCAGCTTCGCCGGGGATTTTACGTTCGGCGTGTTTGTGTGCTGCCTAATCAGACATCACACCTTGAAGCGTTGGGATTTCGGTAGGAGATGAGACGGTGGCCACCTCCTACCAGGAACCACCAGCATGGAACTCAACCGCCTCCCCGCTTGGCTTCAGGCTTACCGCGATGGCCATCGTCAAGGCAACGCCCAAGCGCTAGCAGCATATGCCGATTACTACTGTATGGACGGGTCAGCCGACATGGAGTTGGATATTGAGGAGCGGCTTGGCTACATCCCCCCGCCGATGGTCTCGTATGCAAGCCGAACCGGCACACGCCGCAACCTCGCAGCAATGCGCGGGGCGGGTTGGCGCTTACTCGTTTCTGCGGCCGGGGTTCTGCGCACTGAGGGGTTCGAGCATTACGCTTTGGACAACGGAGCGTGGAGCGCTTACCAGCAGGGCACGCAGTTCGATGAGCGTGCTTTCGGCCGTGCCGTGGATCTTCTTGGCGAAGACGCTGACTGGGTTGTCCTACCTGACATCGTGGCAGGTGGGATAGAGTCTCTGGATTTCAGCCTGCGCTGGCTGGATCGGCTGAAGGGATTTCCTCGAAGGTTGCTCATTGCTGTGCAGGATGGAATGGAGCCAGACGATGTGCGTGAGTTCCTGAGCCCATCCGTAGGGATATTTCTCGGAGGGAGCACCCCTTGGAAGCTGCAAACCATGGCTGCATGGGGTGTCCTTTCTCGTCGCCGCAACTGCTACTACCACGTTGGCCGGGTAAACAGCGCTCGACGGATCGGAATGTGCGCTGCCGCCAGTGCAAATTCCTTCGACGGGACCAGCGTGACACGCTTCGCCGACACGCTGCCTGCGCTCCATGCCGCACTATGCTATGCAGATTATCAGGGTGATCTTTTCTCTCTAGCCAAGGAGGACGTTGCGGCAACGCCATTCAATTGCTGTTGGCCGCTGCCTTCGAGACAGCACTGTTTTGATGGAGCCCACCATCATGAAGATGAGGTTATCTGAGCTTTCGCTGCCGTGGACATATCAGACGCCCAGTCCCGGAGATAACCAGGAACGATGAGCTTGTGACGAGCTCTCGATCCACCCGTGTAAAGGGCTGCAAAAGCCCTGCTCGCTGCAATTCGGTCGCCAGGCCCTACTTGACTGAGCAAGTCTGGAGCGAGCATCACTGCGTCGATTTCGGAATTGCGTGCGTCCATGACCCGGCCAAGCTGAAGCAGGGCTGTACCTGACACATCGAGGTTGAGTAACGATGCCTCGAACTCATATGAGCTATAGCCTTTGCTGAGCATCCGGTCGATGCGCTGAAAGCTACTATTTTTGCTGCCCATGTCCGCCCGGAGATCATCCCAGTGGGTGTATTTGAAGAGCGCGCTATGCTTTGGCCGTTCTTGATCATGGAACAGGCCTATGCAGTCGAGAATGAACCGGCGGAAGGTGTTGACTGCACCCGGTAGCAAACTGAAACGCGCGCCAGCGATGGCCAGGCGCTGAAACCACTCGAATAATCCCCACTCGGAATCTACGAGAATTGTCACAGCCCCAGTGGGAACCTCTGGCTTGTCGTAGTAAACAATCTTCGTCTCGATACCGTTGTTGCCCTCGATCGAGGCCAATTTCAGGATCGGGTGTTTGTCGATGAGGGGGTTTATGACTCCCTCGATTTGCCGGCCGGCGCGAATGGAGTGTGTGATCTCGTGCTTGCGGAGGGTGCTAGCACGCTGGTGGTAGCTCCCATCAAGGCGCTGGCATGCATCACCCAATGTAATCACGGGCTGAGTACAGCGGTCGAGAAATACCGAGAGTGGCCAGCTAAGGTCGTGCGCTTCGTCGACAATAATGTGGGTGAATTCTAGGCCTATCACTGCCTCATGAAGCAGGGTCATGTGCTTAATTCGGTGATACCCACGAAGCGGGAGCTGAAGGCGCGGATCGGTCGGCTCTATGGTCTGCTCCCACAATTTTTGCGCATACCCCACCAGCACCAATCGATCTACGGCATCAAGAGCAAGCCCCTTTGGGATGTGCTGCTCGGCTAACGCAAAATCAATGCTGTTGCAAAATGCGGCCACCATTCTTGCGCAGGCCGTGGCTACTTGAGCTGGGCTGAGCCTACTGATCCATCCGAAACCCAACCGTGACGCAATGTCTTCCGGGGTAACCTGGTGCCGAGCAGATGCCCGCTTACCTGGTCGGTAATAGCCGACACCTCGCTCGAGCACATAGTTGGCGAGATCTCCGAACGTCATTCCTCTCACGTTCGCGGCTCCGATTCGTTGCATCAATGCCTGGAGCTGGACCGCGGTGAAAGCCAGCACGAGTGGTCGGCTTGAGGAAAGCGAGTCCACTAAGCGTTCGATCATATGGGTCTTACCGGTACCAGCGAGGCCCTGGATATGAATGCTCTCATCGGGTTCGGCATGAATAATGCGGAATGTACGGCTCTGCTGATTCGACAGAGAAATTGTTTTTCCCGATGACGTCTCGAACGAATGCTTGAGCGGGTTGAGCTTCTGGGCGTGCGCAGCACGGAAATTGAAGTCCCAGATCCCACCGTTGAGGAATTGTTTTGCGTCCAACGTCTCCTCATCAAGGAAGCGAACACGCAGTCGAGGCATGAGCGCCAGCCCGCGCTCAAACAACTCTGGCTTAAATTTGCCTGCGATCAGATTAGAAAAAGTACCTGGTGGATGCGTGTGGCTCAGCTCTGTTCCAATCGAAATCAACTCGGCCAGGGCTTTCTCTACGAGCATTTCGCTTTTCGGTTTACCGTCCAGAGCCGGCAAATTCTGGAGGACTGCCACCGAAGCCACTTGGGGGACGTCCCACTGCCCCAACAGGACGCGAGCAGAAGTACTCGGATCAACCAAGGAATTGGCCTGGGAAGCCAGCAGCGGGATGTAAAGAACCGAATCGCTCACGCATTGTTCTCAATGGGATGCACGTCTACGAACGCCACCACCAGTAGCGCCAGTGGCAGGGCTTAGCTACCCAGTGTATGCCAGGTCGGCCAAACGTCACAGCATCTCACCGCCGGTACCAGTTGAGCTGGCAGCACCTAGCGGCCATGAGGATTTGGTTAGGCGGTCGCAGGTAGTCGAGATACCGACTAAAACTTTTCGCAGTCGGCGGGCCGAGTCTGTGCCATTAAGCAGCATTTGAGAGCGGCTGAGGTCGTTACTTTCTTCCCAGCCAATTCCTCTGGTATTTCCATCACCTGACTCATGATGGCCTCGCTTACCAAAGCATCGCCTTTCACTCAAGAGGAAATACCCATGGCAAAGCATGACGATGACAACCGCTCCAACCAACTGAATCCTACTAGCGACGCCTACTGGAGTTCCCGTGGCGAAGATGAGCGCCCGGTGGACTGGGAAGACCAAATAGCAGACTGATGTGCAACGGGAAGGGTCGACATCAACTCGACTCTTCCCGATCAGACCAGGGGCTGGCCTAGTAAATTTCGAGCCTTGCGGTACTCCTCTACATAGGAAAAAAAAACCGCCTCGATTAGCGACTCTGAGAAACGTCTCTTTTGCATTTCACCCAGCATATACCGACTGGTCTCAGCGAAATGAAAGCAGTAAACCAAGCCTGTGACCTCAGCCTGGGCCTCGCTTGCAGTTAGACCGCGTAAAACAGTCGCCTTGTGTGCGACCGCCGTGGCGAACGACAGCACGCTGTTGCGCTTGGGTCGCCCTTTCTCGCCAGAGAGCCAATCACGCAGCGTGTGTTGCCGGGAAGCAATCTCCGGGAATTCATTTTGATCGTAGTCGTGCTCGGCCCAGATCCGACCCAAGGAAGATGAAAGGGTATCGTCGGCTGGGCAACGGCACAGCACAGCGAAATATTTCAGGCAGAACTCAACTGCATTCGTCCAGCCTCCCGCTTTCTGCCTCACAGGAAGCAGATCCGCGAACAACATTTCGTTCTGTTTCCCCGCCCGAATCGTAAGCACCCATTGGGCCAAACTGCTGTCCACTATGTGCCAGGCGGCGAAGCGAAGCAGGAAACTAGCCAGGTCCGCTAGCCGATAATTGATGAAGTCAGAGCCCGCCACCACCTTGTCAGCATCGGACTCACAAGCCAGCAGTTGCAGCATACGCTCGGGGGAGCCTGGAGCACCCAACGTGTGCATCAGCGAGCTATTGGCCAGAGCTTCCAATCTGGCCCGGTTAGTAGGCATCGCTGGGAGAATTTTGCACATCAATTGCCATTCCGTTTCTAGCAAGCCCGCCCAGTAAGCGCTGCAAACTTCACTCTGGAAAGTGCGGTGAACAAGGACAATCCATTGGGCGTAAGGCTTCCAGAGGGCATCCTTCCGCAACGAGTCATGTAGCAGCCCATGGGAACTAGGGTTGGTCGCGAGTGTTTTAGTGAGTTTTAGGATCTGGCTTGGCCGCAACTGCATGGCAGCAGGCGGCTTGCTCATCCATTTGCTGAAGGTCTTCCAGGTCAACCAGCCAGGCTGATGATTTTGCTCATAGCATTGCTTGGGCAACTCAGGCATGCCGAGCACATCGAAGACGAATTCAAGTGGAGGGAAGAAGGTACAACCTTCGCGATAGGGTACTAGAGTCTCGCCCGGGCTGTTGATCAGGTCGAGAAGTTTCTCACTGGCTTGAGCATCCATGTTTTGCAAAGCTCCAGACGATTCGAATCCAATACATTATTGGCTGATACCAAATCGTAGAGTAGCGCAACTAGGGTGATCCGCGATGCGTATGGTTTGTCGGTAGAGCTTTCGCTTTGCCAATGTGGACGGCAGGCACCTACCAGTGTGCCGAGGGGAATATCTCTGTCTCGATTGCGAACGTCAAGTGTGATGCCGGATTTCGCCCTGCTGATTGAAATTTGAGCATCGCCGGGGGAGCGTTCCCCGTCAGCTGCGGCAGGGCTTTATCCACAGACTTACCCCCATTTTCAGGGGGTAAATATGATGGAGAAAGCACTGGGCAAGAAGACAGTATTCGTATTTCTCAGATCTAGTTTTTGAAAGGAATCACCGAAGCTTCTGCACTGGGCATGTCTTCTGGACAGCCACTACGGTACTCACTTAGCCCCCAGAGTGCTTGGTGCACCGCTGCGGGTGAGCAACCTTCACGAATAATTAGCGTCATCCCTTCGATAAAGACCAGTGCCTTCCTTTGCTCATCACTCATTTGCTGTACATGAGGATAACAAGCCAGAGCGCTCATCCTGTAACTATCGCTCAGTCCGTTTAAATCTGGCCATGGTACTAAAACTACCTGGTCAGTTCCTGGATTCCAGCACAGCATTCGATTTTTACAGCTCGCACTTGAATGCATTCAACTATCTCCAATACAAAGACGCATGTTTTTTTATCGATTCACCGACAACCAATATCTCCCCGTATTCGGGTTGCTCAGCAAATATACATGTTCCATACCTTCAAACGAGGTGTCCAACTTTTTGACGCCTTCACCTAAATAATCACCCAAACGCGACAATACTTTTTCCTGCTCTGCTTGCGGATAATCTTTAATTTCATCAAGAACCATCTTCAGCTCTGTGATAGCCGCGGCAAAAAAAGTTCTTGCTCGCAACGCATCAGCGTGCCCGAGTGTTGGCTCGTATTCACTAAGCAATACCGCCATCACCATAGAACTTCGCTCACGCAACTCTGCACACTCTTGAGTCAGCAAGATTGCATTTAGGAGATCCTGACTCCAGGAATGTCCGCATGCAGGACCTCTAATATTTCCTCAGACGACCCCATGTCACCAGGTAGGTTGTAGCCATCGAAAGAAAAACTAACGCTGGCCCCGATCAACTCATTAACTCCATACATAAAACATCTATTCCGTATTTTTGTAGGTCACCGTAACGGCCTGCATTCATCCGCTTCGCGACACATTTCATAGATCGCGTTTCACGGCAGACCAATAACTTTCAATATTTTGATTTCCCATAAGTAAGATTCGCTCAAGCTCATCGAATGAGGTTTCCATATAGCTCCCTGTAGATCTGTAGTATGGACGCATGCCATCAAGAACCTTGTCCCGCTCATCAACTCGCATCGTGTTCAAACGATCAAACAGGATTTTTAGTTCTGTGAGAAAACCAATGTAAAACGTTCTCAACAGAAAATTGCGATCTCCAGCGTTAAGTTCTTCCTCCGCATCTTTAAGGAAACTCTGAAAAAGACTTCCAAATCTGGTGAGATACGGCTGTCCCACGAACTGAACGGTTGAGCCCCGATGAAGCAAATGTCTTTCGCTGATGCCGAGTACGCAGGCAAACGTAAGCAGACCCGC
>NZ_JCBCUR010000025.1:0-68517 GCF_059862305.1 Pseudomonas sp. MF09156
CTTTTCGGTCACTTGCTTGACCGCCTGGATTTTGAATTCTTCGGGATAACGCTGGTTGCTCATGGCACCTCCTAATGGGCCTCATTTTAAGGCTTGGAGGTGTCTACGAAACTAGGGGCGATTCACTGTCTTGTGCATTTGCTCAGTCGGTAAAATGCCGACTCTCAAGCAACCAAACCAGTCATCACCTTGCACTCTGCGAAAGCCGCAATCAATCGAGAAACAATCCTCATGAAAACGCGACTCCATCGTCATCTGTATCGTAGGTGATGGGGTCGGGAGTGGGATGGTCGAAGCCTCGATCTCAAAGTAGAAGACGGCCTCGATTTAAGGTTTCATCACGAAAGCATTGGAGGAGCAAATCGTCCAAGGCCATCTACACTTCCAAGAGCTGCCTAGAATCCTACCGATGAAAGGTGGCGTCCCTGTCGCGCTCAATGAACACCTTGCGGGAACTATCCGCGTCGCCGGTGACATGTCACGTGATGATGGGATGATCGCCGAAAAACCGCTGTCAGACTCGCTAGCCCGAAACCTCGACAATGAATCTCTTGTTCGTTCTGAGTCAAGATGGCCGCCCCGCTATCTGCCCATTAAACAGGTAGTAGGCGTGCAAAAGGCTGCAGCGACTGTGAGCCGCACGATACAGCTGTATACTCCGGGGGAGTTTCACAATATACTCCCAGCCAGTATCTTGATATGTTCCCTGCCAGCACCAATGTAAAATTCCTGCTTCAGACTGCCAAAGGGTTATCACATGCCACATTCACCTGAAGAGAAGAAGCGCGTTCTGGCTAGAGTTCGCCGTGTAAGAGGTCAGCTCGATGCACTGGAATCAGCGCTGGAAGCGGGTGCTGACTGCGCGCCTGTCCTGCAGCAAATTGCTGCAATTAGGGGAGCAGTGAACGGGCTGATGGCTGGGGTACTGGAAAGCCATCTAAGAGAAGAATTCACGACATTAGTAGATTCAACTGAGGCGCAGCGGTCTACTATTGATGAGGTTATTTCCCTGGTGAAGACGTACCTGAAATAGCAATCAATGGCCTACCGCGATGACAGCCCAGACTAAATGAGCACCATCCTCTGGAGAAAAACCATATGAAATCTCGTGCTGCAGTAGCCTTCGAAGCAGGTAAACCGCTTCAAATCGTAGAGATCGACGTCGAACCACCTCGCGCAGGCGAAGTGCTGATCAAGATCACCGACACGGGTGTTTGCCATACAGATGCCTTCACCCTGTCCGGTGATGACCCTGAAGGCCTCTTTCCTGTCGTTCTGGGCCACGAAGGCGCTGGCGTTGTCGTTGAAGTGGGCGAAGGCGTAACTAGCCTCAAGCCTGGCGATCACGTAATCCCTCTGTACACCGCAGAATGCGGTGAGTGCCTATTCTGCAAGTCTGGAAAGACCAACCTATGCACCGCAGTGCGTGCGACCCAAGGCAAGGGTGTTATGCCGGATGGTTCTACGCGCTTCTCCTACAACGGCCAGCCTCTGTACCACTATATGGGGTGTTCGACTTTCAGCGAGTACACGGTGGTTGCTGAGGTGTCGGTCGCAAAGATCAACCCAGATGCCAATCATGAGCACGTCTGCCTGCTGGGCTGCGGCGTGACTACCGGTATCGGCGCTGTGCACAACACCGCCAAAGTACAGCCAGGCGACACCGTGGCTATTTTCGGCCTGGGTGGCATTGGATTGGCAGCAATTCAGGGTGCACGTCAGGCCAAAGCCGGTCGCATCATTGCTATCGACACCAACCCTGCCAAGTTCGACCTAGCTCGCCAGTTCGGTGCGACTGACTGCATCAACCCTAAGGATCATGAGCAGCCGATCCAGCAAGTCATTATCGAAATGACTGGCTGGGGCGTGGATCACTCCTTTGAGTGCATCGGTAACGTGCACGTCATGCGTGCTGCGTTGGAGTGCGCCCACCGTGGCTGGGGTCAGTCCATTGTCATCGGTGTTGCCGGTGCAGGCCAGGAAATCTCTACACGCCCATTCCAGTTGGTTACCGGGCGCACCTGGAAAGGCTCCGCATTCGGTGGCGTGAAAGGCCGTAGCCAACTGCCGAAGATGGTTGAAGATTCGATGAAGGGTGAGATCGAACTCGCCCCGTTCGTGACCCACACCATGCCCTTGGAGCGCATCAACGAGGCGTTCGACCTTATGCACGAAGGGAAGTCGATCCGTACGGTAATCAAATACTGACGGGTTCCCCCCTTGGGCATATGCCCAGGGGGGGGCTGTCGTATTCCCCCCACCCACGCAACGTTGGAGATACAAAGTGAGCAATGTAAAACTGCATCCTTCTCTGGATAACGGTATCAAAACTGCCATCGACGGGTTCGCCGGTGGCACCCTTCAGTGCCTATGCGCAACCAACAAGGTTGAGGTCGAGGTAGGTGCTCAAACTCTGCACAATCATGCGTGCGGTTGCAGCAAGTGCTGGAAGCCTGCAGGCGCGAAGTTTGCGGTGATCGCGGTTGTTCCTCGTGACAAGGTCAGCGTGACTGCTAACGCCGGAAAACTTGCTATCGTCGACGCAAACGCCACTATCCAGCGTCATGCTTGCAAAGACTGCGGTGCGCACCTGTTTGGTCGGATTGAAAACACTGGTCACGCCTTCCACGGCCTGGACTTTGTTCATACCGAACTGTCGCCACAAGCCGGTTGGGCTGCTCCAGGCTTTGCCGCGTTCGTTTCTTCGGTAATCGAAACCGGCACTCCGCCAGCAGAGATGGATGGAATCCGTGCCCGCTTCGGCGAAATCGGCCTTCCTACCTATGACTGCCTGTCCCCGGCACTGATGGACGCCCTGGCTACTCATACCGCCAAGCAGAACGGCGTGCTCTAAACTGTTTGCAACACCGTAGTCGATAAGCAATACCTCCGATAACACATAGTGCTATCGAGCGTACTCGCTCGCCCGTAAAAAGGCGGGTGAGCGAGTACATCCTTTTTTTTCAGTGCATCTTTCAAATTTATTTAGAGCGACTTCAATGAAACACAAAATCGTTATTGTTGGGGGCGGTGCAGGTGGATTAGAGCTGGCGACTAAGCTAGGTAAGCGCTTTGGGAAATCAGACAAGGCGTCTATTACTCTGGTCGATACCAATCTCACACACGTTTGGAAACCGCTTCTTCACGAGGTCGCTGCGGGTGCGCTCAGCTCGGCTACCGAAGAACTTAATTACCATGCTCAGGCTAATGGAATCACTTTTCCTTTGAGCTAGGCACGATGGAGGGCCTTGATCGAAAGGCCAAGACACTGAGTCTGGCCGCTGTTATGGATGAGGACGATAAGCCTCTCATCGCTCCTCGAACTCTCTGCTACGACACATTGATCGTTGCAGTTGGAAGCAACTCAAACGATTTCGGTATCACTGGAGCCAGAGAACACGCGGTTTTTCTGGACACCCGAAAACAGGCTGATTTTTTCCATCGCAAGTTGTTGAATGCTTATCTCTCCTCCACTAGGCACCAAGATGCTACAGGGGCGATCTCCATCGCTATTGTGGGCGCTGGCGCAACAGGTGTAGAACTCGCCGCAGAACTACGCCATGCGGCTGAAGAGCTTTTTAGCTATGGTTTGGGGCAGGTTAAGCCGGACAATCTTAAGATTACTGTGATCGAGGCTGGCCCTCGGATCTTGCCTGGACTGCCAGAGCGTATCAGTAACTCGGTGTTGAAACAGCTGACTCATCTGGGCGTTAACGTCTTGGTGAACGCTGCAGTATCTGGCATCGACGAAACAGGTCTCACGACACGTGAAGGCGGGGTTTGGGGAGCAACGGAACAGAAAGTGCACTTAAGCTCGGATGTCCTGGAGGCGACCTTTCACCGAAGAGATGTCACTGATCGTCGTCTGGATTGCGCAGCGGTCTCAGCTCACCTCGAGCAACCTCTTCCGGTACCGCGAAGGAGTACCGACCCAGCATGTTGATGTGCTCATAGATCAGCGGCGACAGCCGAGCCAGATCCTCCTCCTGCACCGGGTAGCCGTGCTGCCTTAGCCGTTCCACGGCGGCGGTCATGTAGAGGGTGTTCCACAGCACGATGATATTTACCACCAGGCCCAAGGCGCCGAGTTGGTCCTCCTGACCTTCGCGGTAGCGCTGGCGAAGCTCGCCGCGTTTGCCATGGAACACGGCACGGGCCAGGCTGTGCCGGCCTTCGCCGCGATTCAGCTGGGTCAGGGTGGCACGACGCTTGGATTCGTCATCAATGTAGGTCAGCGTGTGCAGAGTTTTCTCGATCCGTCCGAACTCTGCCAATGCCTGGGCCAGACGGGTCGGACGATCCCCCATTTGCAACGTGCGCATGATGCCGGTCGCCGGTACCCGACCGAGCTTGAGCGAGCCGGCGAGACGCAGCAGGTCATCCCAGTGCTCGGCGATCAGGTCGATTTTTACCGACTGGCGTGCCAGTCCGTTGAGCTTGCCATAATCCGCGTCTGGGCTCGTGCGCCAGAAGCGGGTACCGCCGACATCGGCTAGGCGCGGGCAGAAGTGATAACCGAGCAGGCGGAACAACCCGAACACCACATCGCTGTAGGCACCGGTATCGGTCATGATTTGTGTTGGCTGCAATTCGGTCTGTTGTTCCAGCACGACCGCTAGCAATACCAGGCTGTCGCGCAAGGTGCCAGGCACCGTGATGGCGTTCAGGCCGGAGAACTGATCGGAAATCAAGTTGTACCAGGTGACTCCCCGTCCGGTACCGAAATACTTCGGGTTGGGACCGGCATGCACGGTGCGCACCGGTACGACGAAACGCATGCCATCGGCGGAGGCCACCTCGCCGCCGCCCCAGACCTGAGCCAGCTCCAGTTGGCTTTGCGCAGACACCAGAATGGCATTGGCTGCTGACAGGGTGTCGTCGCGGAGATAGTTCTGGCTGACCCAGGACAGTCGGTCACGGCGCAGCGCTTGGTTATCATTGCGTATCAGTGGCTCCAGGCCGGTGTTGCAGGCTCCCCCCAGGAGTACGGCACACAGGCTTGTCACTAGGTTATCGGCCCGCGCATTGCGTTCGGACACATGGGTGAAGGCTTCAGCAAAGCCGGTGCGGGCGGCGATTTCCAACAGGATTTCTGGCAGATCGACACGCGGCATCAAGTCGGCCACGGCCGCACGCAGTTGCAGTAGCGAGTTCGGTTCCTCCAGCTTGTCCAGCGCTCCGAGGGACAGCTCAGTTTTACCATCAGCGCTCTCGCTCAACTGGATGGCAGGGTTTTCGGGCAAGCGGGCAGCGACTGCCTGCCACGTTGCATCCAGCTCGACAGACAAGGCGTCCAAGGTGGTTTTGGCATCGATGGTCAGGCCCAGCGAGCGGCAGATGATCGGTCGTGCCGTCAGCCATTCAGCGCCATCGAGCAGACCGATACGCGGGTCGGCATAGCGCCAACTGGGTGAAACAAAGACATCGCGACGACGTAGGGCAGTGCGCAGTGCATCAAGCGTACAGAATACATAGGCACCCATGTCGAGGGAGCCATCTTCGCGGGTGATGTGCTGCTGCCAAGCCTTGGCCACGATCTCCTGTGGAGCATCGTCTTCCGGTTTTCTACGAGGTAGGTTCAGTTGCAACCAGTCCAGACTAGCCGCCACACCCTTGCCAGCTGGACTGAAGCCAAAGCGAATATGCTTCAATAGGTCGGGGAGGAAACGGCGCACGCTGCGGTAGCGCTCCTCCAGGGCGAGGTAATACACATCGTTGGCCGGACGGATCAACGCGGTGACCTCTTCGAGGGCTTTCTCCAGAGTGATACGTGGCAGTTCGTTGAACAGCCGGGCGCGGACGTTGTCATCGCTAATTGAGCTATCCAACACCACCTTGCAGGCGGCGGCGAGCGTTGCTGCCGAGCGATCCAGGTCTTTTAGGCTACGCAACCGAGCTTTCTTGTCGGCCCTCTCTGCGTTGCTGAACAGGTCGCGCAGTAAAGCTTCCAGAACTTCCAGGGCGTCGTCATGCGCAGTCGCCTCCAGACAAAGCGCAAACGCCACCAACGTTGCCATCCGCCGCGATGCCGGCAGCCGGTTGATCGCTGTGACCTTGGCCGTGTTGGCAAAGCGTGCCAGGGCCGCGATTCGGCTGGGCGGGATATGCGCCGCTGCGGGCAAGGTGATGCCGATGCCACGCACGTCATCGAGCCGCCGCAGCGCTCGGATCAGTGCAGGCCCACTGATCATCACCGGGCCGAAGCGCAATTGATCCAGGCGGGAGTAGCGGTTACCTTCGACTACTACCAGTAATTCTTGCAGGTGCTGTCTCTGTTCATCGGTCACGCTGCGGCCCAAGGTGAGCCAGAGGCGTTCTTCGACCCGACTGCGCAGTTGCGCGATAAACCGCTCCAGTACGGTTACGCCAGGCAGTAAAACCTTGTGCGTCAGCAACCAGGTCGTCGCCCGATTGAACAGCTCACCAGGACGATCTGTCCCTGTCCAGCAGAGCGTATATAGCCAGCGAGCAAGTCGAAAGCCGACGCTGGAGTCAGCAAACACTTGATAGCCATAACGCTCCTGAATCTCGCCGGCATGACGTTGACGCTGACGGGTTTCAGCATAGGCCAGGATGCAAGTCGGATCATTGATGGCGAGCTGACGACTGAGCGCTTGCAGCACCTCATCCGGAACGGCTGAAAAGTCTTCAGGGAAGGTGCCCAGGTAGCGGACGCTGGTCAGTTGCGTGGCGTAGCCGAGGCGGTTGTGTTCGCCGCGCAGCGGCAGGAGGGCTTTGTGGTCGTCATCGCTCAGGTGAAAATAGCGTTCCAGCTCTTCGCGGCTAGGAGGATCGACATAGCGACCAAAGCCGTCGCGTTGCTCTTGAGTCAGAAAGTCAACCGGCATCGATCACAGTACCTCGGTGCAGACCGCTCCAGTACCATCGCCCGTTGCAGGTTATTGATCATGGCACCCACGTTGGCAAGCTGCAGGATAGCCTGAAGCTTGGGGTAACGACTGGCGCGACGAATTTCATCGAGCTGTGCCCGTGAGGTCACTACCTCGAAACGTGCCGCCCGCCAAGCCTGGTAGATCGCATCGGGCGCGCCATGCGGTGAAATCAGCGCGCTGAACAAGATGTTGGTATCCAACACGACCCGCATCAGCGCCTACGTGCCCAGTGGAGCGCTTGATCAACTGCTTCGGTCAGTTCTGCCTCATTCAGAGGGGCGTTAGCGGCCTTGGCCTGTTCGGCGCTCAGTACAAGGATGTGTGCCCGCACCGTTTCTTCGATGAAGCGCGACAGATCGCCCTTATGCCCACCGCCTTGGCTGGCTAGAAACATGCGAAGCGATTGGTCAGTGTCGGTGGAGACAGCGACGTTCCAGCGAGTGGTTTTCATGATTTTCTCGTCGAAAGGTGTTTATGTGCCTATACACTCACCATACGCCACTCTGCAACAGTTCGAATAAACCTTAGTTTTGTCTAACTTTGACGCGACATGACTCATATCAATTTAAGAGAACAGCACCAATTGATGAGCTCTGACCCACCTTGTGCATGGGATTTCTGACAAGCAAGCATTCAGAAACGCTATGCATCATCTTTGTCTATGCTCAAAACTCCCCTTCAAGAAAGTGAGGCATGGAGCATGGCGCCGGAGACACTGTTCATTACCGAGCGTGGTCTGTTGACGAACAGAAAGGACCCCACGACATGACCCAGACCGAGAAAACCCCTGAGCAACTTCAAGCGCGCATTGCCGAGTTGAAAGCCCAGTATCAGCAGCTGCAGGACAATTACGACGATGAAGTTCTCTTGTGCTCAAGCCTGCTGCGCGCCTTGGTCAACGCTGACGCTGGCTTCTGTGAGACGCTGGTCAAGCATGCCGATTGCTCGGCTGAGCGTAAGGCCGACGCGCTGGATTACCTCGTCGATGCACGCGCGGGGTATGGCTGAGTGGACTGATCATAACGGCGTTTTCGTTCAATCGCCCCCCACAAACAGGCCCACTGCGGTGGGCTTTTTTGCGTCGGCTGGACGCCACAACCCTATAGACTGGTCCATCAGTCATAGGGCGAGTGGTTAATCCACAGGTCGTCCCTTCCCCGATAGGAAACGCTGTAATGCCATTAACCATCACTAATCCTTACCGTCTGCGTTTGGAGTGCCTCCGTAACGTGTCGCCAGGCTGCGCGGACTTGGCCGGACGCATTGTTGTGGCGTTACGTACTGAAGTCATCACCCTATCCACCGCGACTCTAATCGAGGATTTATTCGATCACCTGGACGCAATTGCCGCGCAGCACAGCGGTAGTGTCACGCGTCTGGGTATATGGATGATGGGCTTGATCCACGCCAAAGCGTTGCTAAGCACGGAGGTAGAGACGTTCCTCTCTGACGCCGCCACTTTGGGCGGCCCATCCAGTGTGGGGCCGGCATGAGGGAAGGCATTCACGAAGACGCGCTACGGGCCATGCTCGAGGGCGGCGCGGTGCGCGAGGTGCTGGTCAGCCGGCACGGCGAAAAATGGGGTTTGGGGATTCGTCTGGGCGGCGCCGGATCACGCTGGCTGCCGATCCGCTCGCGGCGCGAAGCACTGCGCACCTGGGCCAGTTTGACCGCCGTGGGACGCTTTGCCGAAGCCCAGGGCGTGAAGGGGTTTATGGTAAATCAGAGCAGCATCAGAGCAGCAAGGGCGCGGCTCTGATGCTCCGCTTCCGACCAACAAAGGTCGGTGGCGATAGTGAGAAGCGTACTAAAAGTGGACCGTACTAGGAGCGATTCAGTTTGCGTCGATTCTCAGTGCGCGTATATAGCTATTCTGATTTTCAAGGTTGCGAACATAGCGCTCAATATGTAATTTGCTCCCAGGTTTTAGCCAATTGAGTGCGCCTTTCACGACAAACCCCAGCATGAAGTCTGCTCCTGTGAGTCGATCTTCGACTAAGAATCTCCTATCCTTTAGATAGTCGTCTAAATATGAAAAAACTTTATCAAATTCCGCTCCGGCGTAATCTTCGAGAAACTTGAGATCAGTTCCAGATTTAATTTCAAATTCGTTAAATACCTTCAACAAAAATGGCAGCATTGCTGAGCTTTCTGAAAAGTGAATCCATGTTAGGTAATCGATGTACTCAGCTGAATCTTCATCAGGCGCTAAGTGAGGCGCAAATCGCTTTATCAGAATTTCCATCATCGCACCCGACTCAGCAATAACCTTGCCATCTAACTCAATAACCGGCGATTTGCCGAGTGGGTGCATGGCCTTGAGTGAAGCGGGTGCTAAATGGGTTTTTTCATCGCGCTGGTATTTGATCAACTCATAAGGCTGGCCTATTTCCTCCAGTAGCCAGAGGATACGAATCGAGCGTGAAGCATTCAGGTGGTGAAGTTTTATCATCATTTTAACTCCGACGGGGTGTGCGCTGGCCCATTAGGCGCAGTGCTGATGGTGTGGTCATTAGACGGTGGCTCGCATGCTACTCGGTTACTAGTCAACCGGTCTACTACTGCTTAATTAGGCTCAGCGCTGCATATTTTGCCTACGGATTGGACTCCCTATGGTGCGATTTACGTTAAGGCTTGGGGCTGCTGTAAGCGCCGGAGGGTGGCAGGCGCGTCTAGATTTAGCTGAATCGAGCTTTTCGATGCCGCATGAGGTGGGTGGCGGATTGGCAGTGTTGCTATAGTAGAGCATTGACATTCAAAGTAGACGACTGGTCTAATTTTTTGGTAATCTTCCGCAATGAAGCAGACTTACGATGATACGCGCCAACATTTACTCGACACCGGCCATCGCATGATGGTGGTTAAGGGCTTTACGGGTGTGGGACTTAACGAGATTTTGCAGGCGGCCAGCGTGCCGAAAGGCTCGTTCTACCATTACTTCAAGTCCAAGGAGCAATACGGCCAGTCCTTGCTGGAGGATTACTTCCGCACTTATTTGGCGAACATGGACGAGCGTTTCGCGGTAAGGGGCAATACTGCCCGCGAGCGGCTCATGGGCTATTGGCAGAAGTGGCTTGATAGCTATTGCGAGCCCTGCGATGAGCAGAAGTGTCTGGTCGTGAAGCTGAGCGCCGAGGTGGCGGACCTGTCCGAGTCAATGCGCATTACGCTGCGTGATGGATCAGATCAAATAATTGAACGTATCGCTGGCTGTATCGAGCAGGGGCAGCGCGACGGCTCGTTGCCGCAAGGTGATGCTTACCGAACAGCGACAGCCCTTTACCAGCTTTGGCTCGGAGCCAGCCTGCTGAGCAAACTCCACCGTAATAGTCGGTCGCTGGAAAACGCCAAAGCTACGACCTTGGCCATGCTGGCGTTTAATCAAGCCTGATGATGAGATTTCCCACCCGTAGGTGGGTGTTCTCTATCATATTTGTAGCAGACTGGTCTAATTAATTTGTGGCACCCCTAACCATTTCTCCAACACCAGCCCTGGAATTTGAACATGCCCCAGTCAAAGCAAGTGAATCGTCGCGTTGTTCTGGCGTCGCGTCCGCACGGTGCGCCTGTCGAAGCGAATTTTCGCATTGAACAAAGCCCCATTCCTCAACCTGCAGAAGGCCAGGTGCTGTTGCGTACCGTTTATCTGTCGCTCGACCCTTACATGCGCGGCCGCATGAGTGATGCACCGTCCTATGCTCCTCCGGTGGAAATCGGTGGGGTCATGGTGGGTGGTACTGTCTGCCGTGTGCTAGCTTCGAAAAATCCGGCCTACAAAGTCGGTGACTGGGTGCTGTCCTTCAGTGGCTGGCAAGACTATGCCCTGTCCGATGGCAGCGACCTGACTCCTTTGGGTAATTCGCCGACTCATCCGTCTTATGCCTTAGGCATATTAGGTATGCCTGGCTTTACCGCTTACATGGGCTTGCTTGACATTGGCCGTCCCCAGACTGGTGAAACGCTAGTGGTTGCGGCGGCTACCGGTCCGGTGGGAGCGACTGTGGGGCAGATCGGCAAGATCAAAGGCTGTCATGTGGTCGGAGTAGCAGGCGGGGCGGACAAATGCCGGCATGCCGTCGAGGTGCTGGGTTTTGATACCTGCATAGATCACCGTGCGCCGGACTTCCCCGAGCAACTGGCCAAGGCCTGCCCTGCGGGTATCGATGTCTATTTCGAAAACGTCGGTGGCAAGGTTTTCGCTGCGGTTCTACCGCTGTTAAACGCCAAAGCCCGTGTGCCGGTCTGCGGCATTATTGCGCATTACAACGATACCGATTTACCCATGGGGCCAGATCGTTTGCCATCTTTGATGGGTGCCATTCTGCGCAAACGCATCAATGTCCAAGGCTTTATTATTTTTGATGATTATGCGCACCGTTACGACGAGTTCTTTAACGAAATGTCGAGCTGGTTGGCGCAGGGGCGGATCAAGTATCGCGAGGAATTGGTGAGTGGTTTGGAAGAGGCGCCCAATGCCTTTATTGGGCTACTAGAAGGTAGAAATTTTGGCAAATTAGTAGTTCGCGTCAGTGACCACTGAATGCCTATTGTTGTGCTGACATAATTTTTGCTCTGCCACTTCACGTTCCTGAGTGGTAGGGCTTTTTTATTTATATATTCCAGTCCAATGGACGCAGCACTGGCTGCAGAGAGCTTTATGACTACACGCAGTAAAGATTTAGGTTGGCGAATTTTGGTGGGCTGTCTGGGGCTATACCCAACGCTATTATTGGTACTGAGTTTATTGGGGCCGCTGACCCATGATCTGAGCTTTCCGCTGATGGTCTTGGTGGAGGTGGTGGTTTTGGTGCCTTTCACTCAGATCATCTCCTTTCCGCTGGCAGGGTGGCTGGTTTCTCGTTTGAGGCGAATTAATCAGTGAGTACGTGGACTGTTTCAGTCAGCGTCACGTGCCATTAACACATTAAAAAGCGATGACTACAGTTGTCGGCATTAACCCAATTAGGCAGAGGAAAGACCATGCAAACGTTAATCATCAACGGACAGTCGCAGCAGGTTGACGTTGCAGCGGATATGCCTCTGCTGTGGGTCTTGCGCGATGTGCTCGGCCTGACAGGGACAAAATACGGCTGTGGCATTGCTCAGTGTGGGGTGTGCACCGTGCATCTCGACGGCCAGCCGATCCGTTCGTGTGTGACTCCTATTTCGGCTGTGGCAGGTCGCTCAATCACCACCATTGAGGCCATCGGTGAGACGGCCGTGGGCAAAGCCGTGCAGCAGGCCTGGCTAGCGCATGAGGTGGTGCAGTGCGGTTACTGCCAGTCAGGACAGATCATGGCAGCAACTGCTCTTCTGAATAGCCAGCCGACGCCCGATGACCAGGCGATTGATGCGGCCATGGCGGGTAATCTTTGTCGCTGCGCCACTTACACCCGCATTCGCACGGCCATTCACAGTGTTGGCCGTGTAGAGGAGGCGTGAGATGAAAAAGCCTAACGAAATGAATGTTCATATGTCTCGTCGTCGCCTCCTGCAGGGCAGCGGCATCGCCCTCGGCGGCTTGGTGTTGAGTACCTGGCTACCGCCCTTAGTGTCCAAGAGTGCAGCCGCCGAGGCGGCTGCCGCAGGCCGGCTGGGTGATCGCTCCGCTGAGGGTTACGGAGCCTTTGTTCGGATTGGCCACGATGGCGTGGTCACGGTGATCTCGCCAAAAATTGAAATGGGCCAAGGCGCACAGACCGGTATTGCCATGATGGTGGCGGAGGAGCTTGAAGTAGGCCTCGATCAGGTCGTTATTCAAGAGGCGCCACCAAACTCGGCGCTGTATACCGACACCTTGCTGCAGTTTCAGGCCACCGGTGGCTCGACTTCTACCCGCTACACCTGGGAGCCGCTGCGTCGGGCGGGCGCCACGGCGCGTGTCCTGTTGATCCAGGCTGCAGCGCTGCAATGGCATGTAGCGCCGAGCCTGTGCCATGCGCAGAACGGCCAAGTGTTTGGCCCTGGTGGCTTTCAGGCTAAATACGGCGAACTGGTCGAGGCCGCGGCTACGCTGCCACTACCCACTGACGTACCCTTGAAAACCCCCGAGCAATTCAAGCTGTTGGGCACCCCCGCGCAGCGCCTGGACACGCCCGCGAAGGTCAATGGTAAGGCGCGTTTTACCATCGACCTACAAATCCCCGGCATGCTGGTTGCCTCCACCATCACCTGTCCTGTGTATGGCGGGCGATTGCGTACGGTTGATGATGCTGCGGCACGGCGAGTGCCAGGGGTTCGCGACATCGTGCGATTGGACAATGCCGTGGCTGTTACCGGGAGTCACTTCTGGGCCTGTCAGCAAGCCATCAAAGCGCTGAAAATCGAGTGGGACTTTGGGCCGAATGCCTCTATTGGTTCTACGCATCTGGACCAAGAACTACTCGCGGCCAGTAGCCGTGATGGCGTGGTCGCTAAACGCACCGGCGACATTGAACAAGCCAAGCTACAAGCGGCCAGCCAGTTCGAAGCTGTTTACGAGCAAGCGCTGTTGTCGCATTCGCCGCTTGAGCCCATGAGCTGCGTGGCCCATGTGCGCAAAGATGGCTGCGAGCTGTGGGTCGGCACCCAAGTGCCAGTTTTCGCTCAACAGACAGCAGCCAAAGTCACCGGGTTGCCAGTTGAAAAAATCCAGGTGCATAACCAACTGATCGGAGGGGCATTTGGCCGGCGTTTGGAGTTTGACTTCATCACTCAAGCGGTGGCCATCGCGCGGCTGGTTGATTACCCGATCAAGCTGATCTGGAGCCGTGAGGAGGACATGACCCACGACCTCTATCGGCCGCTGTATGCCGATCGTATGAAAGCCGCCCTCGACGACAAGGGGCGTCCGCTAGGATGGGAACATCGCATTGCCGGCGCCTCAATTCTCGCCCGCTATGCCGGCAGCTTGCCACCCAACGGCGTGGATGCCGATGCCGTTGAAGTTGCGGTGGACCCTATCTATAGCTTGCCGCATTTGCAGGTTCGTTATATCCGCCAGGAGCCTAGCGTCGTGCCTGTGTCGTGGTGGCGAGGCGTGGGCCCGCTTCGCGGCACCTATGCCCATGAGTGCTTCATTGATGAACTGGCGCACAACGCAAAAGCCGACCCAGTGGCCTACCGCTTGGAGCTGATGGCTGAACAACCACGCGCCCAGGCAGTGCTGCGTTTGTTGGCTGAGAAGACTGACTGGAATAAGCCTTTGCCACCCGGACAGGGTCGAGGTGTGGCGGTCAGTGCGGTGTTCGGTAGCTATGTGGCCACTTTGGTTGAACTGGAGATGCAGGGCGACTTTGGCGTGCGCATCAAGCGCCTGGTCAGCGTGGTCGATTGCGGTTTTGCAACTAACCCGACGTCGGTTAAGGCACAGATCGAGGGCGGCACCTTGTTCGGCCTTTCCGCTTCGCTGTTCAACGAAATCCTGATCGAAAACGGTCAGGTGCAACAGACCAACTTCCACAACTACCGACAGCTACGTATCAACGAAGCGCCTGCGGTGGAGGTGCATTTGCTTGCGAGTCTGGAAACGCCGGGTGGCGTTGGCGAGGCCGGTACTGCGTTGATCGGCCCAGCCTTGGTCAACGCCCTTTACGCAGCATCGGGCCAGCGTATACGTCGTTTGCCGCTTAGCCGTTTCGGCTATTACCCGGTTTAAGGAGCTACTGATGAAATTAATAAGAAGCCTACTGATGTTCGCCAGCGGGGCTTTACTGGCGCAAGCGGCCAATGCACAAGAGGATTCCCTCGCTAAAGGCGAATACTTGACGCGCGCCGCCAACTGCGTGGCTTGCCATACCGTGTCAGGTGGTAAACCGTTCGCAGGTGGCGTCGAGTTTAAGCTACCGTTCGGCTCGCTGTTTTCGCCCAACATCACCCCGGACACGCAAACAGGCATCGGCGCATGGACGAATGAAGAGTTTGTAAGCGCGTTGCAGACCGGCGTGGGCCGTGATGGAAAACACTACTACCCGGCGTTTCCCTATACTTCCTACAGCAAAATGTCTCGAGATGACATCCTCGCCATCAAGACCTATCTCGACAGCCTAGAACCTGTCGAGCAGGCACCGCGCGAAAACCAAATTGGCTTCCCGTTCAACCAGCGTTGGGGCATGGTTCTTTGGAATTCCCTCTTCCTTAACGATGAACCATTCCAAGCGGACAGCCAGTACTCTGCCGAGCGCAATCGCGGCCAGTATCTAGTAGAAGGGCCCGGGCACTGCGGTGAATGTCATTCGCCGCGTAACTTGTTCCAGGCGGTCAGTAACGATCGTTCGCTGGCCGGCAACCTTATCCAGGGTTGGAATGCTTACAACATCAGCGCTGACCCGGTGCATGGCATCGGTGCCTGGCCCACAGACGTACTGGCCAACTACTTGAAAGACGGGGCAGCGCCAGGCTTGGGTTTGTCCGCTGGGCCTATGACCGAAGTAGTCGAGCACAGTTTGCGCTATCTGACCGACGCCGACCGTCACGCGATCGCCGTGTTCCTCAAAGACTCACCCGCGCGCAGCGAAGGTGTGGCTCGTCCGCAGCAGGCAGCGCTTGCGGAGCAGGGCAGTGGCAATCCACTCGGCAATAAGTTGTTCGCTGGAGCTTGCGCCAGTTGCCACCTCTGGAACGGCACTGGCAGTCAGAGCCAAACGGCTATGCTGCTAGGTTTGAAGACAGTCAACGACCCTACCGCAAGCAACTTGCTCGGCGTCCTGTTGAGCGGGCATGGCTCGGCCGACGCCCAAGTAAACCGGCGCATGCCGTCGTTCGGGCGCATTTACACCGACCAAGAATTGGCTGCGCTGAGCAGCTTCATCCTGCAGCGCTTTGGGGATAGTGGTGCGCAGGTATCGGCACCGGCTGTGGCCAAGCGACGGACTGAGTCCCTGCATTGAGTGGAGGTATGTAATGTCGGGCCTGAATGCACTGTTGGACGCACTCTTGGCGGAGCGCGAGGCTGGCCGCGAGGCGGTGCTTGCGACTGTGGTAAGGGTCGAAGGCTCTGCGTATCGGCGGCCGGGGGCGCGCATGCTGGTTTCGCGTTTCGGCAGGCCTGAGGGCACCATCAGTGGTGGCTGCCTGGAGGCGGAAGTGGCTAAAAAAGCTTGGTGGCTGACCGAAACCGGGCCGACGTTGCGTAGTTACAGCACCGCTGAAGCGGATGAAGCCAGCGAGGAAGCGCTGAGCTTCGGCCTGGGCTGCAACGGTAAGGTTCACGTGCTGTTCGAGCGTCTACCGGCCAGCGGCCCGTGCGCGTTGGTCGATGCCTTGCTCAGCGTGCGCGATACCCATCAACCGGCGGCCATTGCCACAGTGATTGCCAGTCCAGCGGGTGTTTCGCCACGGTTAGGCGAGCGCTTGTTCTTAGTGCCCGGGCAGCGCGCCGCGGGTGAGCTGCGGCACTCGGTGTTGGCTGAGCAGATCAGCTCGGATTTGCAACAAACCCTGGTACGCGGCAAGTCATCCCGCTGTCTCTACCCGAATGGTTCTGACGAGATGGACGTGCTCCTGGAGTACATACCGCCTGTGCTGCGTCTGGTGATATTCGGTGCGGGCCACGATGCCCAGCCGCTGGTGCGCATGGCCAAACTGTTAGGCTGGCATGTCACGGTGATCGACGGGCGGGCGCACTTCGCCCGAGTCGAGCGCTTTGCCGACGCTGACCAGGTGCTGGTTGGCGATGTCGAACAGCCTTTCGCCTACCGCGAACATGTGCGTGGGGCCGCGGTGGCGGTGATGACCCACAGCCTGGTGCAAGACGCGCATTGGTTGCAGGGCGTGCTGCACAGTGAACCCTGCTATGTCGGCCAGTTAGGCCCGCGCGAGCGCACCGAGCGCCTGTTAGCCGGCATCCACGAGCATTTGGCTAAACCACAGGACGAGCTGCCGGGGCTGGATTATTTGCATTACCCGATTGGCTTGGACCTGGGCGGCGACACTCCGGAAAGCGTAGCCATGGCCATGCTCGCGGAAATTCAGGCGGTGCTCAATGGCCGCAGTGGCGGCAGCCTGCGCTTCAGGTCTGCGAGCATCCATGACAGCGATCCTGTGGTGGTTGGCCGGGATGAAACGGATGTTGTTGCAGAGGGTTGTCGGCATTTCGCCGTGCAGCGTTGACGATTTATAAAGCGAGGAACCCATCAGCATGAGTGAAGCCATAAGTGTTGTAGCGATATTGACAGCCAAGGAAGGTAAAACCTCGGAGGTTGAGCGGGTCTTGCGCGCCTGCGTGCAACCATCGCGCGCCGAAGACGGTTGCCTGTCTTACGTCCTGAGTCGTTGCATTGAGCAGGCCGGGCGTTTTGTCTTCGTCGAGCGCTGGGCCAGCCACGAGGCGATAGCGCGCCATCGGCAGATGTCGCATTACACGGTCATGGCCAAAGCGCTTGACGAGCTGCTGAGCGATCGTCAGGTTTATGTGCTTGAAACGCTGGCGGAGAACATCGAACCCTCCACTGATTCCCACGCGGGCGTTGTCGGGTGATTGTTGATCGACATGGCCGGCGTTTCCGCAAACTGCGCCTGAGCCTGACCGCTGCCTGCAATTACGCCTGCACCTACTGTGTGGCCGATGGCCGTCGGTTAGTGGCGGCGCGGGATGAATTGACGGCCGCGTCGATGCTGCGGGCCGTTGAGTTGCTCAGGGATGTTGCCGGTGTTGAGGAGCTGCGCATTACCGGCGGCGAGCCGCTGCTGAGCGACAGACTGGAGCCCTTTCTCCGGGGGATAGGCGTATTGAGGTTGCAGGACATTAGCCTGACCACCAATGGCCAGTTATTGGCGGGCAAGCTGCAGTTATTGCGCAGCGCGGGTATCCGGAGGCTCAATGTTTCCCTTGATACGCTTGACCCGAGCGCCTTCCGCAAGATCGCCAAGGGCGGCGACCTGCAAACTGTGCTGAGCGGGATCGAGCAGGCGCGCCGAGCCGGCATGATCATCAAGATCAACATGGTCCCGATGCGAGGCAGCAACCTCGACCAAGTTATGCCCATGCTGGGGTTCTGTTTGGAGCAGGGATACGAATTGCGCTTTATCGAACTTATGCGGATGGGCCATTTGGCCCAGCATGCAGAGGCTTTCTGCACACAGTTCGTCGGCCAGCGCGAGCTGCTGGAGCTTATCGGTGAGCGTTATGAATTCACCCAGGCTGAGGCACCAGTAGACTCCACCGCGCTGCGTTATAGCGTTGGCGAGAGTGGGGCATTTGGCATTATTGCCAACGAAAGCGTGCCATTTTGCCGTAGCTGTAGCCGCCTGCGTTTGTCGTCTACAGGCTGGTTATACGGATGCCTGTCCTCGAATCGCGGACATTATATGGGTGAACTGTTGGAGCTGCCGAGTGAGCAGGCGCACCCGCAGCTGGCCGGTTTGCTCAGCCAAGCGCTGGGGGACAAACAGGACGCAGCGTTTACCGGCAGCGCGCTGATTATGAAGTCGCTGGGTGGCTGAGGTCAGCGGGCTTGTCGACGTCTTGCAGAATGCCGCTGTCATTGAACGTCACTTCAATCACATGCTGCGCATGGGTGGCTATTAAACCCTTGGCCCCATTCTCCCCTTGCAGTTGCATCAGCTCCGGCCAAAAGCGCCGGCCGAACAACACCGGGTGTCCGCGCTGGCCATCGCAGTAAGCGACAACAATATGTTCAGCGTGCGCATGCGCGCGCAGCTGCAGCAGCGTTGCGAGAGAAACCCACGGCATATCCCCGAGCAGCACCGCCACCGCGTCGGCCTGAGAGTGTGCAAGACTCTTAATACCTGCCGCTAGGCTTGAGCCCATCCCCTGTTTGGCCTGTGCCGCACGAACCACCTGAATGTACGGCGGAATAGCCAGGGCCTGCGCATCGTCTTCAGCCTTCAATACGATCCGAACATCACTGAAGGCTTCTTGCGCCCGCAGCAATGTTGCCACCAGTAGGTTGTTACCGTCGGCCAGCTTGGCCAGGCGTTTGTCGCTGCCAAAGCGTTGTCCGTAACCGGCGGCGAGTACTAAACCGACACACTCCGGGTAGCTGTGCAGTTCTGTCATGTTGAGATGTCCCTCATGGTTTGCCAGGTTATTTATCTCCGCAGCGCTGAGTGTGGACGGGTAGGCAAGGTGTTGAGTGGCAATCAGGTGTGTCTCGCGAGTAAGGCTCCATTATCCAGACGCGGCATGACGGCGTAAGTAATTCTGCGCTACAGCGAAGTCGCTAGCGAGGTGGCGACCGCTTTTGTTGTGCCTGAAGAATACGGCCGTCAGGGTTAAGCCGTGACGGCCGGTGGAGCGGATTTACTCGGCGTAGGTCGGGTAATCGCTGTACCCCTTTTCCGTGCCGCCGTACATGCTGCTTGGGTCGACCGGGTTGAGCGGCCAGCCATTGGCAATGCGCTGCGGCAAATCGGGGTTGGCAATGAACGGGCGACCAAAGGCAATCAAGTCGCCCAGGCCAGCCTCCAAGGTTTCCGCGCCGCGTTGTGCGGTGTAGCGGCCGGCGTAGATGATGCGCCCGCTAAATACCTGCCTGATTTCGCGGCGGAAGCCTTCGGGAAGCGCCGGGGCATTGTCCCAGTCGGCCTCGGCAATCGACAGGTAGGCGATGCCGGCCTCTTCGAGCACCTTGATGGCCTCGATGTAGGTGCTGTGTGGGTCTTCTTCGACAAGGCCCAAATAGACCCTGTCCTCTGCTGTACTTTCAAACAACGGCGCGAAACGCACGCCTAGGCGGTCAGCACCGACAACTTCGGATACGGCCTGGATAATCTCGCGCAGGAAGCGCAAACGGTTGTGCAGCGAACCGCCATATTCATCGTCGCGCTGGTTGCTGTGGGCGGAGATGAACTGGTTGACCAGATAACCGTTGGCGCAGTGAATTTCCACACCATCAAAGCCTGCACTCAATGCATTGCGCGCGGCCTGCGCGTACAGCTGCACCAGTTCTTTTACCTCGGCATTGGCCAATGCGCGAGGTACCGAAGGCTCGGCTAAAGTACCTGCACCTGGACCGGTTTCAATAAATACTTTGACGTTGTTCGCAGCAATAGCCGAAGGCGCTACTGGTGCGGCACCATTAGGCTGCAGCGAGATGTGCGATACCCGGCCAACGTGCCAGAGCTGGGCGAAAATGATGCTGCCAGCGGCATGCACAGCATCGGTGACGTTGCGCCAACCTTCGATTTGTTCTTGGCTATGAATGCCTGGCGTCCAGGCATAACCTTGGCCACGGGGTTCGATCTGGGTGCCTTCTGTCACCATAAAGCCCGCCCCAGCGCGTTGCTGGTAATAGGTGGCCATCAATGGGTTCGCAATATTCCCTGGCTGTGTGCTGCGCGAGCGGGTCAAGGGTGGCAGAACTATACGGTTGTTGAGCACATAAGGGCCCAGCTGCACTGACTGAAAGAAACGACTTGTATCCATTTTGTGAATTCCTGGTTAGGCCCGCGGCAACCTAAATGGCGCGGGCGAAAGTTGGTATATGCCAGTACTGGTAGAGGCATTAGCCTTACGCGGCCTTAGGCCAGTAGTTTCAGCAAGGCGTGCGCAGTGGCTGCGGAGGAAGCCGGGTTCTGGCCTGTGACAAGCAGCCCGTCGGTTACAACATGGACCTGCCAGTCGGTGTTTTTGCTGTAAATACCGCCCTGCGCCTTGAGCATGTCCTCGACCAGAAACGGCACCACCTGAGTCAGGCCCGCGGCGTCTTCCTCGCTATTGCTGAAACCGGTGACCGCTTTGCCTGCGATCAGTGGCTTACCGTCGCTGCCCTTGACGTGGAGCAATACCGCCGGCGCGTGACAAACAGTTGCGATCGGCTTGCCGGATGCGTTGGCGTGCTCGATCAGGGAGATGGACGTGACATCTTCGGCAAGATCCCACAGCGGGCCATGGCCGCCGGGGTAGAACACAGCATCAAACTCGGCGCTGGAGAGGTCACTGAGCGTTCGCGTATTTGCCAACGCTTTCATGGCGGCGGTATCGGCCTCAAAGCGACGAGTGGCGTCGGTCTGGAAGTCGGGCTCGTTACTCTTCGGATCCAGCGGTGGCAGGCCGCCTTTTGGCGATGCCAGAGTCAACTGCGCACCGGCATCGAGGAAGGCGTAGTAAGGCGCGGCAAGCTCTTCAAGCCAGAAGCCGGTCTTTTCGCCCGTGTCGCCCAGTTGGTCGTGGGAGGTTAAAACGACGAGGATTTTCATGCGGTTTACCTTTTGCTTCAATACGCGGGTTGGCGTTTTTCAGTTAATTGCTGCGCCGCTAATTAATGGGCGCATCGAAGAGGGCTTAGAGACTCGCCTCTAAAATCTGGCGGCTGACGTCTAGGGTGACGTTGCTGTGTTCACCCAGTGCCGTCAGGCGTAGAGCATCTAGCTGCTTGAGCAATCCGTCGATGTCGTCCGCGTCGAGTTGGTAAGCTGCTAGGCGCGTGGGTAAGCCCAGGCTCTCGAAGAACGTCCGGGTCTTCTGGATGGCGGCATCAATGCGCTGCTCGTCATCCCCTTGACTGATGTGCCATACCCGCTCGGCGTATTGCAGCAACTTGGCGCGCTTGGCCTCACGGCGAACCTCTAGGTTGGCGGGCAATACGATTGCGAGCGTGCGTGCGTGATCGATGCCGTGCAGTGCGGTCAGCTCATGGCCGATCATGTGGGTGGACCAGTCCTGCGGCACGCCCGCGCCGATCAGGCCATTGAGCGCTAAGGTAGCGGTCCACATGAGGTTGGCGCGGGTGCTGTAGTCCGCGGACTCTTTCAGTATTTGCGGGCCGATTTCGATCAGTGTTTGCAGCAGCCCCTCAGCGAATCGGTCCTGAACCCGGGCATCCACCGGGTAGGTCAGGTACTGCTCCATCACATGCACGAACGCGTCGACCACACCGTTTGCCAGTTGGCGAACAGGTAGGGTTTGCGTCTTACTGGGGTCGAGAATCGAGAACTGCGGGAACACATGGACGCTGCGAAAGGGCAGCTTGGCTTGCGTCGCCCGGCGAGTGACCACTCCGCTATGGTTCATTTCAGAGCCGGTGGCGGGAAGCGTCAGCACGTTAGCGAACGGAAGCGCTTGGCGGATTCCTGCCCCGCGTGTTTCCAAAATGTTCCAGGCATCGCCCTCGTAACCGACCGCAGCCGCGACGAACTTGGTGCCGTCGATCACCGAGCCACCACCCACTGCGAGCAGGAAGTCCAGCTGCTGCTCACGGACCTGCGCCACGGCCTGCATCAAGGTTTCGTAGCTTGGGTTCGGTTCTATACCGCCGAACTCCTGTACATGCCGGGCACCCAGCGCTTCATTTACTTGCGCCAGGGTGCCGGTCTTGCGAGCGCTCTGGCCGCCGAAAAGCACCATTACGCGTGCATCGGTCGGCACCAAATCATCCAGGCGGGCGATCGTGTCGGGGCCAAAGACAATGCGGGTGGGATTGTAGAAGTCGAAATTAAACATGCAGTTACCTATAAATAGACCAGTCTGCTATTCGATGTGCAGAGCTAGATGCGCTACCTGTCGCGGCTTAGCCTTATTCATTGGCTGATGCGAGCATTCGTTGGTCTGGATTAGGCAGCTGGCTACAATATAGGTAGAAATAGACCAGTCGTCTATGGCAAAGTGGGTTACGTTGAACGTGCCATTGAGGTTGACTTGAACCACCTTCGCCCACTCAGCCGGATCCAATTTCTCGACAGGAGCGGTAGGCCCTGAGATACCAGCGTTATTAACCAGGACGTCCAGGCCGCCCAGGGTCTTGGCTGCCAGCGCGACCATTTTTTCAATGTCAGCTTGACTGGAGATGTCGCACAGGGTGGTTTGTACTCCTGGGAAATCCGTTTCGAGTTTTGCTAGGCCATTGGAATCAATGTCACAAACAAAAACCTTGGCACCTTTGGCCGTGAAGGCTTCGACAATGGCACGGCCGATACCACCCGCCCCTGCTGTAATCAAAACACGTTGCGCCGTCATGCTTAGTCTCCTATCACGTAAGAACAGGCAGAGCCGTAAATCCGGACTCTCTAGGGTTACTCAGTCACGTATACGATAGCTCCCGAGTTTTAATAAATGAAATCTATGATTGATATATGTCATATAATTAGACCAAATAGGTTTAGGGGAGGTCTGAAGCCCCCCCCCCCCCCCCCGATTTATTGACATTCCAGCCATTGGGAGTTCAAAAGTCGGTGGACAGCCAAAAATCAGGTGTTGGTTCTACTTAATTTATTGTTTTTCCTTTGAATAACACCTTTTATCCGCGCATTTCGCGAATCACAGGCGCACCACTTCCGCAACCAGCAGCCGTTTTCGCATCTTCAGGTTCGACAAGGCAAATAGCGTGGTCTGTTGCGCGGTGTTTTTCATCCGTCCGCGATAGCGCACTTTCGTATTGCCAAACTGGCGTTTGATCACTCGAAGTGGATGTTCAACCTTGGCCCTTACTGTAACTACGCTCGGCCCAATACTTCTGGTTGGCTTTCTAGGGTATGGCGTCAGCTTGGTGTTGTTCGTCCTTGCCCTTCGCGGACTTGGAAACGCTCGAGTCGGTGCGTGCTTCTCAACGCCTCCATTTCTGGGGGCGGTTATCTCGATTCTGATCCTGGGTGAGTCAGTGTCGCTTTTGTTCTTATTCGCTGCCGCATTGATGGCCATCGGTGTCTGGATTTATCTCACCGAAAATCACGCTCACGAACATCAGCACAACCTCTCAAGCACAGCCATCGTCATATCCATGACGAGCACCACCAGCATGAGCATGAATTCGACTGGGATGGAGTGGAACCACGTAGCCACTTACATGAGCACGCCGCGATCCAGCACACCCACTCGCACTTCCCCGACATCCATCATTGTCACAAACATTGATCCTATTGGGCAGATCGACAGTATTCACTTTGACGGGCACCGACTCGGCTGCTGGCCAAATGCGATATCAGCGTAATATGGGTTTATCCCGCATTTTATCCGAGAGCCATGTCAGCCGGGCCTTCCTGCTGGCTGGTGTTGGCCAGGGACGGCGAATCCGTCTCATGCCTGTCCCACCTCTGTCCGCCATTCCGTCAAAGCGTGGTCAAAGTGGCGGACACCAGGGCATAGGCATACCCCATAACCTTGTCACTCTCCGACACACCGTGTTGATTCCTATACTGAGTGTCATTTCCTACACGCCGGAACCTGAGAAAACCTGATATTCAAACCGCAGGTGGCGGGTCATTCATGGGGGTTTGAGCCTCTGAGCCTCGAGACACATTCCGCAATATGTTATTGCTCAAGCCTATCGACGAGCCAACCGATAAACATCTGTGATAAATCCGTAGGCAAACTCAATCTACTGCTTGGAGTATTTATGTTCGGCTGGATCAGCAATATCCGTGTAGGTACCAAGCTCGGTCTTGGGTTCGGCCTGGTATTGGCGCTGACTTTTTTCCTTGCTCTCACCGGCTGGATAGCCATCAATGTTCTTGCTGAACGCGGCGTCAAAGTACAGGACATCGCTCGTGTCAGCGAGATGACCAAGGACCTGCGAATTCATCGTTTGCAGATGGAGCTCAACCCAAAGGGGGAGAGCTCCCGGATGATCCTCCAGACGCTCGACGAACTGGCTGGGTATTTGAACTCTGCGCGTGTCCAACTGACTGTGCCCAGCGATGCGGCGCTGATTGATCAGCAGATAGCCGCGGTCAAGGTGTATCGCGATGCCTTGGGCGCCTTAAACCAGGTGGGAACCAATCTGGCTCCGGTGTTCGCCCGAATGGGCGCGCAAGGCGACATTTTGCTCAATACCACCCAGCAGTTGATAGCGTCGCAATCTGCCAAGCGCGATGCCGATTCGTCTTTTGCTAAAACTCTGCTTGCTAGTATCGCTGCGCTGGCGTTGCTGCTCGGCGCCGTCGCGGCTTGGATCATTACCCGGCAAATCGTTACACCGTTGCAAAATGTCCTCAAGGACGTCGATCGTATTGCCTCCGGCGATTTGAGTCAGGATTTGGAGGTTAATCGCCGCGATGAGCTGGGTCAACTGCAGAGAAGCCTGCAACAGATGACCACCAGCCTGCGCGAACTGATTGGCGGTATCGGCGCCAGTGTCATCCAGATTGCTAGCGCTGCTGAAGAGTTGTCAGCCGTCACCGAGCAGACCAGTGCTGGTGTGAACAGCCAAAAAGTCGAAACTGATCAAGTTGCTACTGCCATGAACGAAATGACCTCCACCGTGCAAGAGGTCGCGCGTAATGCGAAAGAGGCCTCTGACGCCGCCGCTACCGCAGATAAGCAGGCCCGCGAAGGTGACAAAGTTGTTGGTGAGGCCGTGGCTCAAATCGAACGCCTGGCTATCGAAGTCGGCAACTCCACCGTGGCTATGAGTAATCTCAGAGAGGAAAGCGACAAAATCGGCGGCGTGCTTGATGTTATTAAGGCGGTCGCACAACAAACCAATCTACTCGCTCTCAATGCCGCCATTGAGGCAGCGCGAGCGGGTGAAGCTGGACGAGGTTTTGCGGTAGTTGCCGATGAAGTTCGTAGCTTGGCGCAGCGTACCCAGCAATCTACCGAGGAAATTGAAACGCTGATCTCCAGCTTGAAAAACGGCACTCAAGAAGTCTCCGCCGTTATGGAGAGCAGTCGTATATTGACTGATAACAGTGTTGAATTAACTCGTCGTGCCGGAACCTCTCTGGAAAATATCGCCCGCACGGTGTCTACAATCCAGTTGATGAATCAGCAGATTGCCTCAGCCGCTGAACAGCAGAGCGCAGTGGCTGAAGAGATTAACCGTAGCGTGCTGAACGTGCGTGATATTTCTGAACAAACCGCTGGCGCGAGTGATGAGACAGCCGCCTCAAGTATCGAGTTGGCACGCTTAGGTCATGAACTTGACGACTTGGTTAAGCGCTTTCGACTATAGGGCTGGTCTAAAGCGCACCCCAATCAGCTATCCAGGATAGATTGAGGCTGACGAGCATGACTGCATGGGGGCGCTTCACAAATTGGAGTAGCGCTTTACGCAACACCTCCGCAGGCTTGTTCCGCAACTGGCCAAGCTGCCAGTGAAAAACACTGCAATATCGTGAAAACCATAGTGGAAACCAGCGTCTGGAAACCATGACTTTTGACAGCAGGTGCGCCGCTGTCTGGTTTGCTGTAGTGCCGTACCCAGCGGGCCAGATTTGCCCCAGCACATGCTCAACGAATTATCGGAATCACCGACGCCAGCGATCAAGGACTGATCGCGTTACGGGCTTGCCAGGCGTACGTCAGGGCCGTGGTGCGCTAAGCTGATCTTGAAGGTTAAGCCATGCACAAGGAGCGGCGATGGATCAGCATTTTATTTGGATGGGAATACTACTGATCGTTTCCTGGGTCGTAAGCTTGTCGCTGATTATGTACGTGCTCGCCAAGTAGAAAAGCAAAGCCCCGGAGGTTCGCGGCTCCAGGGCTTCTATTTTCGCCTCCATCCCTTAATGTTTGGCGAACGTGGTCAAGAGATTACCAGCGGTCTCTGGATATTTCACTACGACTATAGGTGATTGTGTTCGGTCAGCGGGGTGTCGAGGGAGGAAGTGCGAAATTCGCACGCCCTTTTAACCATCTTCCTTGTTAGCCGCCGATGGCATCGTGAAGCACGACCTCATGCACTAACTATCCCTCACCGCTGGTGGAAAACCCCGGAGACTCGTGGAGCAGTCGTCGATGGCTATCCAACGTCCCCCGCTGGGGGAGTTGTCCGTCGCCAGCCGAGACTGGAGACTTCCGGCAATGGCGGGAGTTAGCTTCCTCAAATTGTGGGCGTTGGCCAGCCCGCAGTGCGGGGCGAGGTTTTGTCACTCAACCGTGGGGGGATCATCGCAGGAAGAATATCGTTTACGTGAGAGCCTTTCATATCGCGCCCTTGTGCTTCGCGGCAGAGTTCGTCGTTGACAACACCGTGAGATAGGGGTTGTTCATAGGGATGTCATTGAACAGTCGCAGAGGGTCATTCAGCAGATAGCCATGCAGCCTGCGTGATTTGCGCGGTCCGGTGACTTCACAGGACCAGATGTTCAAGCCGTTCTCCTGCTTTCGGTGCAAGTCCAGCTTCTCGAAGCGCTTTTGCACCCACTGCCAGTCTGTCGTCTTTTCTTCTTTGGCGAAGACGGCTGACTGTGGGTGTTCCTGTGCGTAACGTTGAAACAGCCCAGGACTCACCAGGTACACGGTATCGGCTACGGTATGGACCAGAGCTTTCGCGTCATTGATGATCAGCTTGCGGCTATCAATGTGCTGGTGCAGCCAAATCATGAAGTGTTCGCCTGAGAGCCGCGTCCATGGGGCTTGCTCCTGTATGACAGATACTGGTGACGTAGCAGGCGCATTGGATTCTTGTTGAACTGGCGTTCGTTTGGGTTCGTTGTTGCCCGGTGGTGAAGGTCTAATGTGTGCGTTATCCGGCGTGGCGAACAACTCCAGTAGATCATCCAGTCCATCAGCAGGGACCGCGGTTGCGGCTGGTATCACTGGTGCGGATGAAGGCCTTCCGTTCACCGTCATCGCAGCGGCTTCGCCACTGGGCGGTATGCAGGCGGTAGACTCTATTGACGCAGCTTCTTCCTGTACGACCTTCACAGTGCCGCTAAAGGGCGAGGGCCGCTCCCCGGTTTCCCAGATTAAGGCTGGGGCCAGCCGTAGCAAGGTGAACGTATGCGACCATCCACCCTCGCTCGTGATGACTGCCTTCCAGATGGCCTTGTCATCGGCTGTTGGCTGAAGCATGCCGTGATCTTGCAGAACGTTGAATACTGCGGTGTTACTCGATGGGATGCCTTCGATGCCTTGCGAAAGCAGGTGCGCGCGCAGCTTGTCTGAGACGGTCTTGCTGACGAGCCATAAGGCGTCCTGTGTCAGCCAGCCATCTGATGCTTGGGGCTGGTTCAACCTCAGCTCCTCCTTAAGCAGGAAGCGCAGTCCCTCCAGCAGTTTGCGTTGCAGTGCGTGTTTCGGCGCGGCCATCGCCCTGGCTGGATCGCCACCCAACTCCTGAGCGACAGAGGCACGGTCGGCCTGGGTTACGAGCTCACCGAGCACGCCGGCATGTTCATATTGGCCTGCCAGCACATACAGTAACGACGACCACAGCGCGGGATAGTCGCTGAGCCAGTCCAGGATGTGACCATCAAGCAGGCGGTTGTAGAGTAGTCCGGTTGCGGCACTGTGCAGCCGGTACTCACGCTCCTTGCGATAGCGGAAGCGGTACGGATGCAACAATGGTCCGTGCCAGGGGTGCCAGGTGTTGCCGTCGGCATATTCCACATGAAGGTCGACGGCGATCTTGCCAATATCGTGCAGGAGCGCTGCGTAGGCAATGGCGGCTGTCCAGGCTTCGGCTTGTGCTACTTGGTCCTCAGGTGTTGTGCCTGCTGGAAGAAGGTGCGATTGCCGCAGCTTGAGCGCGTAGGCGACGATTTCCAGCCCGTGGTCGAGCATGCCGCCTGGATAGGCATGGTGATGGCTTTCCGACGCGGGGAACTGCTGGACCAACTCGGCGTAACGTTCCAGTGGTGCGAGATACAGGGACCTGAACTGCTTGCGTGAGAGCGAAGTACGTTGCCAGATGTGTTCTAGCAACTTCTGCCGGCGTGGGGTGGCCAGCAGCGATGCGGCCGACTCCGGCCGCGTCAGCCCCTTACCTTTTACAGCCGCTTCCGTGGGCGCCATCGGTGCCGACGCCGAGCGTTTTCGTTGGAACAGCGCGAACATGATGTCACCTGACGTTGCGGTGGATGGGAGAGCCTTTTCCTTTTACGGGTAGAGCCTTTCCCCTTGCCCCCATTCCATTGACCCTTCCCAGCCCTTTTACCTTTATCGAAGCCTTTACATGTAGCTCGGCTCGGGGAGTCGCTCTACAAGCTATCCGACACGGGGTCAGTCCTTTTTTTTTTGAGGTAAGCGCGATCCGCCTACCGGCGTCTGAAGATCTCGCCAATCTGTCTTGACGAGGAAAGGAATGTTCCTTACCATCGAAAAAACTGTCATCCAAGGAGCACGCCACGCCATGCCAGCCATTCATGAACTAGCCACGCTCACATCGAAGGGCCAGATCACGCTGCCCAAGCCGATCCGTCAGGCGTTGGGCGTCGATACCGGCGGCAAGGTAGCGTTCGACCTGGGCGAGGATGGACAGATTGTTGTCACCCGCGCGAATGCCGAGCACGAAGATCCGGCCATCGGCGCGTTTCTGAGTCTGTTGGCCCGCGATATCGAGGCTGGTCGGCATGTTCGCGGGTTGCCGGACGAACTGGCTCACGCCATGCTGATGCAGGCTGGGCGTGATGTGAATCTGACCAACGAGATTGACGGCGATGTGGCGCTCTGATGCAGCGGCACGGATGGACGCTACTCTTCCACGACTGTGTGATCGAGCAGTTGCAGAGGTTGTATACCGCCGCGCAGCGCGCGGAGCAGAATGACCCGATAGGATTTGCATCCAATGCCAACGTCAAGCTGTTCCGAGCCCTGAGCCAACTGGTGCTTGAAGTCGTTCCCGATGAGCCGGCGCGCGATGAGTACCGTCAAGGAAACACACTGGGGCCGGAATACCGCCACTGGCGAAGGGCCAAGATTGGGAGACGGTTTCGGCTATTCTTCCGTTATGACTCGAGGGCGAAAGTGATTGTCTACGCTTGGGTCAACGATGAGCAAACGCTGCGTGCATCGGGGAGCAAGTCCGATCCATATGCGGTGTTTGAGAAGATGCTGGGTCGTGGAAATCCGCCAGACGACTGGGACGCGTTGGTGACAGCCAGCCGGCAGAATTGGAGCAAACTGGAGTAATTGTTCAACGCGCTTAGCAGGTGATGACTATGAGCACAAGAACTCGCATCAGCAATGCAGAACGCTTTGGCCGCTGGCTCGGCCGCAGATGGCGTGCTTATGTGTGCAGAGAGCGGCGGGTATCGGGATGGCTGATTGGGCAAGGCGTGCCTACGTCAGCGGCGGCTGTGTTGATCTGGGGCGTCAAGCTCGCGGTACTGGCTGTGCTGCTCTATACCGCGTTCTGGCTGGCTTTGCTGCTGATATTCGGCGTGGTCATCTCCCGGGTGGCAAATAACGCAGAATTAGATGAAACGTCTGAGCCTGAGTGGAAAAACGGACCAGCCGGCTTCGGACTTTACACGTATGATGGCTATCGTATCGATCCGCACGTTCATGATGACAATTGACTACCCGCTCATTTCTTTGAAACGGCCTTCATCAATGCATTGGGTCCCTTTCCACCGGCGGCTTTTGCATCTCCTGTAGCGCCAACAAGCCCCTGAAGAATGTTCCCTGCTTGGATACCCGCCCAAGATAGCGCCATCACCCAGAAGGTTGGCAGCACAATGAACATCGTCCCCATGACGAAGTTCAGCAACAGATCGCCAAAGGCGTTGTTCAACCCCATCACTGGATCGAAATTAGTGACGGGCCGGTTCCAACCCCAGCCCGAGCCATAGAGCGCGTTGAGGATGGTGCTGTCGATCCAGCGAGCGAGCTGGAACCAGAAGTCGACGAAGAACAGCGCGAACTGGACCACGCTGACGGTGACCACGGTCTTCAGGTCGTAGGTGCCCATCAACAGCACTAGCGGGATGCAGATCACCAAGGCCATCTTCAGCAGCGACAACACCATTGGCAGGGCCTGGCGCACCACGTCCATCGCCGGAAATGCAGGAATGGCTCCCACCGCAAGACCTACGTCGCCCGCCGTGCGGGTAACGATGTTCGGCAGGGTCTTGTCGATCTGGCCACCATAGTCGGTGTAAACCGTTCCCTGATTGAGCTTCTGTTGGCGCGGGGAGGCGATCGCACGGACCACCGAGTTATCCACTTCGGCACGACTCAAGAATCCGGCCCATCCTGCCATTCGGTTGAGCAGGTTGGGGTCGACTTGGGCCAATAGCCGTGTGCGCAACCCGTTACTGCCATCGCTCCACCACTGATGACATGTTGGATAACCCGCTCCGCTCGGCACCTGTGCGAGTCCGGCGTCTCGGTTGCTATCGTAGGGCCAGCCATCACGGGGTGTCTTAGCATGGTAGGTGTCGTAGAAACCGTTGGTGTTGACGAAGTAACTGGAGCCGATCCAGGTCACGTCATGCATCTGTGCTTCATCCAGTTCCGGTCGACTCATGAACAATTTCGCCCTGGCGGGTCCATAGCAGTCGTGGGTGAAGTCCGCCACGTCCTGTGCGAGGAGGGGGTCGTCAATGCGCGTAGTGTTGATGTCCATCCTCATTTGTCGCAGATCTGTTCCGCACGGGATCGCCGCAACCGAGGCCCCCGTCACCGCACGCGAGAGTGCATGCATGAATGCCCACCACACCGGCACCTTGGCACTCTGGTTGTTGAGCGTGCTGAATGACTGCGACCAGCCGGTATCCGTAGGTTGCGGAATATTAACCTGGCACTGTGCCGATCGCGCCTGGTCGTACTTGATCGTGCCGAGGTCAATATCGATAAACGGGATGCCGGCGAACATCAGCACGACGATGGCCACCCAGATGCGGTTCTCGATGCGCATCGAGGACAGTACGCCCTTGTTGCCTTCGTCGGCCCCTTCAGTACGTGCTTTGAGCCATTCCTGGATAATAATGGCTATAAAGGGAATGGCGAACACGCCGCTGGAAACCAGCACCGCCCAGATGCCGTTGTGGACGATCCAGCCCACGAGGGTCAGGTAATACTCCAGATAGTCAGTGGTGAAAAGCGTCATGTTCCAGGTCTCCCGCTAGACCGCCTGCATCAGCAGGCTGGCCTCCAGTGCGACGATCGCAGTGACTCCGGCGATTTCGGTACGTAGCAGCCGGCGCTGTGTCGAGGCATCCGATTCGCGTGCCAGCAACCGACGGCGCATCCACACCCAGCCATAGACAGTCGCCCCGTAGAGGCAGAGCCGCCACAGCAGGAAGTAGCCAGCCGCGTTCGCCAGCCAGAGTTCCCAGCCGGCAATGCTGCCGACCCGATAGAGGCCAGCGATGTTGGCCGCCACTGCCAGCGCAACGAGCAGCAGCATCCATAGCAATGCCCTGGCGACGCGCCAGCGCGGCCGTAGCCATGCTGCGTTCATGGCGGGTCTCCTGGATGGGAGCGCTGTAACTGGTCGAGGCGATCCGGCACCGGGTCGCCCTCGTAGATACCACGCGAGCCTGACGCGCGCGTGCCATGGCGCTGAATGATCGTCATCGGCGAGTTGTTTGCCAGCTCGCGCCTGATCTCCAATTCGGTTTTGAGGTTGAGGATTTCGCGGTCGAGCGTGTCGCTTTCATGATTGACCGCTTCGACGGCCAATTGGTTAGCCGCGACATTGGGTTCTTTCTTGCCGGTCAATAGTGTGCGCTGCAGCAGCAGAGCCTTTTCCAGTACCGACGCCAGCGCTACCTCGGACGCTAGGCGGTGGGCGAGGACATCTTGGTCGGGTTCATCGCGCAGCGCTTCGATCACGCCGCGGGTAACCGGCAAGGATGTACTGCCGGCTGCACGCAAGTTCTCAGCGGTGGTATGGCGGGCGCCGCTGATCAATTCCTGCAGCGTTTCCAGCTTGGCCTCGTACTCTTCCTGAATCAGCGGCGTCAACCCGACGCCTGGCACGGTCTGGGTCTTGGTGCAGATCGCGCAGGTGCGCTGCTCCTGTTCGCCGAGCACGCGTGTGGCCCAGTCGGTGGCCGCTTGCGGCGACGACCAGGTCTGGCAGGCCAGGCTATTACAGCTCGTCGGGTCGATGGATGTTGGGTCGGTTGCACTGCGGCCATTGACCAGGTTGTAGCCGGCACGCGTTACATCGCCGATCACTTTGATCGACGGCTGGCCGGCACCGCCAGCATTGCCGCCGCCCACCCACGGCACGCCATCCTTGCCCCGGCTGGTCTCAGCCTGTTCGATGGCTGACACCGCGTCAGTGCTCGCCACCGCCTGGCGCAACGCCATCCCCTCGGCGAGCTGGCTCCAGCTCATCTGTCCGCCTGCCGTGTCGGCCATCTTCTCGGCCATCGCGCGGCAGGTCAGTTTGGAACGATCGAAATCGAGCCTGGCCTGAAGAATACCGTTGGTCAACAGGTTGTAGAGGCCGGGGTCTGCCCGCTGAATGATCAGCGCCGGCAACGACGCGACCGCGCTCGTCGCGTTCTGGATCACGCTGCTCATGATGTTCTGAAAGCCATTGGTGAGGCCGTTGAGCTGATTCTGGATCGTGGTGCTGATGTTCATGTCGCCGCACATCAGGTTGCTGTTCCAGCCCGCGCCCACACCGAGCGAATGCATGCCGGCCGCGCGGCTCATAGACACCGCGCTGCCGCCACCGATCGAATACATGAGGTCGTCGCCAATCACGCTGCCGCTGTTCTGGAAACCGTCGGTTTGGGCCGATACCAGGTTGCTGACCAGCACCAGCGCGCTGGCCAGCAGGGCCACCTGCCACCGCAACGGCAATGGGTGGAAGAGGGTGACAGGACGCTTCATTGTTTTCCCCTCAGTTGAAGTCTGTACTGCCGAGGAACGTCTGCCCGCGGCGTTCGCAACAGCTGTATGGGCGCCAAAGCGCCCAGGCATAATCACCTTGCTGGGCCTGGGTCAGCGGTTCGCTGTGGGGGAACACCGCGCAGCTGTTGGAAAGACGCGGCGTCAGCTCCTGCCACTTGCCGGTCGAGGCATTGCTTTCCTCCAGCGCTCCGGCCGGCCAGTAACCGGGCTGCGAGTTCGCGAGCAATGGCTGATAGACATGCAATTGCCCCCGCCGGGTGACGATGTCGCCGGCGCGTTGGGCGACCACGGCACCGGTCTTATAATCGTCGGTCTGATGCAGAAATCCGCCGCGCGGATAGACGGCGCCCCACAGGTTGAACGTGCTGCGCGCGCCGATCTCGCGCATGCCCGGAATCAGGGCCTCTGGGTACACGGCTTCGGGCACGTTGTAGCGCCAGGCCACGGTGTCGAGCGTGCTCAGCAGGTACGGCATGAACGCGGTGCCGGCACCTTTGCAGGCGTAACCTGAGGTGCTGGCAAATTGGCCGAACACATGACCGCCGGGATGGCCGATCACGTCGGCGTTCTTGAACTTCGCCATGTTGCTTTCATTGTCATGGTTCGTCGTGCCGTCGCCACCGGCCTGGGCCGTCACGTTGGGTGCGCTCATGGCCCGCACTTCGAGCCACGGGTTCTCACCGGTATTGGAGTAACTCGAAACCACGGCATCCGGAATGTAGTGGCGCACCTTGGTGGACGTCCGCACCGAGCAGCCGAACGGCGTGCAGAACAGCCAATAGCAGATCCCTACCACCCGGTATTCCAGGCACGATGGGGACAAAGTGGAAGACACGATGGTCGCGGTGTTGAGCGCGAACGATGACGAGGCGGTCATTAACAGAATGGTGGCGATGCCGGTACGCCGAAGCCGGGCACACTTCATGGTTGAGTCCTCCGGTAGGCCTCGATGCGTGCGATCGCCGTGGCGACGCCCGGCTCGCCATAAACTACGTAGCGTTGATCCATGACGATGGCGGGGAGAGAGGTAATGCCCAAGCTCCAGGCATCGGTCACGTCCTGGTAGGTCCTGGCCAGACGCTGCTCCAGCGCGGGGCCGCCGTGCTTGAGGCGCTGCTGTACCAAGAGTGACGCTTGCTGGACATCACTTGGAAGATCGGTCGACAGTTCGGCTTCAATACGCGCGGGTGCATCCAGCTCGATCAGTCGGTCAGGTGTACCTTGCACGGGATGTTGGCGGTCGGTGATGACCCAGATATCCATTGCACTAGCCGCAGAGGCACACAGCGCAATGGCCAAGGCCAGGCAACTGATCGGGCCGGGCGAAAGAGAACACAACATGGCGCAGCATCCGGTGGTTCATGACCTCGGTAGTGCAACGCATCGCGCTTAACGCGACAACAAACAATCGGAAAAGGGAGGTGCCCGGTTTCCATGCACCGATGAATCGCGGTATTTCGTGGACCGCAGATACCCCATCGAAAGCATCGCTTCCGATGGGGTGTTGGAGCGTCAGCAAGCTGGCGCGAGGAGGATCAGATCAATCCGTGTTCGGCGAACGAATAAGGATCGCCTTTCCCGATGATGAAGTGATCCAGCAGACGGATATCGACCTGTCCCAATATCTCCTTCAATCGCTGGGTCAACGTTTCGTCCGCCGTACTGGGTTCAGTACAGCCGGAAGGGTGATTGTGGCAGAGCACCAGAGCGGCGGCGTTATGGTCCAGGCAGCGCTTGAGCACCACCCGTGGATAGACGCTGGCGCTGTCGATAGTGCCTTGGAACAAAGGCTCGTAGGCCAGCACCTGATGCTTCGAATCGAGGAACACGGCGCCAAAGACTTCATGCGGCTGTGCTGCGATTTTCAGCTGCAGGAAATTGCGCACATCCTCCGGGCTTTGCAGCGAGGGGCCACGAGTGAACACTCGCTGCTCAAGGATGACCAACGCCTGTTCGATGATTTGGTCGTCGTCCGGTGTGCCGACGGGATTGAGTGACGCATTACCACTGATCATGGCGAGGGATGTGGACATGGGAACCTCCTTTAGGAATTGGAGGCAGCCGTCCCTGGAGGGCGGACCCTCCGGAGACAGTGACGATAGGCATCCGCCATCGCTTGCGCAGATGACCGTTCGCTCGGGGGATGCGTGGCGAACTGGCGTGCAGTCAACGCGGTCGAAACCGCGCCATAGCCTTGAAGACCGCGGGCTATCTGGGCATGTCGCCGACGACGTCGGCAGGCATTTGGTGATGAAGTTGTGCTGCGTATGGCGCCGTACCGTTGGACACCAATAGGTCCAATGCCGACAGCAACGCGTCGCCTTCGGCCGGGCCGGCCAGGGTCAGTGACTGGCCGCTGTGGTGGTCGATCAGACGCAGGGTCGGGGTGGCGCTCACGCCGCCATGGCGTGCTTCGTTGGCCTGCCCCTGGATGATGGTGTCGGGCCGCTCACTGGCGAGGCAGGCTTGCACGGTTGGGTCCTGGCCGTGGTACTCGGTGTCGGGCGGCAGGCCCTGGCCGTCGCTGCGGGTGTGCTGGTAGATCCAGGTGATGGCTTGCCAGAACGCATCATGGCCGTGGGACTCGCCGATGCATTCGGCCAGACGCGCCTGTCGAGTCGCTGCCGGCTCGTGCATGGCTAGCGGCAGGTGGTGCCATTGCAGATTCACCTCCGGGTGCTGGTCGATCCAATGCCGCAGTATGGGGTCATAGGCCTTGCAGTAGGGGCATTCGAGGTCGGCGTATTCGACAATGGTGAAGCGCGCATTCATGCGTCCATAGCGCCAAGGTGGGCCGGCCGGGTGCTGGGCAGCGGTGGTGTCCGACGTGTGGGTTGACTCATGCGACTCGTCGGCCCACGACCAAAGCCAGAGCACGAGCAGGCCAGCAATCACCCACCCCAGCAGCCAGACCCCGCACGGCCACCGACGGTAGAGGAGGAAAGTGGGCGAAGGCATGGCGGAATCCTCGACGTCAATCAAACAGGTCGTAGCGCAGCGGCTCGATGCCCCGCGCTCGGTCGATCTGGTCGGCAACGCGTAGCGCGGCTTCCAGTTCACTGATGCCGTGCTGCTGCATCAACTGAAAACGTTCGGCTTTCTCTTCGGGTTCCGTCATTGCCAGCGCCAGGTACAGGCTGGGCGGTACCGCACGGAACAGCAACTCCATTGATTTTGACAAAATCACCCCCTCCGTGAATTTTCTGGCTTCCTTGCGTGCGGACAGCATCAGGGCCTTCTGCGAGGCGTTCAGTTCACGAAACCGGGCAATCTTCTCCACCTCGTCGGGCGGCATGCTCAGGCAAATCCACCACTCGATCATGTTGAGCATGGGCTCGGCGGCTTTCGGCAGGTCGTCCAGGTTCTGCGTTGCCAGCCAGTACCAGGCGCCCAGTTTGCGCCACATCTTGGTGATCTTGACCACATAGGGCGCGAGCAGCGGGTTCTTGGTGATGATGTGGCCTTCATCGGTGACATTGATGATCGGGCGGCCGAGGAACTGGTCGCGCTCGGCGATGTTGTTGACGGTGTTGATCAGCGAAATGTAGGCAATCGACAGCTGCGCGTTGTAGCCCTCGCGGGCGAACGTGGCCAGGTCGACAACCGTGATATCGGCCTCCGGCCAAGGCGTACCCGGCCTGTCGAACATCTCGCCATCGACGCCCTGGCAGAACATGTCCATCGCATCGGCCATTTCCAGCAGACGAGTACGACGTGTCTCGGGTAACGTCGAATCGCAACCGCGTTCGCGCAGCGCATTGCGTACATCACGGGTCAGTACCGTGCGTTTTTCTATCACGCAGCGATGGGCGGCCTCGAGGATGCACTGACGGATCAGACTGCGATCGGCACGGGTCATCCTGGCTTCCTCTCTGTCCTCCCCGCCGGTGATCATCAATCGTGCGGTGATCTCCAGTTCACCCAGCACATCACGTTGCTCGTCAGCACTGGCATCGCCCTCGGCGGATTCTTCATCGAGCGCGTCGGCATCGAGTGTCTGGACCTGGCTGGGCGTGTCGACCAGGCGCCAGGCGTCGGCGAAGGGCGCAAGGCTCACGCCTGCACCGGGCGAAAGCCTGACGCGATGCACCGTCAGCCCCAGACGCGCGGCGAACTCACCGTAGAGGCCAAAGCTGTTACCGGCTTCCACGATGAACAGCCGTGGCCGGTAGATGGCGGTGATCTGGTTGAGGATGTTGTTGAGCGTGGCCGACTTGCCTGAACCGGTGGGGCCGAACAGGAACAGGTGTGCATTCATCTGGCGGTCGAGTCGGTTCAACGGATCAAAGGTGATGGTGCCGCCGCCACGGTTGAAGAAGGTGATCCCGGGGCGGCCGGTGCCGGCACTGCGCCCCCAAGTCGGTGCCAGGTTGGCTACATGCTGCGCGAACATGAGTTGGGTGTACCACTGACGCTTGTCTTTGCCCGGGTCATAGACACAGGGTAACCAACGCAGATAGCTGTTGAGCGGCGCGACTTCATCTTCTTCGCGCACCGGTTGCAGGCCTGCGTTGAGCAGGACGTTGCCCAGTTGCAGACCGCGGGTATCGAGGTCTGCCATGTCCCGACCCCGAAGGTAGAACGCCAGCGAGGCGCGATACAGCTTGTGTGCACTGCCAATCAGCCCGCGCGCCTGCTGGACGTCCTTCAATGCCTGTTCCGAGGCCAGGGTTTCACCAACTGCCTTTTTCGCCAGGTGATTCAGGTGCGCCTCAAGAATGTCCTGCGGCGTGACGACCATCGTCAGGCACATCACCGTGTCTTCGGGCATCTGATCCATCAGGGCATTGATCGCATCACCGCCCTTGCGGGTTTCACCGGTGATGTGCCCGGTGTTGGGCGGCGTGCGCAACCGGTCGACAACAACGGTCCGGTGGGGCAGGTCGTCGAAGTACCACAGGCCGTTTTCGACGTCAGAGCGGGGCTGGCCGAAAAACAGGCGCTGCGCGAAATCCGTACCACTGGCCAGTTCCAGCTCGCCGGGTTCGGACTCCGTCGGATAGGACGTGAGGCGGTAGAAGCGTTCGCGGTCGTCTAACGTGGGGCCGAGCATCGTCGGCCGCGGGTTGAACCAAAGCACCAGCCAGGCATGAATATCTGCCGCCTGCAGGCGACGGGCGCGTATGCCCGCATTGGACAGGCCGCCGAGCAGCCGGTCGCAAATGACATTCAATGCCTGCTCGGGGGATTGCCCGCGTCGGGCGGGCGTACTCCCAGCCCGCCGATATACCACCAGGCGGACGCGGCGCGTTTGGCCGCGCCAGGGTAACTTGGTGACTGTGCGGTCCTCGAACAGGCCGCCCTGCTTGGCAACGGCCCGCAGATGGTGACCGAAAAAGCGCAGGTAGAACTCGCTGAAGGCGCTGCCCTGTGCCCGTGGCTGGAGATAACTGCGCAGGGAGGCAAGGTACGGGTTCCAGTCGGTCTCGTCCTGAGCGTAGAGCTGCATCACCCAGGGCGAGTTATCCAGTTCATCGAAACTGTCCTGTAGTGCGTTTTCCAGGGCGTCGCGCGCCTGCGCAAGCCAGGCCGCCTCACGGCCCTCCGTACCGACGGGCATCAATTCAAAAAATGCCGCGACGGAGACGCCGTCTTCGAGCAGCATGCATTTTGAGTCGGACAGGTATTCGACCCAGGGCAACAGATCGGCAAACGAGGGCGCGACGTCATAAAGCGCCTGCTCGTCAGCCTGTGTGGCAGGACGCCGCCGCGTGGCACCGGGCTTGCCCGGCGTCGGAATGCCGTGAGCCTGCAGTTCGGCAACATGGCGCTCCCAGGCATCCGGCGTTGGCCTGTCTGTCTGAGTTGTCTCAGGTACGCGGGAAAATGGCCAGCGCATCAGTAGTTCTCGACCCGTTCACCGGGCATGGCGTACTGGACCCGCTGGTACAGGGGAAAGACGGTCGTGTACCCGGGAACGGGAGCGGGATCAGTGCCTGCCAGATGGGGGAAGACGTACATCACAAGGTCTGGATTGGGCAGGCGGTGGAACTGCCGGTAGATCTCGTTCTGCGCGGTGCGGGTATAGCTTGCGTTGACAGTCGGCGCCGCGTTCACATCGTCTTGCGTGAGTGACCGGCGCAGCGACTGCCGGGCGTCCAGCAACTGCTGGGCACTCTGCCCGCCACGCGCGGCACCGCCGGTCTCCTCGTTCCAGATATCGAGCATGGTGTTGCCGTCATGCGGCAGCATCTTTTCCTTGCTGGTCGAGCAGCCGGCCAAGGCCACGGCCATCATGAGGACCGTCAGGCCGTTAATCCAGATCCTGCGCATGGGGAGCGCCTCCTAAACGGTGATCGACGCGACGACCTTTGGGGGCGTAGTCGATGCTGAGGGGTTGTTCGAGATGGACGGCGACCTGGGCACCGGGCTTGACGTAGACGGCTGCGAAGGCCTGCCCGTAGAGCTTGTTCACCCACTGCGACATGTCCTGCACACCGCCCGCGAGGATGCGGCCCACCGCTTCGTTGCCGGTAATACCCACGGTGCCCATTGAACCGTTGTTGTTAGCCACCACAGCGACGCTGTCGTTGTCCGATTTGATCAGCGATGCGACGCCGGCACCCGCCGCCGTAATCAGCGCCTGACTGCCGAGGTACTGCTGGGCGTTGCTGCGGCGTTCACCTGAAACGCACGGGATGCCATAGGGATCGCTGATCCAGCCCAGGCCTTCCTGGGTAGCGTTGCTGCCCCTGTTGTCCTGCTGCTGGTTGCCACCGAGCTGGCCCTCTTCGGGCACGGTGCGGATGGTGCCGTCATGGAACACGAACGTCACACTGCGGATCTGGCCGCGCACGCAGGACAGCGTCCAGTCGCCTGATGCGGTACCGCTGACCACCGCGCCGGACACCTCGGGGAGGTCGATGCCGTTGGCGGTGAGGTTGTCGGGACCAATGAGGACCTTGAACGGGTAGGGGTCATTCACCGTACCGTCCACCGGCACGCGCCCGATCAACGCAGTCATCGCAATCGAGCCCATCAGCGTTGCGTTGGTTGGCACGGTGTAAACCGGCGTTGCGGTGGACACACCCGTCGCCTTGCTGCCAGCTTCCACGACGGTCTCCCGGGTCGCTTCCAGCGTCTTCTGCGCGGGCCCGAAACGGGTGGGGAAGCTGAAGCTGTCGCGCTTGCCAGAGGCGCTACTTTTACCATCGCGCCTGGCATCGTCCGGTTCAATCCAGTGAATACCGTCACTGCCGAGTCCATCGCCGTCCCCGGGTTTCAGGCCCAGACCGATGGGAAGGTCGGCATCGCCACGCTGACTGGACAGCCCTTCGATTTGGCGCTGCAGGTCTTGCAGCAAGCCCTGAGCTTGCTGCCGCTCGCCGGAGACCTGCTCACGGTCGTTGCGCAACTGGTTGCGTTCAGTCTCCAGCGCACTTTGGATGCGCCGGTCAATTGAGCCTTCACGCTGACGCAACCGCTCGTTTTCAGACTTCTGCGTTTTGTTGTCCGCCATCGCACCCTGCAATTCGGTACGCAGTTGTTTGACCTGACCTACCAGCGTCGCCACGGTGTCGCGGGGCGTGTCGCCTTCGATACCCAATGCCTTTGCCTCTTGCGGCGTCAGCCGGGGAGTGCCGTCATTGACCGGTTGGACGTTACCGTCGGAAAACAGCTTGATCCCGACGAACACCAGCAAGAGCGCCATGGGCACCATCAGCCACTTCAGCAGACCGTTACCTTTCATGACGAACTCCGTCCTTCGGGGCAGGCGTTGAGGGGGACGGCAGATTCAGCGCTGCATTGATCGGGCTGACTGCCGGCAACAGAGATTCGGCCAGGCCATGCCCTCGGGTCACCAGGTAAACCACCGAGGTGTCTTCCGGGGTACCGACAGGGCCCAAGGCTGAATGCTGAAACGTTGCGTTCGTGAAATCACCCAGCAGTTCGCGCGGATCCAGGGTGAGCCAGTAGGTCGACCTGTTGGCCAACCTGACGGCGGTCACCCACAGATCATCCAGCCGCCAGGCGGCGATGGCTCTGGCCTGAACGGGCAGGGTGGGCAGCAGCGCGTCTAGGGGCTGATGGCGGCGCAGGTTCACGCGCGTCACGCCAGGAACGGATTCGACTGTGCGCAGTGGGGCGTACAGGTGCTGCGCGGCGTAGCGGGTCAGAACCACGGGCACAGGTGTTTCACGGGCAGCACGAGGCGGGCTGGTCGTGTCGGCGCTGTCATGACTGTCCTGAGATGTCTGCGCCTCGCCGTAGCGTTGAGCAGGGCCCTCAGCCTCAACAATGCGCACGGGCTCCATCGCTGCCTGGCCTGCCCGAGCGGGCTCAGCCGCGATGTCCAGCAGGATCAGTGTCCCGTTGTCAGCATCCTGCAGTTGCAGGCGTGTTGGTTCGATGGGCTCACTGGCGCGCAGATAGAGTGCACCACCGGCACTTTGTACCCGCAGGCGTCCGGCGAGTGAAGCAGGCACACCCACGCGGACGTTGCGGTCGATGAACACGATCCGCTCCTGATCCACGACCAGGGAAACCGCCAGGGGCAGGCGCTCCCAGCGAAGGATCTCCACGGCGTGGACTGTCGGCGACAGCACAACGGTGAGCAGCAGGCTGAAGGCACAGAGCAGGTGTTTCATGGCGTCTCTCCCATAGCGCCACCCAGCCCGCCCGGCGTGGTGCTGGCAGGTGTGACGGGGTCGGGGCTGATGATGCGTTGCGGCGCGCCGCTGTAGCAGTCCAGGGCCAGGCCGAACGGGTTGCGCTCGGGGTCGACGTCCACCCGTACGACCTTGAGCGGGTAACGAACCAGCGCTCGTTTGACCTGCTCGGCGCCGTAGTACTCATCCGCCGTCACATCAAGCGTGACGATCCAATCGCGGTCGGAGACGACTTTCACCCGCTGGGCCGGGTTCTCGCCGTAGCCACGCCCCGGAATTTCATAAATGCCTCGTACCCGCTGGCGTAACTCACCTGCCGTACGGCGGTATTCATAGTCATTGCGCAGAAAGGTCTGGCAGGCGGGGGTGAAGTAGGGCGCCAGTACATGAATGTTGCGCGCATAGTCTTCGTCACCGTTGGTGGGCCAGCGCTGGAGTTGCTGCCAGATGTAGAACGAGAAGGCGTAGACGCTTTCGGGTGGCACTTCCCACCATTTCCGGGTACTGCCGGAGCGCAGGTCGGGCGGGACGTGCACGGTCAGGTCACGCGGTGCGCTCCACCAGCCGCCGCCCATCACCAAGGCGATAACAAGTAGTGCGCCAAGCCCCAGCCGCAAGGTCTTGATGTGCGACTGGAGGTGAGTGATTTCGTTCTTGAACCGGCTCACGCTGCCTTGCTCCTGCGCGTGCTCCAGTAACCCGATCGGATCACTAACGCGTGCGCGCCCACAAAAGACGCTAAGGCTGGATGACGCTGTGCAATACGCCACTGCAGTTGGCGATACAGCCAGGTATCGGGTCTGCCACGTTTCTGGCGACGCAGCATGCCTCCACCTGCAAACACCCCGGCAGCGATGCCCAGCATGATGGCCGTGGGCACGATGGCGATCGTCGAAAATACAAAGGCCAGCGGCACGCCAACCACCAGGCTGCCTGCCGCCGACAGCCCGGCGCAGATCCACAGCTCATCCGCGGTAAGGCCGCGGACGACCACGGGGTGACGGTTGAGACGGTGTGGAAGAAACACCACCGTCCCGTCAGGCCGAATGTCCTGATGCGTGCTCATGGCATGACTCCTAGAGCACGCCGGTGGCTTCAGTGAGCAGCCAGACACCAACGACCAGCAGGACGGCGCCCACGGCCACCGTCAGGCCGAATTGCCCCCAGGTTTTGCGGCCCGTGTGGATTTCCGCATAGGTACCGTAGGCGTGGTAGCAGACACCGACAAACATCGAGGCGACCACCAGCAAGGCAACGAGCATCACGATGTCGTAACCGTAATTGCGCAGCGTCTCCATGATGCCGGAGCCGGTGCCCCTCGACGGATCTTCCAGGGTTGGGAGGTCGGCCCGGACAAACGTCGGCAGCATGGCGAGTGTGGATGCCGAGGTCAGGACGGCCATACGTGCCGAATGCAAGCGATACGAGAGCAGGTTCATGATGTGAGCCTTTGCGTTAGGAGAGCAGGAAAAAAGTCAGCACCACGTACATCGCGATAAACCTCACCGCAACGCCGACGAACTGACGCTGGGAAATCCGCTGTTCCGACCAGCCGACATAGGCTGTGCGCAGGGCCCATACGCCCCACAGCAGCAGGGTTGCGAACACGGCGCCGAGCAGTACGCCGGCGACAGCAGAGGGGGTGAAGCCTGCATTGGCCTGAAAGGCGGCAAGCTGGTTGGCGTTCATCGGTCATCCTCCTGTTTGGCGTCCTGGCGGTAATCGCCAAGCAGTGCAGAGGGATCGCGTGGCTGTGCACGCTGAGGCGTCAGGTAGTCGTTGATGCCCGACCGCATGCGCTGCAGGTCGGCATCCAGACGCCGATAGTCGAAGTGATAGCGGGAGCGTGACTCGGGGGCGGTGCTGGCGGATTGTTTGGCCAGACGGTCAAGCAGGTCGAGCTGGCGGGCGACGGCCGCCAGGTGTTCACGCTCATACCCATCGTCAGCTGCGGCGGCGAGCTGTGTGATGAAGATACTGGTGAGCAGCAACGCTACGACAGGACGTCGCCATGCGTAAGCCGAATTGTGAAACCTTGCCATTGCGCCATTTCCGATGGACTCGAATGGCTCGATGCTGCGGGGATAGCTGGTGGAAAGCCGCAAACAATGGGGAGTTACTCCTCACCACTTTCCTTACAACATTTTTTTGGTGGTGTTGCGTTGTGCATTCTGAAGAGAGTGGCAGGGGCGATTGTTTCATCGCAGAACAGCTATCTCTTCATCTGTGTCTCTGCGTATCGAAATCGTGGACGCTCAGGGCGGATATCTTGTCAAATTTCACTTTAGCATTCTGATTGGAGTGCTAATCGCTTATTAGCGCTCCCGTGGGATGTTTATTGACAACAGTAACAAGGCGTGAGGTAATTGTTCTCATGGGAACTGATAATAGCCTTAAGCGTTCCTATGAGGATGATAAATGAGTACACCATTGCCGTTGCCCGTCGAGCGGGCGCTCCGCAAGCTCGGCAGCGACATTGAGCTTGCACGCAGGCGTCGACGGATTTCACAGGCCTCGCTTGCAGAGCGAATGGGAGCTTCTGTGTCCACTGTTCGGCGCATGGAGAAAGGGGATATGCGGGTGCCTATTCATTTCTTCGCCCGCGCCTTGCACGTGTTCGGTGAGGTACAGGCGCTGGCCAACCTGCTGGATACGGCGCACGACGACATCGGGTTGACGCTGATGGATGAACAATTGCCTAAACGTGTACGCAGTAAACCGCCGGCATCGGGGGCATTATGAAATCGGTTACTTCAGTTCGCCAGCAAGTCCAGGTCTGTCTTGGTAAGGCGGGAATACCTGTTGGCACTCTTATTTACGTCAAGCAGGGACGCCGTGAGAACACCACCTTTGCCTATGAGCAGGGATGGTTGGGGAATCAGGAGGGGTTCAATGTTTCTGCCGATCTCAGCCTGATCTCGGGTTATCAGCCACGTAGAGCTCCCTCAGCTCACGATTCGGTCTTTCATTTCGCCATTGCCGATACGACACCGGACGCTTGGGGACGCCGGGTCATCGCACGTGACCATGCCAAGCGTCGTAAGGGTAATCCATCGCTCGCGTCGCTGACAGAGATGGACTACCTGCTGGCGGTTGACGATTTCAGCCGGATCGGCGCGCTGAGACTGCGCGATCAGAACGGACATTATTGCCGGACGATTGAAGATGGACGGCGCGCTACACCGCCACTGCTGGAATTGCAGCGCATCTACCAGGCCAGCCGGGCAGTTGAGAAAGGTCAGGAAAGCACTGAAGATTTGCGTTACCTTCAGGGCAAAGGCACATCGCTCGGCGGGATGCGCCCCAAGAGCACGGTGGTCGATGAGGATGGCGCACTCGCCATTGGAAAATTCCCAAGCGTGGGCGACACCCGTAGCGTGACGCGCGGCGAAGTGCTGGCCTTATGCTTGGCAAAACAAGCAGGTATCAATGCCGCGCCGGCCCGTATCATAGAGTTGGACGGCGTACCGGTCGCTATCATCCGTCGTTTCGATCGCGATAGTGCTGATGGGCGTATTCCATACCAGTCCGCCGCGTCTTTGCTGCAGGCGTCGCGCGAAGAGGATCGAAGCTATACCGAAATTGCCGATGCTATCCGTTCCGTGGGGTATGCACCGACCGCAGATGTGCAGCAGCTGTGGCGGCGACTGGTTTTTAACCTACTGATCACCAATGTGGATGACCACCTGCAGAACCATGGCTTTCTTCATGTGGAAAAGGGGCTCTGGCGGCTGGCACCGGCATTCGACGTCAATCCCTTCCCGGACAAAGAGCGAGAGTCGAAAACCTGGCTGTCGGAGGAGGATGGACCGATCACCGATCTTGAGATGCTGCTGGCGCGGAGCACCTATTTTTCGTTGAGTCGGGAGGATGCGTTGGCCGTGCTGGCAGAAGTGTATGACGCCGTGCTGGACTGGCGGCAGATTGCGCTCAGTGCAGTGGTGGGGTTGCAAGCGAGCGAGTTGGACGATTTTGCGCCAGCGTTTGAGCACGAGCAAATGGAGGCGGCGCAGGCATTACTGGCCTGAAATACCGGTCAGCACTTATAGGTATTTTTTGAAGCTGCCTGCTGCGAGGTCTGTTGCGGCACCTAACAGAATTGCGCAGGGAAGCAAGATAAGAAGCGGGTGTGCGCTGACGGGCAGGGTCAGGTAAAGGACCCAAGGCATGACGGCGAGAGGCATCAGACTGGCCTTTGCCCGGTGGTAGACAAAGCCTGACTCACGGCCCGCACCAAAGCGCCTGATGTCCCGCCGCACCAGGCCATCGACCAGTCCGACGAAAGCTGCCATCAGGAATAGTGGGATGGTCAGTACCAGCACCAGCAGCCGGACGAGGAACACCAGTAGCGTGTACGCACTGGCGATCAGATCGTTCTCCAGGTACACATAAACCTTACTCAGATAAAAACGGAAATCCCGACCCGCTCCCTGGCTGGGTGAACTGGCTTTGGCCGATGCGTCGCGCATCCAGTCAATGAGCCCGCTTTTGACGAACACCCATTGGTAAGCCGTTTCTACCAACCAGGACGCCGTTTGTCCCGGTTCCTGCACCACGGCGCTGCGTGTGAAGTGTTGTGAGAGTTGCGTCAGTTCGTAGTCCAGCATGCCTTGCGCGTGCCGCCAGCCTTGATCGGCCCAGAACAGGTGCATACCCACACATTCGATCACGATGGACAGAAACAAAGACCCCAACAGCACGGCCACAAACCGGAATGGCAGCGTGATGATGCCGGTGATCAAACCCTGCTGTTGGGTCTGCTGGCGCTGCGCTGTGTTGGCCGGGTCACTCACGGTTGCGCCTCTTCAGCATCCACTTCGGCGGTCGCCATATGCCGGAACCCGTCAAGCAGGTCATCAGGCAGAGGGGCATCCTGCAGGCCCGGTAGTGCTTTGCTGTCCCACCAGTCACCCGCCTCGACGTAGTGTTGGCGCATGTACCCAGCAAGCTGCTGCAGGTCCCTAGGCATCACTTCGTCAGGGTCGGGTGCCGGCAGCGGCATGCGAATCTTCCAGAGGTTGCCGCCTTCGATCAGTGCAAAGCACTGCCCCTTGGGCAGGCCGACAACATGGGCGGGTTCGATCAGGGGCACACTCGTCGTCGTGATGCGGTCCTGGGTGTTGCTGGTAAAATCGGTCTTGCCGTGAATGTCGGAGCTGTCGGTGGCGCCGCTCATCAGTGAGGTGGTGTACACCTCAACCTTCGGCAGTTGTTTCGTGAGTAATTCGGCGGTCGCAGTTTCCCGCACCCTCAACATAAACAGATTGTTGAAGTTACCGACCACTTGACCGGCTTTGGCGCGGTTGCCAATACGCGCTTCAATGTCACTGAGCGTTTGCGTGTAGGCGGTGACCTGGAGACCGGCACCGCCGCCTTTGTTGACCATGGGGATGAACTCATCACCCATCAGTTCGTTGAACTCGTCGGCGTGCACGTTGATCGGTACTTTGACCCCAGACGCCGTGCCGGGTAGACCATCGTCAATACCGAACTTGTAGATGTGTCCAGCGACCGACACCAAGTCGCTGAACATGCTGTTGCCCACGGCGGCTGAAACCTCGGCATCCGAGAGCGCATCCAGGCCCACATACACCACGGCCTTCTTCCGGATAATCTGCATCCAGTCGAAAATGGGCCGCGGGTCGGCCAGATCGGCATAGTCTGGGGCCAGCAACTGAGAAATCTTGCCGGTCGTGAGTTTTTCCAGCAGGGGCAGCAACGAGGCGACGATCTTGTCGAAGTAGGTGCGGTCATAGCGTACCGCAGACCTGAGCCCGTCCAGCACCGGATCGTAGACCCTGACCTGTGACAGGTATTGTTCGAGCGCAATGACGCGCTTCTCGCGGCCGATCATGTTGCGGGGAATGTTCTTGTCGTTGAGCCTGGCCTCGATCTGCACGATGACTTCCCAGGCCTTCGGCTCGTTGCTCGCGAAGTAGTGCTGGGCGTATTCGATAAACAAGGCATCGATGTTCACCACATGCCGCTGGATCAGCAGGTAGTCGGGCCGCTGCCCCAGCTCGACGAGTGCACGGGCGATGATGTTGACGAAGCGCCAGGCGAACTCGCGAAACGCCGCGGAATTGCCCTCGCCGGAGAGTTGGCCGGCAATGCGTGTGGCCACCTCGCTGATGCGACCAAACCGGCCCACGGCGTTGTAACGGGCGGAAATATCTGGCCAGCCGAGGTGAAAAACATAGAACTCGCCTTCGCGTCCGGCGCGTTGGGCCTCGACATACATGCGCTTGAGCAGGTCCGCATCGCCCTTGGGGTCGAAGACGATGACCACTTCGTGCTCGCCAACTGCGTTACGCCGCCGGATGTCCTGAGTGATGAACAGCTCGGCGAGTCTTGTTTTGCCCACCCGCGTGGTGCCCAGGACGAGTGAATGCCCAACCCGTTCCCCCAGCGGCAGCGTGACGTCCACCTCATGCGGTTCAATGCCATGTAGGCGCGGCATACCACCGACTGGAGGTAGCGGCCGCGCCGGATTAAATGGGCTGTCCCAGGCCGTCAGTCGGGCAATCTTTGAGAGTGGAAAGGGTGCGAATTCCAGCCGCTCTTCCAGGCAGCGGGCGATGCGGTAGGCAGCCGTGGGTTCCACATAGCGACGAAACTCGGGGCGGTACGTTTGCATCAGCCGATGCGTGTGCCGTTGATCCCAGCGAAACCCCCGACCGATGAACAGGCGCTGCTGACTGACCGGCACCGCGCGGCTGGTCATCACGTACTTCGGCAGACGGCGGATGTTGCGCCGATAGCGCAGGATGAACCGTGCCTCACGGAGTCGAAGAATGCCAAACACCAGGAACGCCAGGGCTGATCCCAGGCCCAGCAGTGGATTTAACGCGAGTGACCATGGCGCCACCAGGCACAGCAGCGCGGCGGCGGCGCAGACGGCCACCGTGTACAACTCCACCGCTGGCCGTAGCAGGACTTCCACCGCATGAGACTGGGCCATGGCGAGCGGCTCACTGCTCAATGCCGGTGGCAGTGACCAGCACGGGGTAATGGCGCAACCCCAGACGTTCTGCGAGATCGTCGCCCGATACCGGAGACAGTGTCAGGCCCGGGGCCAGCCCGCGCAAGGTGGCAAGGGCGTCGGCAGATGCCACGTTGACGACCAGACCGACCGCCTTCAATTCGCCCAGGATTGCTGCACGCTCGCGTAACCATTGGCGCGAGTGGTCGTCATCGCCGACCAGAAACATTGGCCGCAGCCCGGGGGCCTGGATAACCCTGCGCGGTTCCTCCCCCGGCGACAGGCGTCCGGAATGAACCGGCAGCATGTCTGTTTCGCTGAAACGTTGCTGTGACGAAAGAGATGCGGAGCGGGCAGGGGCCAACGGCGGGTCCTGGCGTGGTCGCAGATTCAGTGATTGGTAGTAGGACAATGCCGAAACACCGCCACGGTCTTCGACCACGATCAACGAGGGGGCGTCTGCGAGCGCTCCCTCGGTGGCCAGGCATAGCAGGCCGAACAGCGATGGGGCGGCGATTCGCAGAGGAGAATGGAGCTTCATAGTGGTTTTCTCCTGAGGGAGTATTCAGCGAGGGCGCCGCCGAGCACGCGCTGCAGGTGCTTGTGCACACTCGAGCGGTAGCGGGCGGCCGCTACCCCTCCTGCCGGACGGTGATAGCGTCCAATGGCGAGCAGCCAGTCCTCGCCGTCGGTGTGCTGTTCGCGCAGAATTTCCGCTGCGATAGCGAGGTTGCGATACGGGTCGAGCAGATCGCAGGGCTGCGGGTAGCGGTGCTTCTGATAACCCAGATTGACCTGGCCGAGGCCGGCGTCGATCCGTGTGGGGGGAACCTCCCGCAGCGCCTTTTGCAGACCCGCACAGGCTTTGGCGCGGGAGCTGAAACGGTGCGGCGCGCCCGCCACATTCAGGGTCCAGGGCCACGGCACCAGCCGGCCATCGCGTTGCAGCCCGCTCTCCTGCAACGCCACTGCATACAGCACTGCAGAAGGAATGCCAGCCCGGTGCGCGGCGATCTGGTACGCCGGAGGCGGCACTTCCTGCGCGCCGGCGGGGGCGATGATGGCCATCCACCCCAGTACCACGAGCCGATGACGCCAGCGGGTCACTGCCGTTGCCATTGGCCATTGACCTGCCGCACAACGGCGGGCAGGTCCCCCGACAGGCCCAAAGACAGCCAGCGACCGGCATCGTGGTTGAGCGTGATTGAACCGGTGCGTACGCGATCTGGATTGATGCTGGCTCGCTTCGCCCAGTCGCGAATGAGCGCGTCGTTGGCGCGGCTGCCAACCATGTAGAGGTCGAAGCCGACATCGGATACCTGCAACTGCTGAACCGCCAGGCCACATGGCGCGCAGCCGTCCTTGATGAACACGGCGATGCGGTCGGTGCTGTTGGCGGTGGTGGAGGAGTTGCCAGGAGTTTGGCTGGGCAGGATGACACGCTGCATGCCCGGGTGCAGGCGTTGCCAGGCGGCGTCGTAGGCCCGCTGGTATGCCAGCGTCTTTTCGACGCGGCGGGCTTCAACCTGAACCTGCAACTCGGCATAGCGGTCGCCTTCTTCCTCGGAGCGCGCTTCGATGCCGAGTGCGGTCAATGGGTCGAGGTTGGGCGAAAAGATGCCCAGCGGTCCCTGCATCAATTGGCGATAGCGAGCCCATTCCTCTGTGTGCAATCCCCAGTCACGGGCCTGTTGTTCGTCGCTGACGCGTGAGGTCGTTGTTTGTTCCTCGCTGGGCGAGACGGTAGAGGCGATCGTGCGAGCGTTCTGTGCGATTGCCGGAGAGAGAAAGGAGACGGCCAGGCTCAGCGTTAACGCGCGGAAGACGAGAGTGTTGTTCATTCCGAGCTCCTACGGCAGCGTCAAACGATGCATCTGGCCACCGTTCTCGCGCTGAAACACGGCGGCCTGGCCATCGATGGCTTGCAGGCGCCAGCCGCTGTCAGTTTCACCGGGACGCAGGACGCGCATCTCGGAAAAGGCGGCATTGCCGGTTGGCAGGATCGACAGAAATCGTTCGCCGCCGCGAAGCTCGATCCCCATAACCGTAAAAGGTAGGCCCGCTGCTTGGGTCGGTTTTGTCGGGGGTGTCACACGGGTGCGCACCGGTACTGGAGTCGTCTGGTTGGGTTTATCCAGACGGGCGGTCAACTGGTCGATGCGTGTTTCCAGAGAAGACAGGCTGGCTGCTGTCAGACGCTGCTCGAGTCCGATTTCGATGGCGGTCATTCGTTGCTCAAGTGTTTTGCTATCAGTATCATAACGGGCTTGGGTCAAGGTAACAGGCCGTTTCTGCAGAACGTCGAGGCGCTGGCTCAGATCAGTCAGCCGGGCTTCCAAGGTAACAACCTGGCTGCCCTGAGCGCTGGCGCTGGTCTGGGTGGCCAGACTCGACAGCGAGACGTGGTTGACGATCGTGGCTGCGCTAATCAGGATCAGCCATGCGATGCTGGCCGCACGCAACAGCATGCTGCGGGAGTCGCCTGGGGTGGATTGAAATTCCCTCATGGTCTGGCCTCCGTTTTCAATGGAGGCCGCGCTATGTCGACAGGGGCGACCGGTCCGGATTGGGAAAGTGCACCATCGGTGGTGGGCTGCACTGCGCGTGTGAAGCAGATCCGGCGTGCGCCGTCGTCGACCTCCAGATCCCAGGCAGGACCGGCCAGCGTGAGCAGGGCATCACGCAACAACAGCGGGCCCAGTCGGTAGTGCGAAGCCGGTAGCGGGAGCACATTCAGCGCTGCGATATCACTGCTGGAACACAACTGGTAGCCAGAACGGAGCAGGACATGACGCAGGGCGCCCCCAACGGTGGCTGTGCGTGTGTCGGGAACGGTCACGTCGACGACCTGAAACAATAGGTCCTGTTGCGCTAATACCGGAGCCAACTCGACCAGGGTGTACCTGCCATAACGCACCACTGAGATGAACTCCGGCATCCCGCGCGCGGACGCGCTGGGACCTTTCTCTGCGGGTTTAACCGGAGTGGGTGGAGTCGGAGCGGATGCCGTCGTGCAACTGGCCAGAGCGGCTGTCATCAGCAGGCAGAGTAAGACCTTGCTGGGGTGATTTTGGCTGAATGCTGGCATCGGTCGATTCTCTGGAGCGTGGAACCGACACCATCGCCTCACAAGGCCGGTGTATCAGCAAACAATAGGATTCGCCGAGTCACCAGATTAATCATGCCTTTGGCCTCGCTCGGAAACTCTGCCTTAGGCCAAGGGGGACAGGGGCCGAGTTAGGCCCCCGGGCGGTGAAAAAAGTGACTGACCGGTACTGGCGACCGGAAGTCGGTAGATAATGGCAAGAACGGCCTCAGCGTTCCGACGGTAGTCGGATCATGGTGGCACTGCGGTCGGCCTCGGACATGATGCTAAGGCTGATTTCACGGGTGACCACGTAGAATGAATTGAGCTGCCCGTCGATCTTCAGCGCGGCGTTGTTGGCGTACCAGGTCTCGTCGGAAACCTGGCCCCAGTCACCACGCGCATGACGTTGAAAGAACGGCATTGGATCAAGGCGACCTTCACGCATCAGGCGATCGACGCCCTTGCTGAAGATCAACGCGCCAACCGGAAACAACAGCTTGGAGTGGTGGCGGTGATATCTGGATGAATGTGCCATGGAAGTCTCCTTGTTGAGGACCACAGCACCCTTGGGGGGATGGGCCCCAACAGGTGGATAAACCGACAATCTCGGCCTTCAGGGGGCAACTGCCTCGACGAGTAATTGAATGGTCGTGAGACTGCGTTGCTCGTCAGTGATAACCACCAACGCTAAATCACCACTGATGGCACGGTGCTCCTTGGGCGGAGAAGGGCTGCGCGGAGCGCAGATGTGGGAGGTATCGAAGGTTCATGGTAAAGCTCCTTTGGGATAAAAGAAGTCGGTCCGTGGATGCGCAGTAGCGGTTGGATGGCGGATGCATGGGGCATGGTGATGTCCTTACGAAGAAGCAGGGACGGCACCAGCCCGTGAGGCCAGTACAGTCCCTTGGGGATTGAAGAGCGCTCTGGCAGGAGCAATGTGTGAGAATCGCAGACTCTGCCCGGAGTGGGCAAAGTCAGCGAGCGGTCAAGCTTTGAGCTGTCGCAAACCTTCGGCCAGCAACCACAACGCCCGATTGAGGCGCACGTTCTGGTCGATGCCTTGCACAGGGCGTGTGCGTTGATGGCGACCGTTGGCGGTCCGACTAGACAGACCTCCTTTGACCAGATTTTCCTGTACTCGGTTAAACACCGACCACAGATCCGTGCGTTGGTCATCGAACCGGCGTGTCGCCAACACCTGGCTTTCAGTGATCGGCAGCACCTTGTCCGGGCTGTCGTACTTGAGCATCAGTGCCGAGCGCGCAAAGACCTCTGCTTCGCCATCGTCGAGCATGATAGCTCGCATGGCTTCGTGGGAGTCCTGTACTTGGTCGAAGCCACGCAGGACTTCATAGGCGCCCTCGATGACATGTTCCGTCACGTTGCCCTTGTGAGGCACACGGACGTCACCGACGATGTTGCCGCACACCAGACCGTTTTGGCAGACAAAGCGGAACATGCCCGCCAGCATCTGATAGCTGCTCGTACCGTCGTGACTATTGAGCAAGATAATTTCATTGGCCTCTTTGCCATTGATCTGGCTCGCATGACGAAGCCGGAGCATGTGCTTGGTGAATTCACGACGGTCTTCGTGACGCACGCGGGTCTGGCATACCATGAAGGGCTCGAACCCTTCATCGCGTAGTTTCGCCAGTACAGCGCAGGTCGGTATGTAGCTGTACCGCTCGGAACGGCTTTCATGCGGGTTTTCCGCGAAGATGGAAGGGGCGACTGCGCGGATCTGGTCATCGGACAGCGGATGATCAGTACGTAGCACGGGGGAACGTGATGCAAAACGAGAGGCAAGTTGCATGACAAACTCCTTGAAAATTGAGCAGCCGACAACGACTGGCTAGGAGCCAGGCGAGCACGAGTGCATAGGACAAAAAGCCCCGCGATGCAGGGGCTGGACGAAACTTGGCAGGAAGAAGCCCATCTGCATGTCGGTCGTACCGATGCGGATGGATACGCCAATGGCGTAATAACCCAATAGGCAATGAAGGAAGGCCGGGGCTTATGTTGGCCCGATATCAACCGCACGAGGGTTGAATCGAAGGACCACCCCGGCGTTACGGATCAGAACGACTCGGCCAGTGCCGGTGTTTGTGCATCGGTGGCTTCGTCGACAGGTTCTGCAACAGGCTCGGAGGTTTCCGAAGCGGGTGCTTCCTGGCTGACAGGCGATTCGGAAGCCGCAGGGGCTTGCGATTCGCTTTCATCGGCCTTGGTCGATTTCGGCTCGGCCTTGTAAACCAAAGCACTGTCGACCTTGATCCAACTGATGAACAGCAGACGGGCCTTGAGGCTCACTCCCTGTTCGCCTGCACGTTTACCTTTGGTGTAGGTGAACGTATCAGCCCACAGGTCGCTGAGTCGGAACCCGATCATCACTTTCTTCTCCGCCTCGACGGCCTCGATGCAGCGACGAACCAGGTGTTGTGCTTCCGAGCCCGATACGCGCGTATCAAAACGCACGTACGAGACGTCGTCGCTCGGACCATTGAGCGCTGCGATATCGCAGGCCAGGAACGGATCACCTTTCTTTGGCTTCACTTCGCGAACGCGATTGAGATAACCGAGGCCGGTGATGTGAAGATCGAAAAAGGTTTTTTCGGATGAAGTGGTCATGGTGAATCTCCAGACTTGCAGGACAAGAGTGCGGAGACACACCGACCTGGACGGGAGGTGTGTAACCCCCGCGTGGGTTGATGGATCCTGGGATCCGGTACAACTAGACTGGCATCACCATCGAAGACTCGATGGGCGTTCGCATCTGGGATGCCGAGTGCGAACTGGATTGATCAACGCGGACGGAACCGCGCCGTAGTCTTGAAGATCGTGACCACCTGGGCATGTTGCTGACAACGTCAGCGGAACATGGCTGAAACGTGGCACCCGTGGGATGTGCCCGCTACCGGAAATCGGTACTGGCGCGCATCCCCATTGTTCAGTCACCACAAAAACAGGCGATGGACGCTTCGTCGGAATCGAACATGTCGCGCTGGTGGGCGGCGAATCGGGCCAGGTCGGCATAGGTCGGGCCATCGTTGCGAAAGCGGGCGCCGCTGGGTTTGCTGGCAAGACTCAAAGACTCCATACGTATCCACCAGACGGCGGACCCCGGTTTGGCCTTGAACAGTGCCAGCCGCTGTCCCTGTGGCTTGAGAAGCACAGGTCGCAGTTGCCTTCGAGCGTGCGGCCGTTCACGGTCAGCAATTCCAGATCGAAGGGCTGGGCCTACCAGAAGGCGGTCACCTCGCGCATGCTCACGCCAGCCTCGGCCAACGGCATGCACATCGTCTCTCTGCTGGACTCTGTGGAATGACCGCGCGTCCTGATCTTCGCCACGCGGCGCTGCTCGTCAGCCCGGATGCCGATGAACTGATCCCAATCGGTCCAACCCAAACTGCTTACGAACTTGTGCATTGCACGGATTTTCAGGGAGGTGGTGCAACCCAGAGCTACCGGGTTGGGCAGGTGCTGGCGCTTGCGGATTAGCGCCTCGAAGGGTTCGCCTTGCCGGCTGGCGTTTGCGAAATTGACCACCGCGAAGCCGGGCAACGCATCGCGATATTCGAGCCATTGGATCGGCACCTGCCACCGTACGCTGCACTCGCGTACGAAACGCAGCGTGGCCTCCACTTCCTTGCCGGTGTTGGCGAAGCAGACTACGGTATCCGCAGGCAGGCCCGCATTGGCTTGCAGCACTCGCCACAGCATGTAGGCGCTGGTGCGACCGCCGCTGAAACTGATACAGGTGGGTTGGTCAATCTTGAATGGGTCGCGTATGTGAGCTGTCTCCAGGCTGGTGTGCCGACAGGCACCGACGGCAGAGGGAACTCCTTGTGAAAGGAACGAGAGACAGGCATGCGGTCACATGGCCGTTGTTCAGAAAAAGGCCCCCGGATGGAGGCCTTGTGATCAGGTGGTGAGCTAGCCTTTACCAGGCTTGGACGCAACGGCTTGCAGCGAAAGCTGTGTCGGCGTGGCCGACAATTCAAGATCGTCTTCACTGTTGAGGATGCGGGTGAAGACAGTATCGTGGGGATCAAGAAACTCCCCGAAGTCATCCCCGCCAAGCTCGGTGCGGGCGAGTTCCCACCAGTCATCGAACGGATCAATGTCGGGATTGCAGCCGACGGCGTAGGCCAGCAGTTTTTGCTGCCCTTCAGGTGTACGCTCGCCGAACTCGGCCAGGAAATACACCCCATGATCCTTGGCGAGGATGAGGCGGCTCTTGTGAGCGATAGCCTCGGCCAGCACGGGACGCAAATTTGTACCTTTGAATCGCAACATGGTGATCTCCATTGCTTGAGGAAAATGCTTCCCACCAGGAAGGCAGGAAGCTGGACAGGTAAGGAGTGGTGTTGGGCGACTGATCAATGCCGGATCGGCTTGCGCCCGTCCGACAGGATTTCCACCTGGATCTGCCGCCAATGCCCGTCGTCGATCAGGTGTTCCAGCGTTTCGCCGAGCATGTCGAAGTACACCTCGTCCACGCGCTGGATGAGTTCATCAGCGTGGCGCAACTCCACGGCGTAATGGTCGCCGGCACGGTCATAGAGCACCGTGACGCGGCCCTGGAATTTCTCCGTGGAGACCGTGAAGCTGATCGCGGGTGGCGTCTCGATGATGTTGTTGGGCAACGGGTCGACCCAGGTGAAATCCCTGGCCTTGGCATCCACCAGGAGGTGGGTGATGCGCCGGAAACCATCGGGAGCGGGCAGTTGCTCCAGTTGATGAACGAGTTCCTGCAACTCCGGGCAACGCAGTTCAGGAGCCGGCAACTTGGCCGGTGCTGATCCGAGAATGTGTGTCTTCACCGTGTATGGAGTGCCGTCTGAGGCCACTTCTGTGCGCTCTTCGGGCGTATCCGCGCGAAGACCGTCGAAGCGACGACGAACATAGGGTTGGACTTGTACCTTGGTGCCTTCGTCGGGTTCCTGGCTCACCTGCTGGCGATCCAGTACGGCGAATTCGGCACGACCGATCTTGACCACAATGACCTGATCGGTCTTGGCGACAATTTTGCCCTCGAAGGGCTGCGGGTCCATACGGACGCCGAGCGAGAGTTCCTGCGGAAGGTCTTCGTAGATGCGGAACTTGAAGCTGCGAACATTGCGCGGAACATGGGCCGACACCAGCTCTGGTATCTGCGTGCGAATGGATGAGTGATCCATAGGGAGACTCCTTTGAGGAAAACAAGGGACTCCTGCCCGCAAGGGAGGGTATCCCTTGGGGGGTGGGTAAATAGATGCTGCGTGCATCAGGGAGCACAGTGACCAGCGCGCAAAACCGCACCGAAGTCTTGAAGGTCTCGACTACCTGGGATGGTGCCGGCTACGCCAGCAAACCTGTGCGCAGAATGACATCGCCACACGGCGGTAGGCCCGCGTCAATCGGCAACCGGTGTGCCCCGCATTTGTCGTTTCATCCGAGCAGAAAAAAGCCCCTCGGTTGAGGGGCTAGAAGGTATGTCGTGGTAAGGGTCATTCTTCGTACAACGGCAAGCCGTCAAGTACCGGTGCGTCGGCGTCGAAGATCAGGATGCGGACATCAGCCAGTGCGGCCAGAAGAAGAACATTCACCAGCGACTCCGGCATGCCTTTGTCGCATTGTTCCTGCCGCAACTGCTCGGCGGTGATGCCTTCGACGTACTGCAGGTTGGCATCGGTCCAGGGCGTGGCAATCACCTTGACGCCGATCGCCGGGCTGTATGGGATCCGGAAAGCGACGAACAGAAAGCCGATCGGCGTGGCGATGTCTGCAAGCTCTGTCAGGTAGCAACCCGCTTCTTCGGTGATGTGCGCCGTGCTGATTTCCCAGCATCGGCTGTAGAAGCCAGTCTCAAAAGTCAGGCGCCGTACAACTTCCCGCGCGTCCTCAGCGGCGTAGGTATCGCCGATGTGGATGGGCTGCCCGGCATCGCCGCCGAGGATGGCGTGGACCACCGAGCGGACGATTCCTTCGGTTTGGCACTGTGCCTCAAGGTCGTCGCCGACCTCCTGGCCTTCCGTGATCAGCGCGAAGTCGTTGCACAGGATGCAGGGAAACTGCGCGATTTGATCGTCCAGAAGGTGTGCTTGGCTGGGATGAAGTTGCCGCCATACGGGCGGGCTGTCGTCTTCATAGGTGATGCAGAGAGTACGAACGACATGCAGGTTTTGGTAGCCTCGGATGAAAGGATTGGGAGTCTGAGACATGGTATTTCTCCAGCAGAGGTTAGGCGGAACCCATCCCCAACTGGGGATCGGGTCCCAGTGGGTGAATAAATGCAGGCGCTTCAGTCGAAGCACTCAGCTCGGAGGTATCAAGCAGAAGCTGCGCAACGTGCGCTCGCAGGATCGCTTGAATATGCAGGTCGGAGATGCCGACAAGTAGGCTCACCGTCTAGCGCTTGAGCAGGCACGATGTTTCATCGATCTGGTTCTGCGGCGCGGCCTCGCGCAGTTGTTCGCCGAGATTCAGTGCCTGTGTTGAGTCGTGGGTGGAATATCACCTCGTTGCTGATGACGCAGCCATGGCCGCCGAACTCGAATAGTCGTGATTTGCTGCACAGTGCCATGGGAGCCTCCAGAAGACGATGCGCCATAGGCGCGGTGGATTGAATTCGCGTAAGCCGACACGACGGCAGTTCTGAACTGGTCAGTGCCATGCGTCGAATGAAGAAACGCGGGGTTGCGCGGGAATGAAGAGCATCGGCGCTAGGTGTGGCGCACGTCCGCGTAAAACGATGCGAAACGGACTGGATCGGTCTACGTGGAACCTCCACGTCGCAGCCTGAGGACCGTGGCTGCTGGCATGGTGCTGACCGGAGTTAGCAACAGATGGTGGCAGAATGGCAAAGCGGCTTCATGGCGTCTGCCGACAATGGGCTTTTTGCGCGCCCCTGTTATTGCAAGACCTGTTGCAGGTGTCGTCCGAGCTAGGCCGCAAGGCACGGCCATTGAGTTGCCAATGGCTTTGCAGCGAGGTGCACGCGATACGGCACCAGGGTGTAGTCGTCCGGTATGCCTTAAAGGCGGCACTCCTTGGGCATTAGCCGGAGCCCCCGTCATTGGTACCTGTCCGCTGTGCCGGGGTATTCCCGTAGTAGCAGAAATAGGGTTTCGTAGTTCGGCACCGGTATGGGGCTTTCGTCCTCATTACCGGTGCTGACGCCTAATTATGGCGACATGCCACTCTCCCTGTTCGGCGGCCAAGTTCATGACTTTGATGTGGCGGCACACGCTGCCGTACCGAAGGGGTTGAAGGTGCATGTGTCCATCTTCTGTTCTGGTTGTGGCGAAGTCACCCGGTTCTGGACAGGTCGCAGGCAGACGGCGTTCAAGATGCAGAGAGGAACAAGGCGCTGGAGGCAGTACGCCTCCAGCGGGGGACAGGGATACCACCTGTGGCTGTCGCAGGGACTCTGGCCGTCGTCAACGCCTGTCGCTGGAGCAGATCGCACCCGACCCGTTTCGTGGCTGGGGTCGATATCTTTCGGCGCACATCCGCGCACAAAAGGAGCCCGTTGTTTCACCGGCGGGCACCGGAGGCGAGCACCGTCGTCCCCGAAGGGTCTCCTGGCATCTCGCGCGCAAGGCGCCAGGAGACCCTTCGGGCCGGACGTAGAGAGTGCCGATCAACAGGCCGTGCATCCGGCCGGGCAGGAAAGCACCTTCAATCCTCCCGACGACACGAGCCGCTGGAGAGGTACATGCCATTGCAGAAGGCGGGGGCATGCTTGGGATGCCCCGCGGGTAGCGGGGCCATGCCTGACAACCGCTGGAAAACGCGGCTGGGGCAGGACGTGTCTGGCAGGCGTCAGGAAGCTCTGGGAGCGGTCCGCCGCTTGCGCGAAGCGGCTCGCTTGCCACCGGACGATTCGATTGCTACGGTGCCTTTACAGTCAGGATAACGGTTGCACGACCAAAAAGGACCTGTTTTGCCGGTGCGCTGCCGCGTCGCTGCACCACACAATGGGCAAGCCGGACCTTCGGGAATCTGGATGGACAAGGTGATGTCACGGTACTGTTGCACGAGTTGCGTGATCCAGACCGATTGCTTCTCGATGAAGGTGTCCAGGGTCAACTGACCGGTTTCGATCAGGTCCAACGCCTGTTCCCAAATGGCGGTCGTGCCCGGGTCGGCGATGGCCGCTGGAACTGCGTCGATCAGGGTGAAAGCCGCTTCGGAGGCGTGGACGGATCGACCTTTTTTGACCAGGTAGCTTCGGCCCAGCAGGCCGTTGATGATGTTTGCCCGGGTGGCCTCTGTGCCGATGCCCGTGGTTTCCTTCAGTTTCTGTTTCAGGCGGGGGTCGGTCACCAGTTTGGCGACACCCTTCATGGCTTTGATCAACTCACCCTGCGTGAACGGCTTGGGTGGCAGTGTTTTCAGCGCTTTCAGATCGACAGAGCCGACCTGGCAATGTGTGCCTTTGGACAGCGGCGGCAGGATCTGGCTGCGTTGGGCAGGCTCGTCGTCCGCACCGTCAGGTGTGTCCGGCCCACTGTTGATTAGCGCCAGGCGCCATCCCAGGACGGCAACCTGCTTACCCGTCGCCTGCAGTGTCTGGCCGCTGGCTGACAACGTGGCGACTGTTCTGTCGAACTCATGGTGAGGTAGAAACTGGGCCAGGTAATGCGAACGGATGAGCCCATAAACGGCCTGCTCCTTCTCCGACATGGCAGAAAGGTTGGTCGGCTCCAGCGTGGGAATGATGCCGTGGTGAGCCGTGACTTTACCGTCGTTCCAGGCCCGTGAGCATTGGGTGCGGTCGAGTTGGTCGATCAAAGGGCGCAGGCTGGGATCAGTGGCGAGGATGGCGTTGAGCACTGTCGGCACTTCGGCCAACATGCTCTCCGGCAGATAGCCGGAGTCCGAACGGGGATAGGTGGTCGCCTTGTGCGTCTCGTACAGCGATTGTGCGATGTCCAGTGTTTCTTGCACGTCGAGACCAAATTGGCGCGAGCAGACTTCCTGCAAAGTGCCGAGATCGAACGGGAGAGGCGCGACTTCGCGGACCCGCTCGGTTTCCACCGACAGCACCTGCGCCTCGCGAGCGCCGCTGATTTGGCTTACTGCCTGCTGGGCAGTTCGTTGGTCCAGGCACCGACCTGCAGCATCTGTGGTGGCATCGGGCGGCATCCAGTTCGCGGTGAAAGAATTGCCGGCGTGCGATAGCTGCACTTCGACGGACCAAAACGGAACAGACACGAACCGGGCGATCTCGCGGTCGCGATCAACCACAAGACGCAGCGTGGGCGTCTGCACACGACCGACTGAGAGGACGCCCTGGTAGCCGGCTTGGCGGCCAAGCACCGTGAACAACCGGCTGAGGTTCATGCCGATCAACCAATCGGCGCGAGAGCGGGCGAGTGCCGAGTAATACAGCGGCAGGGTCTCATTCGAAGGTTTGAGCGCGTCCAGTGCCTTGCGAATGGAGGCATCATTCAGTGCCGACAGCCACAGCCGTTGAATGGAACCACGGTAGCTGCACAGATCGATAATCTCGCGAGCGATCATCTCGCCTTCGCGATCGGCATCGGTGGCAATCACCAGTTCGGTGGCCTGGCCGAGCAACTGTTTGACGACCTTGAATTGCGCGGCAGTCGAGGCCTTGACCTCGCTGCGCCAGCGCTCGGGAAGAATGGGAAGCTGTTCAATGGACCAGCGCTTGTACTGCTCACCGTACGCTTCCGGTGGTGCGGCTTCGATCAGGTGACCAATGCACCAGGTTACGACTACACCATTACCGTTGTAGCAGCCGCTACCGCGTTGCCTGGCACCCAGAACGCGGGCAATGTCTTTGCCTTGCGAAGGCTTCTCGCACAGATACACGCGCATGCAGCCTCCCCCGGAGTTGGCGTGGTGTTCATCGAATGAGCATTAGCATGTCCGGGGAGACCGCGAGAGACAGCAAACAAGGTGGATTCGACAATGACCGGCTTTTTGAGCGGGGGAGCAAGGTTGCGACAGTTGAGTCCAGGGTAGTTTAGGAGATCGTCAGAGAAGGCGCTTCGTTTTGGGCGCGCGCGTGGAACTCAGTGGACGTCCATGGCGCTATACCCTGGGTATAGAGGTGTTTGGTAGAGGCCAGTGCTTTGCAGGCTGATAGGCTCTGGCGCATTGAGGGCGACCATCGGTTGCTACAGCCACCCCCGGATCAGGCATCCGGTCCTTCACGCCACTTCAGATAGTCACCAACTCGAAAGAAGCCAGCAGCGGCCGCATTGCGCTCAAGCGTCCATGCAGTCTCTCCAGGACGGATCAGTGTCTGCAGGTCTTCAGAGAAGCTCACCGTCGAGCTGCCACGAGAAGCTCCTTGAGGATCATCGGGCTGGTCGGCGTATTCGAGGTCGCAGTCTTCAAATTCGTCATAGCCTGAGTGTTCCTGGTCGTCAGCCTCCCAGGGCTTTGCAGCCCACAGGGCATGAAGCTGGTCCTCGCTCAGGTCCTCCCGCATCAGATAGCACAGTGCGTCTGGATCGACCGCATCGGCCGGGACATTAAATAACGTCGCATACCGCTGCCGCGCAGCATTCTCAGCGTCGGTCCGGGCTTTATCGCAAGCATCGATCTCGGCCCAATACGCGGTCTCATTCTCGTCATGCTGGCGCTGCGCTGCGGCACGTTGCGCCGAGTCAGCGCGAAGCTGCGCCCCGACGAGCTTCTGGTCAGCCTCTGCACGTGTCAGGACCTCCATCCAGCTGGGTGGCGAAGGGCTGGTGCTATTACCGACAAGAAGCGTGTTCTGATAGTCAATGAAGGCCATGTTTTCACCTGGAATCGCTCCGACGACGATCGGATCGTTAGTGACATCTTCGATGGTCGGCGGTAGGCCGCGCTTCTCGCGGCCGCTGCCGGCACGGTCGACCAGAAAGCGTTCGCGCCAGGCCTCCCCGCGCGCACACTTCCCTTCACCCTCCAGACTCATGGTGTACTTCATCAGCCACATGTGCATGTAGCGCTGGCGTTGCTCGCTGTGCTGCAGGGCGAGTTCATGGAAGCGCTGATAAAACGCGTCATCGTGGCCGCAGTCGAGGCTGTCGCCCTCGTGGGCAACCTCGTGCTCGATGAGGGTAAAGATGTAGGTAGCGGTCCTGAGTGGACTCGATTTGAGCCGCTTCACAAGGGTGACGTCGACGGCGATGTAGCTGCTGCCATCGGTCCATGCCTCGGCGATGTTGGACTGCCCGAGAAGAATGTGCAGCGATTTACCCTCACGGACCTGCCCCCCGTACGCGGGCCGGCCACCCTTGCACAGGGCGGCGTAGTGATGCAGGCACCAGCGCAAAGCAGTCCAGGCGCGCCGTGTCTCGCGATCGAGCGCATCTTTTTCCGTCACGATATGGGTCCGCTCAATGAACGCGTCGCACAGTGTTGAAAACGCGAGTAAGTCCGGAACGTAGAGGCCGTTGAGCCACCCGTACTGTGTGCCGTTCTGCTCCACGTCGTGCCGCAGATTGGCATGGACCCGAACGAGACACTCGACAAAATCCTGTGCGTTGTAGCAGCCGAAGCGATCAAGCGTGGTCGGGTGAACAATCACAGCGATACCTTCGCGGGCGATAGCTTCACCCTTCGGGACATCGAAGGCGTTATCGACGACCGCGAACCTGCCGCCTTGCCTCTTGTTGTGGCTATTGCGGCATTTGCGCAGAAAGTCCTCCAACGACACGTGCCGCTTGCCGGGCAGAAGCGTGACGACCTCTTCCTGAGAGTAGATTTGAACGATGTTGGCATCGCCCGAAAGCAAGGCCCGCGCGGATTTTTCACGGCGAGCCTCGGTTTTACGGTGGTCACCAAGACGGGACGCCATCTGGTCAGCCATATGGCCAAATTGTCTGGCAATTGATTTCCACACCGGGCAGGTCTTGCGCAGGATTTCGGTACGGGAGACGTTCAGGCCAATGGCCTTTTTGGAAACGATGAGGCCGCCCGCGCCCCACAAATGCGCAGGGTCATGACGTACCAGTACGCCCTGGTTGTAGATGGAGACCGCGCCGTCAGCTTTCACGCGATACCAGGCGAACGCGTCCTCGGCATCCCAGCGCTCGGTGCGAGGGTCGCGAGTGATGCGCTGGCCATTCAGCTCAACGCTGACGGGGGTGTAACGCACCAGGTCCCGAACCTCCTGGATGGCCGACATCAGCTCCGCATCACTCAGGACTTCGTACCAATCGCCTGAGATCGAGCAGCCCGGCGACGCGTCGTGGAGGTCGTCAATATCGTAGTGATAGCCCATCGCCCGCGTATCGACGGTCATCATCCAGGCGTTCGAGCGCCAGACTGTTGTGGCATGGGCCATGATCTGGCCGCGCCCGAGGCGGAAACGGCCATAGGTGGCGTCGCCTTCATCATGTGGCGTGCCGAACCGACCGAAGTACCTAACGACATCTTCGCGGCTGGCGAAGCCCTGGCCGTCGTCGCTGCAGGTGAAGCCGGTGCGGGACAGCGAAAGATGCACGGCACTGGCCCTGGCATCCACGGAGTTCTACAGCAACTATCGCGTAAGCAGAGACCTGATTGAATTGAGGAACCTTGCTCAAGTAGCGGAACTGATGATCAGGTCTGCCATGAAACGTAAGGAATCTCGGGGTCTGCACTACACGTTGGACTATCCAGAGCTGCTGCCAGAGGCGAAGGATACGATCCTTACACCCGACAAATGAGGCACGTTAGGAGCCATAGCGTAGCACCATGGGGCCCCAGTTTGTAACAGCTTTGGCGCACATTTGTCCCAACGCTGAGGTCCTTATCACCTGCCCGCAAGGGTCCTTATCGTGCGCCTGAGCGAGCATGCGAGGGCCTATGGGGGTAAGCGCGCAGGTTAGTAGTTACAGGTGGTCACTCAGATTTTTGTGCCAGATCCTCATGAGGTGCCCTTGAGGCACCCATACAGCCAGAAGGCCACATGAACACCAACGCAGGCCCGTAGGCCGCGCTAAACGTGTCCATGAAGTTGTCCTAAGAGTTAAGGGATCGGTGAACCGTCAGGTTTGTGAGACCGTATTGAGTGGCAATCTCAAGGATGCCCTCATAGGATTTAGGCCAGCCTCCACCACTTGAGTCGTTGGTGGCCCCTGACTGGAGCAGGGCAAAGCAAACGGCTGCATATGGGGTCAGGTGATCGACTTGTATCTTCGTAACCACCCGTTTGTCCTTGTAGGTATAACAGAGAGTAAAACTCATGGCTGGCCTTGCCGTAACATGGTCGATGCCCAAGCATAGCAACTAAACAGCTCGCCCATGAGGCACATTACGGACCTCATGGATACAGCGGGTGTTACGGCTTGACGACCACACGGGTGATCAGCGGAAAGTCTACGGTCTCGACCTGAAGTTTCTCAGTAGGGTCCGCTGGGTTTGCCAGCTTCAGCTTGACCTTGGCCTGAGCCATTACGTCAGCGATACCGGTGATTTCGATGTCCCAGCCCTGTACCGAGGCGTTACGGCTGGCGAGGATTGACCACACATCACCGTCGTTACCTTCACGGAACGACAGGGAGGCGAAGCCTTTAGGGAGCATGAAGACGCCACGGTTGCCATCCGAATAGAACTGGGTACGGCAGCCCAACAGGTCCTCAATATCATCTACGCCTGCACGCTGGGCAGCACGCTCAAGGATTGCCTGTTCGGTCATGTGCATCAGCAGCACGAAGTCACTCAGGGAGTTGCCCACTGAGTGGTTGATGCTCAGTGTTAGTTGGTCAATCCAATCCTCAGCACGATCACGTGGTCCAGTGCCAGCAATGGTGACTTCCTTGACCTCGACACTTGGGGACTTCAGGAGAATGTCCACGATGGTAGAGCCGCACGCTTTCTCAAAGTCCTGCATGGCCTTATCCAGCATTTGGCCGATGGAGTTGCTGGTGAAACCTGCCACCACATGAGCATCTAACAGAGTCATACGGTGCGAGAAGAACGCGGCGGTATCAGTGGGCTCCGTAAAGATCACGTCACCGGCAACAGCTTCACCCTTTGTAATGGTCGAGGTGTCGTAGATCGACTTACGTGGGTCGAACTCGACGTTGCGGTCGACCATGTTGACCAGTTGCACAGGGGTCGGCTCAGTGCCCTTAGGTCGAAACTCACACGGGATAGCATCAACGGCGTTCTGGTGCCATTCGCCACCATTAAAGAAGTCGTCAAGGACCGCAACGATACCTTCAGCGGCGACGCTGCCGTCACTGCATGGGGCGCTTGTGGATGCCTGGGTGTTGAACTGAAGGTTACCACCATTGCCCCACACGGCCTGCTCATAGGCAGTCGGTGCGCTGTAACGGTCAGTGTTCTCGCGGTGGTCGGCGGATTTGAAAGCGTTCTGTTTACGAGTAGGCATGATTGAGTATCTCCTGAAAGTTTACTTGAAGGGGTTCAACGGGACGCCAACAAGAGCCAGCGCCACCGGAGGCAAGACGGTGTGAGTCAGTAGGTTGCCCGTGAGTCATTCCCACGAGGACCATGAGGACCGGCCATTAGCGGCACGGATAGCAGCACCACGTGCACGGTATTCAGCTTCGCGGGCCTCACGCTTGGCACGGCGACGGGCGACCTCAAGGGCCGTAGGGGTCGCATAGGAAGCAACGCGCTCAGCATGGGCACGAGACTCAGCTAACTGGCGCTCACGCTCGGCTGCTGAATGGGCCTCACGAGCACGAACTGCTCGGACCACAGCGGGGAACGCATCAGCGATCAGACCAGCGTCAAGGTATTGCTTAACGATGGCCTCACGGGCCGAATCATTCTTACCTGCACCAGCGATCAGCCCAGACAGCATCACGCCTTCAGCGAAGGTACGGGTCACGCTCTGGCCTTGGACTTCAACAGTTTCGGGCGTTACGTTTTGAATGTTCAATTGCATGGTAGGTGTCTCCTAAATTCGAGACATTGATTCATGGCCCTGCCGCATAGAGGCAACGTGACCAGATGGCAAGGAGTAGCCGCACGGACCTCTCAAGGACATGATCAATATCTTCTGGGTTTGGGTTGGTGCGATCACGGGTCTGTAACTTGGCGGGGTGTGATCTTGGTGCCGATGGCGGACGGCGTTACAGTAGATGGATGATGCGTTGAGCTTTCCCTAAAGGGACCTTTAAGCGTGCACGGAGTACCGCGTCGATGTGGAGCGATGGTGACCCGATGATCGACTTAACGAAGGCGCTCAGACCGGGGTGATTGGCTTCGAGGTGGGCCAGTAGGGAATCCAAATGGACCCCGCATGATGACTCGCAATAGAAGCTGTTACGGGCACGTCGATCACGCCAGATGCCACGGAGGGTCAGCAACTTCACGCGGGACGCGGGGGTGACGCACAGGGCATTGAGCTGGTCGAGGAATGAACTGTTCATAGCTGTGCCTCCTTGCATGCACGGCCCCAGCGATCCACACGGGATGCCTGAGCGGCCTTCTTAGCTTTGGCCTGAGCGGCCTTGGCTTCAGCTACGCCGACGTTGATGGTCTCAGTATTTGCACGCAACCAGTCAAGGCCACGGGGTTTGACCCTCCAGCCTTCACGGTTGCCGAAGTCCGATGAGATCGCCACAAAGGCGCCTGATGAGAAACCTTGCTGCTTTGGTCGGATCTGACCAGTACGGCTACCAAAATCGTCACAGACGTGAACGAACATCGTCCCCTTTGCGAGAAATTCAAGAGCAAGTCGAGGCTGTTGAATACCAGCCACACGGCAAGCCTCGGTCCATGTCAGACCCGCGCCGCGAGCCTTCATGTCGAGAGTCGTAGCCTTGGGCATGTTTGCGTCCAGAAGGGCATCTTTATGGCGCAGCTCACGGACGGCACTGTTACGCATGGCGATGAACGCACGAATGACCATCAGGTAAAAGTCGGTTGAAACCCACATGGCGTATGCAATTGCGCCCTCTTCTGTTGCAAGGGTCCCGTTACCGTGGGAGACATGCAAATTTGCATCTTTGATCAGGGCAGCTTGAACAGCATTACGCCACTGACCCGGTTCCCGAACATTCAGAGTCTTGGCGATCTCGTTGAGATTCCACATTCCATCTTCGTTCGGCTTGAAGGTCTGCCCCTCAATCACGATAGGCAGCAGGTCAGTTTGGTTATTGGTGTTGGCCAGCATAGTAGTGGACTCCTTTTGAATGCTCCCTGAGTTCGCTCCCACAGGCCGACCGTCAAGGCCCCACTACGGGCATCGACCATGGCTCAAGAAGCATTCAGAAAGACTTGACGTTGATAAAAGCCCAGCGACGGGCGTAGAGGAATTCAGAACGACCGATTAGCTTAGCGGTCTGTCCCTGTTCTTGTGAGGGTTTTTAATCTGGTCATACTGGAGTACCAACGAGCCGCTACGGTCACACTTCTACAACCACGACATCGAAGGTAGACCCAAGATCTTAATGATCGACCTTAAGGTAACTCTAAGAGCATTCTCTTTAAGGTTTGAATCGCCCCGGGTTTTCTAGACACTCTCAAGGCTCGCTGCGTAACGCTTTTCAAACTCTACCGGTGACAGCTGATTGTTGAAACTGTGGCGTCGTTTTGGGTTGTAAAACATCTCGATGTAATCG
>NZ_JCBCUR010000026.1:0-50153 GCF_059862305.1 Pseudomonas sp. MF09156
GCCTTTTCTTCAGATACTTCAGCCCATTCGTTGCCTCCTGAACTGCTCCGAAGTGCTTCCGGCCGGAGCGACAGTGGCCGGGTGGGATTCGCACCCACTGAACTCATACGCCTTGTCAGGGCGTACATAACAACCCGGTCGAAAATCAGATCCGGCCGTGGGCTCTTGGGCGCTCGAACTGGTTATTCGCCGGCTCGCTGCGCAGTGGCAAACGGGCAGCGGCGATCATGAGTTTGATCCAGTCAGCGCGCATGAATGGGCATGATCCATATGCCTATCTCAAAGATGTGCTGACGCGCCTGCCGACGCATCGGGCAAGTGAGATTGATCAACTGCTGCCGCATCGGTGGGTGCCAGCCTAACTTACGCAAGGTGAGTTGGGCGGACGCTTACCGCTATACAAGCTGCGCAAGCAGACGGTCGAGCCGGTCTTCGGAATCATCAAGCGGGTGATGGGTTGGCGGCAGATGAGCATGCGCGGACTGGCCAAGGCCCAATGTGAATGGAGCTTGGTGACCATGGCCTAGAACATCAAGCGCCTGCATGTGCTGCGTGCAGCGTAAAGGTAGAAAAGTACGCCCCGAGGCCGTTCAAACAGCTGCTCAGGCGTGCTGATTCGTCCCCCGGGGCCGCGACCCAACTCAGATGCCTGAAAGGCACGGCGACGCGTCAAAAAGCACCTTGATCCCGCCGCGGGGGCAAGCCCGACAGGCTCCTAGGCCGGAGACAAAAGCCACGCTGTCTGTCCAGCTGAAGCATTCGGCCACCGCGCGCAGGAATGGCACGCAGGTAATCGACGCGCAGGTCTATGGTGGCATAGAGCGGAGCGCGGAGAAAATGGCCAGTCCGCACGTCGTGTCGAGCAGGGTCACCAGCGGCCCCGGTGCAACGCTCTATGGCCGTCGGCAAGAGTTTCGGAAACGGCATCGTCATCTCCGCCCTGGCGTCAGCCACCGCCACCACGTCGATACCGAAGGCGTTGAACAGCAGATGCTGGCAGCCGAAAAATGCTTTGGCCATGGCAGTTTGGCCCAGCTCCGGCTTCATATGCGATATGCCTACTCCTCTATGTGTACTGCAACTGCGTTCACTCAATATGTCAGAACAGCGTCGACATAGCGACGCTCCGCCACCCGTAAGGCTTGCAGGGCATCAGCGAGTTGCTTTGTAGGGAAGCATTCGCTCTCGGAGCCTGCTTTCAGCACCAGCGCCAGCGCTGTCCAGCATATGGCACAACCTGTCATTAGTTCCGGCAGCTGCAACTCGCTGATGCGTGGATCAGCCGATGCGGCTTCCTCCAGAAATTCTGCGTACATCTTGCGAAAGCCACCGCCGCCCGTGCCGCGCCGCTCGATAACTTGATAAGCAAAACGCGTCGTCCAGCGCCAATCGCCCTCGCTCTCCCAGCGGCCAAGATCGGCCAGCCAGGTATCGAGCGCGGCCAAGCCGGTATTGTGTCCGCCCTCCAGCAGCAAACGCGCGTTATGGCGTATAGCTGCCGCCACCCGCTCGACCGAAAGCCGGGCATCAATGGCGGGAGGCGCGAACAAGTTGCCAGCATGAAGAAAGGGAGGCAGTTCCGCGAAGCGTGCACGCGCTAGGGCGGCACGTGCCACCGGGATGGGCGCTGGGCGCTCAGTATCCGTCACCAGAATGCAACCATCCGTCGGTTGGCGCTGCCAGGCCACGATGGCATGGCCGGGAAAATGCGTGCGGCTGGCAAAGTACGGCAGGTGAAAAATATCGGTCAGCAGCAGGGCCGGGCACCCCTGGTCGAGCAGGCCATCTAGCGCCTGCGCGCCCTCCTCGACCGAGCCGTAACTTGTCCAGGCGAACGGTACGTCAAGCGCCTGAAATACCCGCTCCTCGTATCCCAGCGAGCGTACATGGACCAGAAAGGGTGTCGGCGTACCGGGCAGCGTCAGGTACGTGATGCCTAGCCCCGAGCCTAGCCCAAAACACATGGCCTCGGTCAGTGTCGTGCCATGGAACTCGAGCAAGTCCCGGATAGCCGAACTCCCGCAATGGCGGCCGGGCCGATGAGGAATGGCGAGGGCGGGGGCAATCTCTTCAGTGTGCGATGACATTATCGATTTACCTCTCTTGAAGACCGATGAATGAATTTTGGCACATAACATTCCGTCACAATCTGCGTTGCTTTGAAGGGCTGGCCCGGTCAATTACCCAGAACGTTTCAGGTACGGCCGGCGAGTTCAGCACTCGCGTCAGGCGGCCTGCGCCAGCACCCGGTCACCGAGCACAGTAGCCGAGGCCAGGTACCGGGTCGATCATTTTCACCAATCACAGGGATGCAACAGCGGTGGCCTGGCCGATTCCCCGAGGTGCGTCGGTGATGAATATAACCTTGCCCGACACGCTGCTTCTCAACGCCGAGGCAGGGCCGACCAAAAGCGAAGTCGGCAGCGAACGATTGACTCCGGCGTCAATGGCGAGTGCATCTGGGATCCAATGGAGTCGAGGTCACGGATTCAGGCATACATTATCCTCACCCAAAACCTCTTGGCAGCGGGCGCTCAAGAGTTGCATTGCGACGTCAAACACGGCGGGGTCTTCCAGATATGCTATGGTTGCGCGAGCAACTTCCTTCTGCCTATTGCCCCATTCGGCGCATTGCCAGGTCTCCAGATCCGGACCAAGGCCCGGGGTCACGTGGTGGAAATAGGTGCCCACCGGACTCATCAGGCCGTTTTCAGCCCGCAGACTCATCATCGCGATGCGTGCGCGTTCCTTCGGGGTTGCGCCCATCAGGGACGGACCGTCAAAAACGCTGTCGATATATTCCGTGATAGCGTTGCGCTGGGCGATGCAGGTGCCATCGTCAAGCTCCAGCAAGGGTACGGTGGCATCCGGATTCTTCGCCTTGAACGCGTCGGAACGGTGCTCGCTGCCCATCGACGGGGACGAATTCAACCTTATCCGTTGCGCCCTTCTCTGCCAAGGCGATGCGGACGCGAAACGGGTTCGTCTCGCGGGGCTGTAACAGCACCCGATAACGCTGCTACGAATCAACATCCCTTACCTGCTGCTGCACCGTATGCTCCATTAGGTATCCAGATCCTTCTGTACCCTCGCCCAGCAACGGCACATCATCAATACGAATGGTCAGGTGCGTGCTGGCCGCCGCCACCTTGCCCCGCTCCAGCAGATCAAGCCGGTTGGCCCAGTCCTGCATCATCCTTCGACGAGGCTCTACATATAGGGCGTGGTTGTAGGTCGCGCTGACTTTATTGGGATCAGCGTGCGAGAGTTGCGCATCCACCCAAATCTTGGGGTAGCCAATCTCGTTGAGCGCCGTGGAGAGCGTGCCACGAATGCCATGACCTGTGAGTAACCCCTCGTAGCCCATGCGCTTGAGCGCTGCATTCAGCGTGTTCTCGCTAATGCGCTTCTTTAGGTCGCCACGGTGGGCCAGCAGGTGGCGTTGGGCTGGTTTGACCAGCTCCAGCAGATAGCGAACGACCTCGATGGCCTGGACAGATAACGGCACGATGTAGGGCGGAATGTCCTGCGGTCGCTTTCCACGCTTGCGCATGCCGTCCTGCAGTTGCTTGACCACCTCGGGTGGAATGGTCCACAAGCCGCGTTCAAGATCGAACTGATCAGGGGTCGCCAAGCGCAGCTCGCCGGTGCGCACGCCGGTCAGCAGCAACAGACGAATCCCAAGTTGCGTGGTGATCGTGCCCCTATAACTGCGCAGCTTGCGCAGCAGCTCGGGCAACTGGTGCAAGCGCAGGAAGGGGTTATGAGCAACGGGGGGTTTGGGGGCTGCAACCACGTCCAGATCGGACGCAGGGTTAGCCTCCAACCCTCCGACTTTTACCATGGCAAAGCGGAACAACTGCCTGAGCCAGGAACGCACCTTCTCCGCAGTTGTGAATGCCCCGCGCTGCTCGATCCTGGCGAGTACGTCCAGCAGATTGGGGCGGCGGATATCGAAGATGGTTACGGTGCCAAGGGCAGGCAACACATCCTTGTCGAAAATGCGCTGGATCTGCGAGAGCGTGCTCTGCCGCCCTTCCTTGAGGTCCAGCCTGCGGTGTGCAAGCCACTGCAGATAAACTGCCTTGAAGCTGTTTTCCGTCGCCAAGCGGACAGCGTGGAGCTTTTGCTTGCGGTCGATCTTGGGGTTTATACCTTTCGCGGCCAAGGCACGGGCCTCATCACGCAACGCACGCGCTTCCCGAAGGCTGACGGCCGGATAGGTGCCCAGGGACATCCGCTTCTGCCTGGCGGCCCAGTAGTACCTGAAGTGCCACGACTTGCCGCCCTTGGCGGATACCGCCAGCGAGAGGCCATCGAAATCACGGAGGGTATAGTCTTTGCCGGTCGGGCGGGCCTGCCGGACGGCGACATCTGTAAGTGCCATGAGCGAACTCCTGAACAAGAGTCAGGACCCGATACTTGCCTCGCCGACCGCACTCCTCCAGCAACAATCCGGAAACCACAGCCCCCGTAAAGGTGGACTCAAAAATGGACTTAAACGCCCTGGCTGGGGGTAGATTCCGGTAGATGTTGCTGGAACGAAATAAGGGCCGTAAGGCCCTTTTTTCAATGACTTACAGACTTTGGTAGACGCCTGTAGATCATAATCTGGAGCGGGAAACGAGACTCGAACTCGCGACCCCGACCTTGGCAAGGTCGTGCTCTACCAACTGAGCTATTCCCGCGTCTTGGTGATGCGCATTCTATAGAATCCTCACCACCCGTCAACCCCTTGATTCAAAAAAGTTTTATTTCTTTTCCACGGTGGTGCGCAGATGGGGCCAGGCGGCGCGCAGGTATTGCAGCATGGACCACAAGGTCAGGCCGGCGGCGATCAGCAGCAAGGCGTAGCCCAGCAGCACCCAGAACGTGAAATTCGACGGGTTGGCCAGCAGGATGACCAGCGCCAGCATTTGCGCGGCGGTTTTCCATTTGCCCATGTTGGACACGGCCACATGGGCGCGTGCGCCGATTTCGGCCATCCATTCGCGCAAGGCCGAGACGACGATTTCACGACCGATGATCACGGCGGCAGGCAGGGTCAGCCACAGGTTGCCGTGCTCTTGTACGAGCAGCACCAGCGCCACGGCGACCATCAGCTTGTCGGCTACGGGGTCGAGGAACGCGCCAAACGGCGTGCTCTGCTCCAGGCGTCGTGCCAGGTAGCCGTCTAGCCAGTCAGTCGCGGCCGCGAAGGCAAAGACCGAACTGGAGGCCATGTAGCTCCATTCATAGGGCAGGTAAAACAGCAAAATGAAAATCGGAATGAGCAGGACGCGTAGAACGGTGATCAGATTAGGGATATTCATCGGCACAACTGGCTACGAGGTGAGAGGGCATTCTACTCGCTGTGTAGGTTTGCATAAATCAACTCAGCGAGCTTTTTACTGATACCAGGGGCTTTGGCTATTTCTTCAATGCTGGCACGGGACAATTCCTGCAATCCACCGAAATGTTTCAACAGTTCACGCCGCCGCTTTGGTCCTACACCCGCAACCCCTTCCAGGGTTGAGGTGCGCCGGGTCTTACCACGGCGGGCACGGTGGCCGGTAATGGCAAAGCGGTGGGCTTCATCGCGGATCTGCTGAATCAGGTGCAGCGCCGGTGAGTCGCCCTTCAAGGTGAACTCATGGGCCGCATCATTCAAGTACAACGTTTCAAAACCGGCCTTGCGCGTCGCACCCTTGGCCACGCCGAGCAGAATCAGGTCGGGCACCGCCAGTTCGTTGAGCACGTCACGGGCCATGGACAACTGGCCCTTGCCGCCGTCTACCAGCAGGATATCCGGCAGCTTGCCCTCGCCGTCCTTGAGTTTGCTGAAGCGCCGGGTCAGGGCCTGGTGCATGGCGGCATAGTCATCACCCGGGGTGACGCCTTCAATGTTGTAGCGTCGATAGTCGGACTTGATCGGCCCTTCCGGACCGAAGACCACGCAGGACGCCACGGTCGCCTCGCCGCTGGAGTGGCTGATGTCGTAGCACTCAAGGCGTTGCGGCGGTTCGTCGAGCTTGAGCACGTCGGCCAGCGCTTCAAAGCGCGCGGCCACATGCTGGCGATTGGCCAGGCGCGCGCTCAGGGCCTGTTCGGCGTTGGTCACCGCCAATTGCTGCCAGCGTGCACGGGTGCCGCGCACCCGGTGGCTGATGTCTAGCTCGCGGCCACGCAGGGCGTGGATCGCATCGATCAGCGCGGGGAAGTCTTCGTGAACCACGTTGACGATCAATTCACCCGGCAAGTCGCGCTCGGGGCTGCTGACGTAATACTGGCCGAGGAACGCAGCCATGACTTCGGCCACCTCCTCCTCGATCCCCGTCTGGGGAAAGAAGTTCTTGCTGCCCAGCACCCGACCGCCACGCACGCTGATCAGGTGCACACAGGCCCCGCCCGGGTTGACGAAGGCCGCAATCACGTCGACGTCACCGGTGCCGCCCTCCATGCTCTGCTGGTCCTGTACCCGGCGCAACAGCGACACCTGGTCACGCAGCTCGGCGGCCCGTTCGAAATCCAGGACGCTGGCCGCCTGCTCCATGGCCCCCGACAGTTCGTCGGCCAGGGCATTGCTGCGCCCTTCGAGGAACATCACCGAGTGACGCACGTCTTCGGCATATTCCTTAGGCTCGACCAGCCCGACACAAGGCGCCTTGCAGCGCTTGATCTGGTATTGCAGGCACGGGCGGGTACGGTTCTTGTAGAAGCTGTCTTCACATTGGCGCACGAAGAAGGTCTTTTGCAGCAGGCTCAGGCTCTCGCGGATCGCCCCGGCGCTGGGGTACGGGCCAAAATACTTGCCCTTGCGCTTCTTCGCCCCGCGATGGATGCTCAGGCGCGGAAAGTCACCGTCCGACAGAAACACGTACGGGTAGGACTTATCGTCACGCAACAGAATATTGTAGGGCGGCCGCCATTCCTTGATCAGCGTCTGCTCAAGCAGCAACGCCTCGGTTTCATTGGCGGTGATGGTGGTTTCGACCTGGGCGATACGCCCCACCAGCGCGGCGGTCTTCGGCGCCAGGCCGGTCTTGCGAAAGTAACTGGCCAGGCGCTTCTTGAGGTTCTTGGCCTTGCCGACGTACAGCAGACGCGCCTCGCTGTCGAACATGCGATACACGCCAGGCCGGCCACTGCAGGTCGCTAGAAATGCACTGGGATCAAACGCGGCGGTTATTTCAGTGGCTTGCATTTCAGGCGCTGGCGTCCACCATGCCGTGGCGAACCGCGAGCAAGGTCAGTTCAACATCACTGCTGATGGATAGCTTCTCGAAGATTCGATAACGGTAGGTGTTCACGGTTTTCGGCGACAGGCAGAGCTTGTCCGAAATCGACTGGACCTTCTGGCAACCGACAATCATCAGGGCGATCTGGATCTCGCGCTCGGACAAGGCATCAAACGGCGAATCGCTGACCGGCTGGAAAGACTTGATCGCCAATTGCTGGGCAATCTGCGGGCTGATGTAGCGCTGGCCGGCAAATACCAGGCGGATAGCCTGGACCATCTCCGCAAGCCCCGCGCCTTTAGTCAGGTAACCCGCTGCACCTGCCTGCAGAAGCCTGGTAGGAAAAGGGTCTTCCTCACAAACCGTAACCACGACAACCTTGATATCCGGATGACTGCGCAGCAACTTGCAGGTCGCGCCAAGACCGCCAATCCCCGGCATCTTGACGTCCATCAAGACCACATCGGGTTTCAATTCACGCGCTTTGATCAGGGATTCCTCCCCCGACTCGGCCTGACCGACTACTTGCAGGCCATCGATGTCAGCCAGCATTCGTGTAATGCCTGTACGAACGAGATCATGGTCATCGACTACTAGCACCCTAATCAAGCAGACACCTCGCGAAATGGTCTTATAGGTTGCCGGACACCTTAGCAAAAAACCACGGCACAGACCTAGCTGAACGCGTCATATATATAGAGTTTCAATCCACTACGAACGCCTGCCGAGCGGCAGGCGGGGTTGTTTCCTGGGCAAAAGGTCAGGATTCCTTGGGGATCGGCCGGGATTTTCCGTTTGCCACAGAGCAATGCTCTGCCAAGGTGCTGGTCAGCCTGCGGATTGCATCCTGATCCTCTTTAAACATCGCGCGGTAGTTGCCCAGGACTTTTTCTTCGATCTGGCTCAGGTTGTCCAACTGGATGGGAGTTGGGCTACCTGTCAAAACAAACAGAATATCGACACCTTTTTCTGCAACGCGGGATAAGTAATCGGCCTTGGGTGCGCGGCCACCACTTTCATATTTACCTTGCGCGTTAGCCTCCACGCCTCCTATTTCACCAAAAACCTTTTGCGACAAGCCAAGTCGCTCTCTTTCTTGCCGTAAGCGCGAACCTATTCCACTCATTTGGATGTAATATCCTTTCTGGCACACCCCAAGAGGTGACGATGTCATCTCGTTTTACACAAACTTGAACGGTTTTGAACTATGCCCGGAATCCGTACCGCTGCACAAGCCAAAGCCTGGCTGGAACATCAAGGCAAATCGGTCCAGGCATTCGCCAGGGAACATGGCGTGGATCCGGCGACCACCTATCAAGTGCTCGCTGGGCGTAAAAAGGGGCGGCGGGGAGAAGCCCATAAGGTCGCGGTCCTTTTGGGCATGAAAGAGGGGATCATCCTTAACGAGGCAAAAAGCCCAGGCAATGATCAGGAGATTGGCTCCTAAAGAGCAGTATGCACCGATTCAAGTCGAGCGCGAGGTTTACCGGGACGACTGCGCTGATAGACAAACGGACTCCATGCGCCAGAAACACCCCTCCTCACCGACAATACTCAGGCCCTGTCGCTGATACAGCCTTCTAGCCGGATTGGTCTTGAATACCGTCAAGCGCAGATAACCCCGCTTTTCGACATGCGCCTTGCAGATCATCTGCTCCAGCACCCAACTGCCTGCGCCCTGGCGGCGAAAAGCCTCGAGAATGTGCAGTTCGCGAATGTATAGCGCATTGTCATCGCGGCTGAGGCTGACGAACCCTACCAGCCTGTCGTCCTGGCAAATCAACCAGTTTTCCCGCCCGGCCCAGGCGGTGTCGAAGCCTTTGTCGGACCATGTCAGATCATACTGCCGATAGTAATGGCCCATCGCCTGGTGTGTCAGGCTGCGCGCAAAGGCCAGGTGTTGATCCGATGCTGCCTTGAGGGTGAATGCCATAGCAGTGGGCTCCATTGCGTCACAGGTCGCGTCCAGGCAATCATTGTGAGTATCCATCCAGCATATCGGGACATCCGCCATAGTGGTAAGCCCCTCCTCGCGATAGAAATTACTGATTGAATCCAGCGGCATGCGTCAGTTAAGCTCCACCCCATCATTTGGAGAAACACCATGTTGCAACTCACCCTCACCCAGGCTTGCCCTACTGCCAACGCACAGCGTTCGGTCGTGGCTACCCGCGTGAACGGTTTGAGCGCACTGGCCAGCTTTTATTTTGGGTATTGGTTTAGCCACTGGCGCGCCTGATACCTGAAATCGGCGCCCACTACTCAAGGGGTCGCCTGCCAGAGAAATCTAACCCCCGGTCGGCTCCCCGACCGGGGGTTTTGTTTTTTCAGCCCTGAACATTTTTTGCTACACACCGAACTTAAAGGAAACCACACCATGAACTTCAGCACTTATTACCGTTACGACACCTGCACCGCCTGGCGATTTAGCAAGCTCCGTTCGGGACAGCCTGCCGCCTCCGATCGGTCACCTCTTGGTGGCAAGCCAACACACGCAGCCAATACGGCCAATTGTCGAACACCCCAGTAGGGCAGAGCGCGCGGGAACAGCCCGCCGCTTGCCCAGGAAGCAGAACATATGAACTCCTCCATCGCCGCCCTGCCCGTCACCACCCTGTCCAGCGCCAATGAAGCGCTGACCCAGCGTTTGCCCAGCGCCCTTGAGCTCAAGCACCAATTGCCCCTGAGCCCGTTCCTGACCGAGCAAGTCAACGCTCATCGCCAGGCGATCCGCGCGATTCTCACGGGTGAAGACTCGCGCCTGCTGGTCATCGTCGGCCCCTGCTCGATCCATGACCCCGAATCCGCCATGGAATACGCGCGCAATCTGAAGAAACTGGCCAATGACGTCAGTGACCAAATGCTCCTGGTAATCCGCGCCTACGTCGAAAAACCGCGCACCACCATCGGCTGGAAAGGCCTGGCCTACGACCCGCACCTCGATGGCAGCGATGACATGGCCGCCGGCCTCACGCTGTCACGGGAATTGATGCGCGAAATGCTGCGCCTGGGCTTGCCGGTCGCCACCGAGTTGCTGCAACCAATGGCCGCCGGCTACTTCGACGATGTGCTCAGTTGGGTCGCCATCGGCGCCCGCACCACCGAATCGCAGATCCACCGGGAAATGGCCAGCGGCCTGGGCATGCCTGTCGGCTTCAAGAACGGCACCGACGGCGGCGTGGCCATCGCCTGCGACGCCATGCGTTCGGCAGCCCATCCGCACCGCCACTTTGGCGTCGACAGCCAGGGCCATCCGGCGATCATCCAGACTCCGGGCAACGCCGACACCCACCTGGTGTTGCGCGGCGGCCATCGCGGCCCGAACTACGACCGCCAGAGCGTGGCCCAGGTCAAGACCGACCTGGCCAAAAGCAAAGTGGCCACGCGGATCATGGTCGATTGCAGCCACGCCAACAGCGGCAAGGACCCGATGCGCCAGCCAGCGGTGTTCAATGACGTGCTGGAGCAGCGCTTGCAGGGCGACACCTCGCTGATCGGCATGATGCTGGAGAGTCATTTGTTCGAAGGCTGCCAGCCGCTCAGCCCGTCGATGCGCTACGGCGTCTCGGTGACCGACGGCTGCCTGGGTTGGGATGGGACTGAGCAGTTGCTGCGTGAAGCGGCCGCACGTCTGCGCGATCAAGCCTGATGTAAATCAGTGGAACTTTGCCGGGAAATAACCGCCTGAATCCGGTACGCTCACCTTTTTTATTCAAGGAGTTACCCATCATGGCTAAAGCTACCGCCCGTCACATCCTGGTTGCCACCGAAGACAAGTGCAACGAACTCAAAGCCCAGATCGAAGGCGGCGCTGATTTCGCAGAAATCGCCAAAGCCAACTCCAGCTGCCCATCGAGCCGTGATGGCGGCAACCTGGGTTCGTTCGGCCCTGGCCAGATGGTCAAGGAATTCGACACTGTCGTGTTCAGCGCCCCGGTCAACACCGTGCAGGGCCCGGTGAAAACCCAGTTCGGTTATCACCTGCTGGAAGTGACCAGCCGCCAGGACTGATCCACATCTTTGCAAAACACAACGGCCCGCCTTTTGGTGGGCCGTTGTGTTTGTGTGCCAGTGGGGTGACTGGCGACCCGCGTGCGGTTAGGGTACAAGTCCCCTTCCTTCTTCACCCGGCGCTCAAGGCTGATAATGCGACTGGACTTACTCACGTTAGTTGGCTCTACCCTGGCCCTGCTGTTGGCGAGTTCCATCTCGTTTGCTGCCCCGCAACAGGCATTGACCGTCTACGGCGAACCTGCCAAGTACCCCGCCGATTTCAAGCATTTCGACTATGTGAACCCCGATGCCCCCAAGGGCGGCAGCCTCAAGCGCTCGGCCCTCGAAGTCGGCCGCTTCGACCATGTACTGCCGTATATCGACAAAGGCATCGGCGTCAGCCAGCTGGACGGCTGGGTGTACTCGCCCCTGGCCTACCGCTCGCTGGATGAGCCCTATACCGTCTACGGCCTGGTCGCGCAAAAGATGGAGCGCGCCGAGGACGGCCTGTACCTGCGTTTTTTCCTCAACCCCAAGGCACGATTTGCCGACGGCAAGCCGATCACCGCAGAAGACGTACGCTATAGCTTCAACCTGCTGATGACCCAGGGCAGCCTGCGCTTTCGCACGCTGTTTGCCGACGTCAAGCACGTCGAGGTCGAAGGCCCCCTGCAAGTGCGCTTTGACTTCTCCAGCAACGAGAACCGCACCCTGCCCCTGGATATCGCGACCCTGCCGGTGTTCCCCGAACATTGGTGGAAAAGCCGCGACTTCGCCAACGGCGGCGGCTATGAGGTGCCCCTGGGCAGCGGTCCGTACAAAGTCAGCAAGATCAATTCCGGCAGCACTATCACCTTCCAGCGCGACCCCGACTGGTGGGGCAAGGACTTGCCCGTCAGCCGCGGCCTGTACAACTTCGACCGCTTGAGCCTGGAGTACTTCGGCGATACCGAAGTCGCGCGCCAGGTCCTGCGCGGCGGCGCCTATGACTTCAACCGCGAGTTCTCCGCCACCGGCTATTCCATCGGCTACAACGGCCCGGCCCTGGACGATGGCCGCCTGCAACGCGCGCACCTGGCCAAGCAAGCCCCGCAAGCGGCCCAGGGCTACGTGTTCAATATGCAAAAGCCGATATTCCAGGACCGCCGCGTGCGCCAGGCCCTGGCCATGCTCTGGGATTTCGAGTGGGCCAACCGGCAGATGATGCGCAACCTGTATATCCGCCAGCAAAGCTACTTTTCCAACAGCCCGCTGGCCGCCACCCAACTGCCCGACGCCCAGGAACTGGCGATTCTCGAACCCTTGCGCGGGCAGATCCCCGACGAAGTCTTCACCCAAGTGTTCAAGGCGCCGACCACCGACGGCAGCGGCATGATCCGCGACAAGCAACTGCAAGCCCTGGCCTTGCTGGAAGACGCCGGCTGGACGCCCAAGGGCGACAAGCTGGTGAACGCTGCCGGCGAACCCCTGGAGTTCACCTTCCTCAATGTGCAAAACGGCCTCGAACGCCTGCTGCTCCCCTATAAACGCAACCTGGCGCAGATCGGCATTACCCTCAACATCCGGCGCATCGACTCATCCCAGTACGTCAACCGCCTGATGACCCGCGACTACGACATGATCGTCACCGGCTTCCCGGTCACCACTTCGCCAGGCATGGAGCTGTACAACTACTTCGGTTCCTCGTCGGCCTTCGACCCGGGCAGCAACAACTACATCGTCCTGCAAAACCCGGCGGTCGACACCCTGGTCACCGGCCTGGTGCGTGCTACCACCCAGGCGCAGATGCTCAGCTACGCCCATGCCCTGGACCGGGTGCTGCAATGGAATTACTACTGGATCCCCAATTACTACCCGCCCGGCACCTCGGCCGCGTGGTGGAACCGCTTCGGTCGCCCGGCCATCGAGGCCAGCAACGACGAGGCGCTGGAATCGTGGTGGGAGGTCAGCCCGACACCCCTGACCAATGAGCAGATGAAAGCCGAACTGAACAAGCCGCGAGGTGCCCGCTGATGTTTGCCTATATCGTGCGGCGCCTGCTGCTGATCATCCCGACCCTGGTGATCATCCTGCTGGTGAACTTTGTGATCGTCCAGGCCGCGCCCGGCGGGCCGGTGGAGCAAGCCATCGCCCACTTGCAGGGGATTGGCGGCGGGGGCGTCGGCGGCTCGGCCGGCGACGGCGTCAGCAGTGGGTCACGCGCCAGTCGCGGCCTGGACCCCAAGCTGATCAAGGACATCGAAAAACAATACGGCTTCGACAAATCCGCGCCCGAACGCCTGTGGCTGATGCTCAAGAACTACGCCCAGCTGGATTTTGGCAACAGCTTCTTTCGCGGCGCCACGGTGATCGACCTGATCCTGGAAAAGATGCCGGTGACCCTTTCCCTCGGCCTCTGGGCCACGCTGATCACCTACCTGGTGTCGATCCCCCTGGGGATCCGCAAGGCGGTGCGCCACGGCAGCAGTTTCGATGTGTGGAGCAGCACCGCCATCGTCATTGGCTACGCGATGCCGGCCTTCCTGTTCGCGATGTTCTTGATCGTGGTCTTTGCCGGCGGCACCACCCTGAACTGGTTCCCGGTGCGGGGCCTGGTGTCGGAGAATTTCGAGCAACTGAGCACCCTGGGCAAGATCGCCGATTACTTCTGGCACCTGGTGCTGCCGGTCAGCGCTCTGGTGATCGGTGGTTTCGCCACCTTGACCATCCTCACCAAAAACTCGTTCCTCAATGAAATCACCCGTCAGTACGTGGTCACCGCACGCGCCAAGGGCCTGAGCGAACGGCGCGTGCTCTACGGCCATGTGTTTCGCAACGCCATGCTGCTGGTGATCTCCGGGATCCCCCAGGCGTTTATCAGTGTGTTCTTCGCCGGTTCGCTGCTGATCGAGGTGATCTTCTCCCTCGACGGCCTGGGCCGCATGAGCTACGAAGCGGCGGTGTCGCGGGACTATCCGGTGGTGTTTGGCTCACTGTTTATCTTCACCCTGTTTGGCCTCTTGATAAAACTGATCGGCGACCTCTGCTACACCCTGGTGGACCCGCGTATCGACTTTGCCGCGAGGAACGCCTGATGCTCAATCTGTCTCCCGTAGCCCGTCGGCGCTTCGAACGCTTCAAGCAAAACCGCCGGGGTTGGTGGTCGCTGTGGCTGTTTATCGGCCTGTTTATCCTGACCCTGGGCGGCGAGTTGATCGCCAATGACAAACCGCTGGTGCTCAGCTACCAGGACGAACTGTACTTCCCGGTGTTCAAGCGCTACACCGAGCAGCAGTTCGGCGGGCAACTGCCATTCCAGGCCGACTACCGCAGTGACTACGTGCAGCAACTGATCGAGCAAGACGGCGGCTGGATGCTGTTCCCGCCGATCCCCTTCAGCGATGACACGCCCAACTACGAACTGACCCGCCCTGCCCCCAGCCCGCCGTCCACGGTGAACTGGCTGGGCACCGACGACCAGTCCCGCGATGTGCTGGCGCGGGTGATCTTCGGCGCGCGGGTATCGATCCTGTTCGCCCTCGGCCTGACCGCGATCAGCGCCGTCATCGGCATTGCCGCCGGTGCCTTGCAGGGCTATTACGGCGGCTGGGTCGACCTGCTTGGCCAGCGCATCCTCGAAGTGTGGTCGGGGCTGCCGGTGCTGTACCTGCTGATCATCCTCTCGGGGTTTGTCGAGCCCAACTTCTGGTGGCTGCTGGGGATCATGGCGCTGTTTTCCTGGCTGGCCCTGGTGGATGTGGTGCGCGCCGAATTCCTGCGCGGGCGCAACCTGGAATATGTGAAAGCCGCGCGAGCCCTGGGCCTGAGTGACGGCAAGATCATCCGCCGGCACATCCTGCCGAACGCGATGACCGCCACCCTGAGCTACCTGCCTTTCATCCTGACCGGGGCGATTTCCACCCTCAGCGCCCTGGATTTCCTCGGCTTCGGCATGCCGGCGGGCAGCGCGTCCCTGGGTGAGTTGATCGCCCAGGGCAAGCAAAACCTGCAGGCGCCGTGGCTCGGGCTCACGGCCTTTTTCACCCTGGCGCTGATTCTGTCGCTGCTGGTATTTATCGGCGAGGCGCTGCGTGACGCCTTCGACCCACGATCATGAAGGGCGATGCATCCATGACTGACAACCTGATCGAGATCCGCGACCTGTGCGTCGCCTTCAACGGCCAGACCGTGGTGCGCAACCTGAGCCTGGATATCCGCCCCGGCGAGTGCCTGGCGCTGGTGGGCGAGTCGGGCTCGGGCAAATCGGTGACGGCCCATTCGATCCTGCAACTGCTGCCCCAGGCCGGCACCGCTACCACAGGGTCGGTGCGCTATCGCGGCCAGGAACTGCTCGGCGCCACCGCCAGCACCCTGCAAAAACTGCGGGGCAACCGTATCGCGATGATCTTCCAGGAGCCGATGACCTCCCTCAACCCCTTGCACAGCATCGAAAAGCAGATCGGCGAAACCCTGCTGCTGCACAAGGGCCTCGGCGGCAAGGCGGCCCAGGCGCGTATCCTCGAGCTGCTGGACCTGGTGGGCATCCGCAATCCCCAGGAACGCCTCAAGTCTTACCCCCATCAGTTGTCGGGCGGCCAGCGCCAGCGGGTGATGATTGCCATGGCCCTGGCCTGCGAGCCGGAACTGCTGATCGCCGACGAGCCGACTACCGCCCTGGATGTGACGGTGCAGCGCAAGATCCTGCTGCTGCTCAAATCCTTGCAGCAACGCCTGGGCATGTCCTTGCTGCTGATCAGCCATGACCTCAACCTGGTGCGCAGCATTGCCCAGCGCGTGTGCGTGATGCAGGCCGGGGAAATCGTCGAGCAGGCCGACTGCCAAACCCTGTTCAACGTCCCACGACACCCCTACAGCCGCCTGCTGCTGGATGCCGAACCGGTCGGCACGGCACTGTGCCAGGATGCACGCGAGACGGTGTTGCAGGTCGACGGACTGAGTGTGCGTTTCCCCATCGCTGGCGGGCTGTTCCGGCGCAAGCAGTACCTGCAAGCGGTGGACGGCATCAGCCTGGAACTGCAACGGGGCAAGACCCTGGGGATCGTCGGCGAGTCCGGCTCCGGCAAGTCCACCCTCGGCCAGGCGATCCTGCGCTTGCTCGACTCCAGCGGCAGCATCCGCTTCCAGGGCGAGGCCCTCGATAGCCTCAGCCAGAAACAGATGCGCCCGTGGCGCAAGCAGATGCAGGTGGTGTTCCAGGATCCCTATGGCAGCCTCAGCCCGCGCATGTCGGTGCAACAGATCATCAGCGAAGGCCTGGAAGTGCACGCGCCCTGCAGCCTGCAGGAGCGTGACTCGCAGGTGATCAAGGTGCTGCAAGATGTGGGCCTCGACCCGGCCAGCCGCCATCGCTACCCCCACGAATTCTCCGGTGGCCAGCGCCAACGCATCGCCATCGCCCGCGCCCTGGTGCTGCGCCCGGCCTTGATGCTGCTGGACGAGCCCACCTCGGCCCTGGATCGCACCGTGCAAAAACAAGTGGTGGCGCTGCTGCGTGAATTGCAGGAAAAGTACGGCCTGACCTACCTGTTTATCAGCCATGACCTGGCCGTGGTGCGGGCCATGGCCCACGACATGATCGTGATCAAGGACGGCAAGGTGGTCGAGCGCGGGCCGAGCCAGGCGGTGTTCGACTCACCACAGCACCCCTACACCCAGGAACTGCTGGCCGCAACGCAACTCCCTCTGTAGGAGCCGGCTTGCCGGCGATGGCGCCAGTAAAATCGCCATCGCCGGCAAGCCGGCTCCTACAGGGGATCAGGTCATTCATTCATCTTTTTTGTTGGCGCCCCGAGCATGAACACCACCGAAAGCCTCAAGGACTACCCGCACGTTCGTGGCCTGGCGATCCAGTCCCTGTTCGAGATCATCGAGCAGTCCAGCGAAGGCACGGTGATTGTCGACCGCGACGCCAACATCGTGTGGATGAACGAGCGCTACGCCAAGCGCTTCGGCCTCAAAAGCGCCGACCAGGCCATCGGCCAGCCGTGCGAGCAGGTGATCTCCAACAGCCTGCTGCGCCAGGTGGTGCGCAGTGACCAGCCGATCCTCCTGGATATCCAGGACACCCCCAAAGGCCCGTTGGTGGTGATGCGCCTGCCGATCCACGACGATGCCGGCAAGGTCATCGGCGCCATCGGTTTTGCCCTGTTCGATGAGTTGCGCAACCTCTCGCCGATGATCGAGCGCTACCTGAGCATGCAACAGGAGTTGGCCTCGACCCGTTCGCTGCTGCGCTCGCGCCAGAGCAAATACAACTTCGCGCACTTTATCGGCACCAGCGCTGCCAGCCTGGAGGTCAAGCGCCGGGCGCGGCGCAGTGCCAGTGCCGAGTCGCCGGTGTTGCTGCTGGGCGAAACCGGCACCGGCAAGGAGCTGTTGGCCCAGGCCATCCATGGCGCCTCGCCACGCGCCCATAAGGCCTTTGTCAGCATCAACAGCGCCGCCATCCCCCACGACCTTCTGGAAGCCGAGTTTTTCGGCACCGCGCCCGGCGCATTCACCGGCGCCGACCGCAAGGGCCGCGCCGGCAAACTGCAAATCGCCCAGGGCGGGACGTTGTTTCTCGATGAAATCGGCGACATGCCGTTGCCCCTGCAAAGCAAACTGCTGCGGGTGCTGCAGGAGAAAGAGTTCGAGCCGGTGGGCTCCAACGAAATGATCCACAGCGACGTACGGGTGATCGCCGCGACCTCCACCGACCTGGAAGCCGCGATCAAGCGCGGCGAATTTCGCGCCGATTTGTATTACCGCCTCAACGTATTGCCGATCGAGGTCCCGCCCCTGCGCGAACGCCTGGATGATATTCCGGCGTTGAGCGAAGCGATCCTGGAAGAACTGCGCAGCCAGCATGAGCTGGACCGCGAAGCCCTGGCGCTGCTGGCCGAGCATGCCTGGCCAGGAAACATCCGCGAGTTGCGCAACGTGCTGGAGCGCGCTGCGTTGCTCAGCGATGACCTGGTGTTGGATGCGCGGGAAATTCGTGAGGCGATTGGTACGTTCAGCCCGGTAGAGCGCAGCGCCGTGGCGCCAGTCGAGGTCCAGACCTTCAGCGCGGCACGGCAGCGGTTTGACCGGCAGTTGATTGCGGCCGCGTTGCGCCAGTGCGAGGGCAATGTGATCGAGGCGGCCAAGCAATTGGGGCTTGGGCGCTCGACGCTGTACAAGAAGATGGTGGCGCTGGGCATCGCTCAATCTCAATAAAGAGACACAAATCTATTTACCAAGACACCCCCCCCTGTGGGAGCGGGCTTGCCCGCGAATGCGGTCTATCAGCAACAAATCATTGCCTGACACAGCGCTTTCGCGAGCAAGCCCGCTCCCACATTGGAATTTCATCTGTCTTGAAATAGAGAATCCGCATGAAAATCACAGCACAGAAATTATAAATATCTATATATATCAATAACTTACAAACTTGGCACAATTCCCGCTATAACCCCTTCCTACAGCATTACCCCACAACAATAACAATCCGATGGAGACACACCATGAGTGTGATCATTGCCCTGGCGGCGCTCGCGCTGCTGATGCTGGCCGCCTACCGTGGCTATAGCGTCATCCTGTTTGCCCCCATCGCCGCCCTTGGCGCCGTACTGCTCACCGACCCTTCCGCCGTCGCCCCCGCCTTTACCGGGGTGTTCATGGAAAAAATGGTCGGCTTTATCAAACTCTACTTCCCGGTGTTCCTGCTCGGCGCGGTGTTCGGCAAGCTGATCGAGCTGTCGGGCTTTTCGCGCTCGATCGTCGCGGCCGCCATCCGTTTGCTCGGCACCCGCCAGGCGATGCTGGTGATCGTGCTGGTGTGTGCCCTGCTGACCTACGGCGGCGTGTCGCTGTTTGTGGTGGTGTTTGCGGTGTACCCGTTCGCCGCCGAGATGTTCCGCCAGAGCAATATCCCCAAGCGCCTGATCCCGGCGACCATTGCCCTGGGCGCGTTCTCGTTCACCATGGACGCCCTGCCCGGCACGCCGCAGATCCAGAACATCATCCCCAGCACCTTCTTCAACACCACCGCCTGGGCCGCGCCCTGGCTGGGCCTGATCGGCACGATCTTTGTGTTCTGCGCCGGCATGCTGTACCTGGCACGCCAGCGCAACAAGGCCCAGCGTGCCGGCGAAGGCTATGGCACCGACTTGCGCAACGAGCCGGAAACCGCCGAAGACCTGAGCCTGCCCAACCCGTGGATCGCCCTGTCGCCATTGATCCTGGTGGGGGTGATGAACCTGCTGTTCACCCACTGGATCCCGCAGTGGTACGGCAAGACCCACAGCCTTGCCCTGCCGGGCATGAGCGCGCCGGTGACCACGGAAATCGCCAAGCTCACCGCAATCTGGGCGGTGCAGGCGGCGTTGCTGGTGGGGATCATCATGGTCCTGGTGTTTGGCTTTTCGGCGATCAAGAGCAAGTTGGCCGAAGGCAGTAAAAGCGCAGTCAGCGGCGCGCTGCTGGCGGCGATGAACACCGCTTCGGAATACGGCTTCGGTGCGGTGATCGCTTCGCTGCCGGGCTTCCTGGTGTTGGCGGACTGGCTCAAGGGCATCCCCAACCCGCTGGTCAACGAGGCGATTACCGTGACCCTGTTGGCCGGTATCACCGGCTCTGCTTCCGGCGGCATGAGCATCGCCCTGGCGGCCATGTCCGAGAGCTTTATTTCCGCGGCCCATGCCGCCAATATCCCCCTGGAAGTGCTGCACCGGGTCGCGGCCATGGCCAGCGGCGGCATGGACACCCTGCCCCACAACGGCGCGGTCATCACGCTGCTGGCGGTGACCGGCCTGACCCACCGCGAAGCCTACAAGGACATTTTCGGCATCACGATCATCAAGACCCTCGCGGTGTTCGTGGTGATCGGTACTTTCTACGCCACCGGCATTGTGTGAGGTTTTCATGACGACATTGAACGGCAAGACCGCCCTGGTCACCGGCTCCACCAGCGGCATCGGCCTGGGCATTGCCCTGAGCCTGGCCAAGGCCGGCGCCAACCTGATCCTCAACGGTTTCGGCGATGCCAGCGCGGTGATCGCCCAAGTGCAGGCGTTTGGCGGCAAGGTCGGCCATCACCCGGCCGATGTCAGCGACCCGGCGCAGATCGCCGAGATGGTCGCCTACGCCGAGCGCGAGTTCGGTGGCATCGACATCCTGGTCAATAACGCGGGCATCCAACATGTGGCGGCGGTGGAAGATTTTCCGGTGGAGCGCTGGGACTCGATCATCGCCATTAACCTGTCGTCGGTGTTCCACAGCACGCGCCTGAGCCTGCCGGGCATGAAGGCCAAGGGCTGGGGGCGGATCGTCAACATCGCTTCGGTGCACGGCCAGGTCGGCTCGGTGGGCAAGGCGGCCTACGTCGCGGCCAAGCATGGGGTAATCGGCCTGACCAAGGTCGTTGGCCTGGAAACCGCCACCAGCAACGTGACCTGCAACGCCATTTGCCCGGGCTGGGTCTTGACCCCGCTGGTGCAAAAGCAGATCGATGACCGCATTGCCGCAGGCGTCGACCCGCAACAGGCCCAGCATGACCTGCTGGCCGAGAAGCAGCCGTCGTTGGAATTTGTCACGCCACCGCAGTTGGGTGAGCTGGTACTGTTCCTGTGCAGCGAGGCCGGCAGCCAGGTGCGTGGCGCGGCGTGGAACATCGATGGCGGGTGGTTGGCCCAGTAAACCCAAACACCGCAAACCCCCTGTAGGAGCTGGCTTGCCTGCGATAGCGGTCGGCCAGCCACCACCGCTATCGCAGGCAAGCCAGCTCCCACAGTTTGGATGTGTGATGCCTGGCAGATTTCATACAAGAACAAGAGAGTGCGCCATGTCCGATATCCTCTGGCAACCCAGCCCGGAACGCATCCACAACACCCGGATGGACCAGTTCCGGCGCTTTATCAATGATCGCCACGCCTTGCAGATCAACGATTACCCCAGCCTGCACCAATGGAGCATCGACCAGCGCCCGGCGTTCTGGGCGGCGATTGTCGAGTTCTTCGACGTGCAGTTTCGTACGCCGCCCGGCACAGTGCTGGTGGAAGGCGCGCAGATGCCCAGCGCGCAGTGGTTTCCCGGCGCCACCCTGAACTTTGCCGAGCACCTGCTGCGCCGCCGCGATGACCACCCCGCCGTGGTCGCCATCAGCGAAGACGGCCAGCGCGAACAACTGACCTATGCCGAACTGGCCCGCCACGTCGCCGGCCTGCAGCGCAGCCTGCAAGCAGCCGGCGTGGGCCAGGGAGATCGGGTGGCGGCGTGCATGCCCAATACCTGGCAAACCCTGGTGGGCATGCTTGCCACTACCAGCCTCGGGGCGATCTGGTCGTGTTCCTCGCCGGATTTCGGCACCCAAGGGGTGATCGACCGCTTCGGCCAGATCGAACCCAAGGTGCTGATCACCTGCGCCGGCTATCGCTACGCTGGCAAGCTGATCGACCAGAGCGCCAAGCTCAATGAAATCCTCGAGCGCCTGCCCACCCTGCAACAACTGATCATCGTGCCCTACGCCCGGCCCGAGGCGCGCGTCGAGGATTACCAGACCCAGGCCAACGTAGCCCTGTGGGATGACTTCTACCGCGCGGGCGGCGAACCACAGTTTGTCGCCGTGCCCTTCGACCACCCGCTGTACATCCTCTACTCCAGCGGCACCACCGGCGTGCCCAAGTGCATCATCCACGGCACCGGTGGCGTGCTGCTGACCCACCTCAAGGAACACGGCCTGCACGCCGACCTGTCGCGCGACGACTGCTTGTTCTACTACACCACCTGCGGCTGGATGATGTGGAACTGGCTGGTCTCGGTACTGGCCATCGGCGCCACGGTGGTGCTGTATGACGGCTCGCCGTTTCATCCGGGGCCCGAGCGCCTGATTGACCTGATCGACCAGGAGCGCATCAGCGTGTTCGGCACCAGCCCGAAATTCCTCGCCACCCTGGAAAAAGCCGGCCTGCAACCGCGCCGCAGCCATGACCTGGGCAGCCTCAAGGGCCTGATCTCGACCGGCTCGCCACTGTCGCCCCAGAGCTACGACTACGTGTACCGCGACATCAAACAGGAGCTGTGCCTGTCGTCGATGTCGGGCGGTACCGACATCGTCTCCTGCTTTGTCATCGGCAACCCGGTGCTGCCGGTACGGCGCGGTGAAATGCAATGCAAGAGCCTGGCGATGGCCATCGAAGTGTGGGACGACCAGGGCCGGCCGCTGGTCGGCGAAAAAGGTGAACTGGTGTGCACCCGGCACTTCCCGGCCATGCCCATCGGCCTGTGGCATGACCCCCAGGGGGAAAAACTGCGCGCCTCGTATTTCAGCCAGTTCCCAGGTGTGTGGGCCCAGGGCGACTATGCCGAGCAACGCACCAACGGCAGCCTGCTGATCCACGGGCGTTCGGATGCAGTGCTCAACCCCGGCGGCGTACGCATCGGCACGGCGGAGATCTACCGCCAGGTGGAAAAAGTCCCACAGGTCCTGGAAAGCCTGGCCATCGGCCAACGCTGGCAGGACGATGTGCGCGTGGTGCTGTTTGTGCGGCTCAACGACGGCGAACACCTGGACGCCGCACTCGAACAGCAGATCCGCGAGGTGATCCGCGCCAACACCACGCCGCGCCACGTGCCGGCGAAGATTCTCAGCGTGAGTGACATCCCGCGCACCATCAGCGGCAAGATCGTCGAGCTGGCGGTAAGAAATGTCGTGCATGGCGAACCGGTGAAAAACACCGATGCCCTGGCCAACCCCGAGGCCCTGGAGCAGTTTCGCGACCGCCCTGAGCTGGCATAAAAGATGAAAGGTTTCAGCGCCCACACACTCATTTGAAGATAAACCCCTCAAGCATGCTATTTTTCGAGGGGTAGCCAGCCGTTTCCGCAGCACGGGATAATCGGTTTCTGTCATTCTTCAAGACGTTACGCGCGGGACACTTACATGAACGGATCACCCACCGGCAGCGAGGCCGCGGCCCTGATCGCACGGCTGGACTGGGCCACAAGCCCCCTCGGTGATGCCAGCCACTGGCCACAAAGCCTGCGCACGGCAATCGATATCGTCATCCACTCACCGATGCCAATGCTGTTGCTGTGGGGCGACGAACTCACGCAGATCTACAACGATGGCTTCGCCCTGCTGGCCGGCAACAAGCACCCCCAGGGCTTTGGCCAGCCGACCCACCGGGTCTGGCCGGAACTGCAACACTTCACCGCCCCCATCTACAGCGCCGTGCTGGCCGGCCAGGTGCGCACCTTCAGCGAGCAGCGTTTTGTCCTGCAACGCAACCACCGCGATACGGAAATCTGGCTGGACCTGACCTACAGCCCGATCCGCGACGAACGTGGCCGGGTCGCCGGGGTCCTGGTGACGGCGATTGAAACCAACGAGCGCCGGCAACTGGCCCAGGAGCTGCAACAACGCTCCGAGGCCAGCCTCAAGGCCCAGCACGATACCGAGCAACGCTTGCAACTGGCCCTGGCCGCCACCGATGCAGTGGGCACCTGGGACTGGGATATCAGCGAAGACCGCTTTATCGCCGACAGCCATTTTGCCCAGTTGCATGGGGTTGATCCGGTTAACGCCCACCAGTTGCCCATCAGTGACTACCTGCAAGGCGTGCACCCGGAAGACCGTGGCATGGTGGCCCGCAGCATCAAGCATTGCATCACCCATGGCACCGAGTACGCCGAGGAATATCGCCTGCTCCAGGCCGACGGGCAGATACGCTGGGTGTTCGCCCGGGGCCGCTGCTACAAGGATCACCACGGCCGACCGGCGCGTTTTCTCGGTGCAGCCCTGGACCTGACTGAACGCAAGCACACCGAGCAAGCCCTGCGCCAGAGCCAGACCGAGCTGCAACTGATCATCAACGCGATGCCGGTGCTGATCGGCTATGTGGATCACCAGGAGCGCTTTCGCCTGAACAACAGCGCCTACCTCGACTGGTACGGCCTGACCCCGCAAGAGCTGTATGGCAAGACCATCCTCGAAGTGATCGGTGCCCAGGTGTACGCCGGGCGCGCCGACAAAATCGCTGCTGCGCTCAAGGGCAAGGCGTGCAGTTTCATCACCGTCACTCCCCATCGCGACGGCCGGCCCCGGCATGCGCTGATGAAGTACCTGCCACGCTTCAGCGCCGATGGCTCGGTCAATGGTTTCTACATCTTTGTGATCGATGAGACCGAACGCAAACTCACCGAAGAAGCCCTGCGCCACCTCAACGATAACCTCGAAGAACGCGTGGCCCAGCGTACCCAGGCCCTGGCCGAGGCCAACCAGCGCCTGCAAAACGAAATGTTCGAGCGCGAGCGCGCTGAAGATGCGCTGCGCCATGCGCAAAAAATGGAAGCGGTCGGCCAGCTCACGGGCGGGATCGCCCATGACTTCAACAATATGCTCACCGGCATCATCGGCAGCCTGGACCTGATGCAACGCTACATCGCCGCCGGGCGCAGCGATGAGATCGGGCGCTTCACCGATGCCGCCGTATCCTCGGCCCATCGTGCGGCGGCCCTGACCCATCGCCTGCTGGCCTTCTCCCGGCGCCAGTCGCTGGACCGCCGGCCCCTGGACCCAAACCAGTTGGTTGCGTCCCTGGAAGACCTGTTCCGCCGTACCAAAGGCGCCCATATCGACCTCAAGGTGCAACTGGGCAGTGATATCTGGCCGGTGAACACCGACGCCAGCCAACTGGAAAACGCCCTGCTCAACCTGGTGATCAACGCCCGCGACGCCATGCCCGATGGCGGCCAACTGAGCATCGAGACAGCCAACAGCTACCTCGACGGCACCGACATCACCACCCTGGAACCGGTCAAGGCCGGCGACTACGTGATGCTCGGCGTGTGCGACAACGGCGCCGGCATGACCCCCAAGATCCTGGCCAAGGCCTTCGATCCGTTTTTCACCACCAAGCCCATCGGCCAGGGCACCGGCCTTGGGTTGTCGATGATTTATGGCTTTGCCCAGCAATCCGGCGGCCACGTCACGATCCACAGCGAACCGGGGCGTGGCACCTGCGTGCGCCTGTACCTGCCGCGCCTGCACGGCACTGCCCTGGAAAAAGTCCTGCCGCAAATCCCCGTGGAAGCCCCCGTGGCGCTGGATGGCGAAGCCGTGGTGGTGGTCGAGGACGATGCCGCAGTGCGCATGCTGGTGGTCAACCTGCTCGATGAGCTGGGCTACACCGCCCACCAGGCTGCCGATGCACGCGCGGCCTTGCCGTTGCTGGAGTCTGACCTGCGGGTGGACTTGCTGGTGACCGATGTCGGCCTGCCCGGCATGAACGGCCGGCAACTGGCGGAAATCGCCCGCCAGCACCGCCCTGAGCTCAAAGTGCTGTTCATGACCGGCTATGCCGAAACGGCCGCCGAGCGCCGCGGCTTCCTGGAAGACGGCATGGACATGGTGGCCAAGCCGTTTTCCATCGACCAGTTGGCCACGAAAATCCGCAGCATGATCGGCGTCAATGGCCAAGTTGATGCATAATCCCGCGCCTTCAAGCCCGACCGTTGCAAGGTAACTGCCCGATGAAAGCCCAAGCCCGCCATATCCTGGTCAAGACCAGCGAAGAAGCCGAACAGCTCAAGCAGCGTATTGCCAAGGGCGAAGCCTTTGATGTGCTGGCCAAGAAGTTCTCCACCTGCCCGTCCGGCAAGCGCGGCGGCGATCTGGGTGAAGTGCGGCCGGGGCAGATGGTGGGGGTGATCGATGCGGTGATCTTCAAGAAACCGCTGCGGGTGGTGCATGGGCCGATCAAGAGCAAGTTTGGGTATCACCTGGTGCAGGTGTTCTACCGCGACTGAGGGGTTGGCTCAAGGCCGCTATCGCAGGCAAGCCAGCACCCACATCTGGATGTGTGAACCCGGCCAAATGTGGGAGCCGGGCTTGCCCGCGATCCGCCGCAGGCGGCCTTATAGCCTGGGAATCAGCGCACCCGGAAGCTGGATCACCTGGCTCGCCAACCGGTGCCCCGCCAAGCCCGCCTCTTGTGGCGACCCACCCCTGAGCCGGCTGGCCAGATACGCCGCACTGAACGAATCCCCCGCCGCCGTGGTGTCCACCACCTTATCTACCACCACCGCCGGCACCGCAAAACGCTCGCCGCCCCGGCGAATCAGACAGTCATCCGCCCCGCGCTTGAGCACCACTTCATCAATCCCCGGATAGGCGGCGAACACCTGCTCGCTGTCGGCATAGCCAAACAGCGCACGCTCATCGTCCTCGGTGAGCAAGGCCATATCCACCAGCGCCAACACCTGCTGATAGGCCTCACGAGCGGCTTCGACACTGGCCCACAGACGCGGCCGATAGTTGTTGTCGAACACCACCCGGGCGCCACGTTGGCGGGCGTGCAGCAACATGGCCAGCAGGCGTGCGCGCCCCACTTCACCCAATACCGCCAGGGTGATGCCGCTCAAATACAGCACATCGTAGCTGGGCAAGGCGGCCAGGACCGGTTCGGCCCCTGGCGTGGTGAAGCAATCGCGCACCGCCGCTTCGTTGCGCCAATAGAGGAATTTGCGCTCGCCATTGGCATCGGTCTGGATGCAATACAAACCCGGCAGGCGGCCTGGCAGGCGCTGGACGCGGTCCAGGCCAAGGCCTTCGGCGGCCCATTGCGCGCACATGGCATCGCTGAAACTGTCATCGCCCAGGGCGGTGACGTAATCCACCGTGCTGTTGGCGCCCAACTCGCGGCGCAGGTAGACGGCGGTGTTCAGGGTGTCGCCACCGAAGCTCTGTTGCAGGCTGCCGTCGGCGCGGTGTTGCAGTTCGATCATGCATTCGCCGATCAGGGCAATGCGCGGGTGTGGGGTCATGTTCGGATTCTCGGCTGGGTTTTGGGGCCTCATCGCAGGCAAGCCAGCTCCCACATTGGGATTTGTGAACACATTCAAATGTGGGAGCTGGCTTGCCTGCGATGGCCGCGACGCGGTCTAGAAACAGGTGTGCAATGTCTCGATCACCTGCAACTGCTCATCCACCAAACACCCCACCTGCCACTTATCAAAGGTCAGGCACGGGTGCGAGGTGCCAAACGAGATGATGTCGCCAATGCGCAGCTCAACCCCCGCCGCCACGCTCATGAAGGCGTGCTGGTCCATCACCGCCGTAACCTTGCAAGCACTCACGTCATCGCCCACCGCCGGCAACACGCCGGCCTTGTAGCGCTTGAGTGGCACCGGCAGGCCGGCGTCGTAGGCCACGTCACGCTTGCCCAGGGCAATCACTGCAAACCCCGGCTGCGGCAACGATTGCACATGGGCCCAGACTTCCAGGGCCGGGCGCAGGCCTTCAGTGAGGTCGCTGCGCCGGTCCAGCACACAGCATTGCGCCTCCTTGTAGATGCCGTGGTCGTGGGCCACATAGCTGCCGGGGCGCAGCACACTGAGGAAGCGCCCTTCGGCGTTTTGTGCAGCGAAGGACTCGGCGATCAGGTCATACCAGGCCGAGCCCGATGCGGTGATGATTGGCTTGCCCAGGTCAAAGGCCCCGCTGTTCTGCATATCCACCGCCAGGCGCACCAGGGACGCAGCAAACTCGCGAATGCCGCTGACGGCATGCTCGCCGTGGATCACCCCTTCGTAACCTTCGATGCCGGTGAGCGCCAGGGCCGGCTGGGCCTTGATTGCCCGCGCCAGGTCCAGCACCTCTTGCTCGCTGCGGCAACCGCAACGGCCGCCGACCACGCCGTATTCGATCATCACGTTCAGGCGCAGGCCACGGGCAGCGAAGAACGCGCCCAGGTCAGCCACGTTGTCCGGGTGATCGACCAGGCAATGGAAGTCAAAGCCGGGGTCAGCCAGCAGCTCGGCGATCAGCGCCATGTTCGGCGCGCCCACCAATTGGTTGGCCATCAATACCCGGCGCACGCCACCGGCGTAGGCCGCGCGGGTCTGCACGGCGGTGGCCAGGGTGATGCCCCAGGCGCCCTGCGCCAACTGACGCTGGAACAGCGCCGGCATCATGCTGGTCTTGCCATGGGGCGCCAGTTGCGCGCCGCTGCTGCTGACAAAGTCCTGCATCCAGCGGATGTTGTGTTCCAGGGCCGCGCGGTGCAGCACCAGGGCGGGCAGGCTGACGTCGCGTACCAGGTGGGCACCGCTGGCGGCGGCACCTTTTTCAACGGCATTGAAGGCAGACATGGCGTTACTCCGTTTCGCTATTCATTGATGCGACGGGCCAGGTTGTTGGCGCTTTCGATCAGCACCCGGCGGTAGTCGGCGTAATTGTTCTTGGCGTCGGCCCGTGGGGCGACGATGCACAGGGTCGCAATGGCGACGCCCTGGGCATCGCGCACCGGGGCGGCAAAGCAGTGGGTAAAGGTGTCGGCAACACTGTCGAAGGAAAAGAACCCGTCGACAGTGGCCTGGCGGATCTGCCCGAGGAAGGTGTCCAGGGGTAAACGCTGGCCGTCCGGCAGGATAAAGTCGTCGTGGTCGATCAGGTCGATGATCTGCTGGTCGCTCAAATGCCCCAGCAGCAAGCGCCCGGAAGCGGTCCAGGGAATCGGCGCGTTTTCACCGATATCCGAAGAAATCCGGAAATGCCGCTCGCCCTCGCGCATCAGCGCCACCGTGTACTTGCGCCCGTTGAGCAGGCACATCTGCGCGGTCTCGTGGGTTTGGCTGACGATCTCCTGCAAGGCGTGATCGGCCTCGCGGGTCAGGTCGAAATGGCGCAAATGGGCCTGGCCGAGGAAGTACAACTGACGCCCCAGGTACACGTGCCCGTCCTTGCCCACGGTTTCGAGAATCCGCCGCTCCAGCAGGGAGGCGACCAGTTCGTAGACCGTGGACTTGGGGCTGCCGATGCCACTGGCAATATCGTTGGGGCGCAGGGGCTGGCCGACTTCCTTGAGAAAATCGAGGATATCGAACGCCCGGTCCAGGCCTTTGGCGCGGCGTTTGATGGTGTCTTCGGTCATGGCGGTCTTCATCAGCGTAAGAGGTCCATGTGGGGCGGGGCTGTTGTGGGAGCGGGCTTGCTCGCGAAAGCGGTGTGTCAGCCAACAAATCTGGCACTGATACACCGCTTTCGCGAGCAAGCCCGCTCCCACCCGAATTCACTCCCACATTGAATTTTTAATGGTCTTGAGGTCGGGCATTTAGCCTTTTTTCTTGTAGGCCACGCAATCGATCTCAACCTTGCAATCGACCATCATATTCGCCTGCACACAGGCCCGTGCCGGGGCGTGTTCGGGGGTGAAGTACTCGCCGAAGACTTTGTTGAAACTCCAGAAATCCCGCGGGTCCTCCAGCCATACGCCGACCCGGACCACGTCTTCAAGCCCGTAGCCGGCCTCTTCAAGGATCGCCACCACGTTCTTCATGGTCTGGTGGGTCTGCTCGACAATCCCGCCATTGATGATCTCGCCCTCCACCGCCGGCACTTGGCCCGACACGTACAACCAGCCATCGGCCTCCACCGCACGGGCGAATGGGCGGGGTTGGCCACCACCGGCGGTGCTGCCGGCGCCGTAACGAGTAATGCTCATAATGTTGCTCCTTGATTAAAAACGAATACTTTTCAGAAATTCCGCCAGCCGTGGCGATTGCGGGCGCTCGAAGATGTCTTGGGGCGGGCCCTGCTCTTCAATCCGGCCCTGGTTCATAAACACGATGTTGTCCGAGACCTCGTAGGCAAAGCGCATTTCGTGGGTCACCAGCAACATGGTCATGCCCTCTTGCGCCAGGCCCTTGATCACACTGAGCACCTCGCCGACCAACTCCGGGTCCAGCGCCGAGGTCACTTCGTCGAACAGCATCAGGCTGGGGTTCATCGCAATCGCCCGGGCAATCGCCACCCGCTGTTGCTGACCGCCGGACAACTGACCGGGGAAGTGGTTGCGCCGTTCCAGCAGGCCCACGCGCTCCAGCCATTTTTCCGCGAGGGCCACTGCCTCGTCCTTGCCCATATGCTTGACCTTGAGCAGGCCCAGGGTGACGTTCTGCAACGCGCTCAGATGGGGGAACAGGTTGAATTGCTGGAACGCCATGCCGGTCATGGCGCGGTGTTGGGCGATGAGTTTTTCCGGGTGGCGTACGCGCTTGCCGGCAACATCGGCATAGCCAATGGACTCTCCGTCGAGGGTAATCTGCCCGCCCTGGAACTCTTCCAGCAGGTTGACGCAGCGCAGCAGCGTGGTCTTGCCCGAGCCGCTGGAGCCGATCAAGGTCACCACGTTGCCGCGCTGCAACGACAGGTCGACGCCCTTGAGGACTTCCACCGCGCCGTATTGTTTGCGCAGGCCGCTGATGTTGAGCAATGGTTGATTCATGGCAAGGCCACCCGCTTTTCAATGTAGCGCCCGAATAACTCGATGGCGTAGTTGATGACAAAGAACAGAAACCCGGCGAACAGGTAGAACTCCAGGGTCATGAAGGTCCGGGCGATCACTTGCTGGGTGCTCAACAGCAATTCGGCGACGCCGATCACCGACAGCAGGGTCGAGGCCTTGACGATCTCGGTGGAGGAATTGACCCAGGTCGGCAAAATCTGCCGCAGTGCCTGGGGCAGCAACACATAGCCCAGGGACTGATAGAAGGTCAGGCCGATGGCCTTGCCCGCTTCCAGTTGCCCACGGGGAATGGCTTGCAGCGCACCGCGCACAATCTCGGCGACGTGGGAGCCGCAAAACAGCGTCAGGCCCAGGGCGCCGGCCTGGAACGCACTGATCTGCCAACCGAGCGCCGGCGCCATATAGAAGCAGGCCAGCACCAGCACAAACACCGGGGTGCCACGGATCAGGTCGACGTACAGGCGAAACGGCGCGCGCATCCAGAACTTGCCGTAGGTCAGCACCAGCCCGGCGACGATGCCGATCAGGGTGCCGAAGATAATCGCCAGCACCGAGCAATACACGCTGGTCTGGAACCCCGCCCACAGGGTTGCCCGGGCGATCCACAACTCATGCAGCCAATACATGCAAAACCCCTCTCATCGACGAATCGCCAGGCGCTGTTCCAGGTAACGCAGCAGCAGGGCGATGAAGTAACAGGCAGCCACATAGAGCGCGGTCGTCACCAGCCAGGTTTCAATCACCCGGTAGCTTTCGACGTTGATCTTGCGGGCGTAATAGGTCAGCTCCGGCACCGCAATCGCCGCCGCCAGGGAGGTGTCCTTGAACAGCGAGATAAAGTTGTTCGACAGCGCCGGCAGCACGTTGCGCAGCATCACCGGCACGGTGATATAGGCGCGGATCTGCCACTCCCCCAGGCCAATCGCCAGGCCGGCTTCGCGCAGGCCCTTGGGAATATTCAACAGGCCGGCACGAAACACTTCGGTCAGGTACGCCCCGGCGTACAGCGACAGGGTGATGATGAACGAGGGGATCTTGTCCAGGCGGATACCCAGGCTGGGCAAGGCGAAGTAGATCAACAGGATCAGCACCAGGATCGGCGTGTTGCGCACCACCGTCACATACACCGAGGCCAGGATGCGCAGCGCACGGTGCCGGGACAGCATGGCAAAAGCCATCAACAGGCCGATCACGCAGCCGATGGCAATCGACAGCAAGGCCAGTTGCAGGCCCAGGCCGAGGCCCGCGAGCAAGGTGTCGAAATCGCGCCAGACTGCGGCAAAATTCAACTGATAGTTCATGGTCGGCAGTACCTTGAGCGGGGCGCCCGCTGCAACGCCGCGCGCTCAACAATCATTTGAATTCCACCGGAAAGCCAATCGCCGGGCTCGGCAGGTCGACGCCAAACCACTGCTTGAACGAGGCCGCATAGGTGGGGAACTCGACGCCGGTCATGGCTTCATGCAGCGCCGTGTTGACGAAGTTCAGCCAATCCTGGTCGCCACGCTTGACCGCGCACGCGTAGGTTTGCGGGCTCCAGGCGTAGGTGGGGCTGCGGTAGCGGCCGGGGTTCTGCACCATCAGGTACTTGACCGAAGACTGGTCGGTGGCAGCGGCGTCGGCACGCCCGGAGTTCACGGCCTGGTACATCAGGTCGACGCTGTCGTATTGGTCGACCTTGGCCTTGGGCAGCGCCTGGTGCACCAGTTCTTCGGCGTAGACGTTTTGCAGCACCGCCACGGTGACGTCGTCACCCGCTGCCTGCAGGTCTTCGAGTTGCTGGTATTTGCTGTTGGCCGGCAACAGCAGGCCCACGCCTTCGCGGTAGTACGGCAGGGTGAACGCCACCTGTTGCGCGCGGCTGGCGGTGACGGTGATGAACTGGCAGCTCATGTCGACTTTGTTGGTCAACAGGTTGGGAATCCGCGCATCGGAGGACTGCACCACAAACTCGACCTTGCTCGGGTCGTTGAACAGGCCCTTGGCGACAATACGTCCGATATCGATATCAAAACCCTGCAACTTGCCATCCGCTCCCTGGACGTGCCACGGCGCATTGGTACTGCCTGTACCGACGAGCAGATGCCCACGTTTGAGCACTTCATCGAGCTTGCTGTCGGCCTGCACTTGGCTGGCGAGGGAAGCCGAGGCGGCGAACAGAAAAACACAGGCTTTAAACACGGAAGGTCGGCGATGCATGGCAAGCACTCCAGGAGTTGTGTATTCCGCTATACCGGAACATGGTATGTAACAACGGAATAGACAGCAGAAAGTGTGCCACAGCCAGTAACAGAAAAATATTGAAGAGTTAAAGGTGTTTTAAATCAGCCAGATAAGGACGCATCGACGAACCAGCGCCGCGCCAGTCACACCAGACACACTGCTACCGTGCGCCCCAATCCGTTGCGATCCGTCACATTTGGGTGCGTTACCTGTGAATTCTCACAGTAGACCGTCCGGCCCGCCCGGCTTAGGGTTTGGCCACCGGCCTATAAGGAGATTGTCATGGGACTGATCAACACGCTGATCGATAACGCAGATGCGTATAGACAGGCGCTGCAGACACAACGCACGGTGTTCATGCTCTTTGTATCGCCCCAGTGCCCGGCGTGCGGCGCGGCCAAGCCACTGTTTCGCAAAGTGGCCGGCCGCTATCGCCGTCAGGTAGCGCTTTATGTACTCGATACGAGCCAGACCCCACGGCATCCCGAGGTGACCGGCACACCGACGCTGCTGATATTGAAAAACGGCAGGCTGGTCGAAAAGCTCAAGGGGTTCGGCCCCTGGGAGACCCAGGAGCAGACCCTGAAGAGAACCTTCGAGCGGCACACCCGGGGTGTGCCGACCAAAAGGGCAAAACCCCGTTAACCCGCCGTGACAGGCATCAGCAACACCTGCGTCACCCGGCGCTCCTCCACCGCCGCCACCGTCAAGCGCCAGCCTTCGTATTCCAGGCTGTCACCCACCACCGGCAGGCGATCCAACAGGCTCATGACCAGGCCAGCCAAGGTCTGGTAATCCTCGGTGGCCACCGCCTGGAAACCCGTGCGCTGGCGAATCAGGTTCAGGTTCAACGCACCGTTGGCACGGTAACCGCCCTGCTCCTGGACGATGTCCGGGCCTTCGACTTCACTGGCATCGGGCAACTCACCGGCGATGGATTCGAGGATGTCAGTCATGCTCAACACCCCCATGAAATCGCCGAATTCGTTGATCACAAAGGCGATGTGCGTCGACTCCTGGCGCATCTGCTCCAGGGCGTTGAGGATCGAGAAGCTGTCGAGCAGGTTGATTGCCCGCCGCGCCAGGTGTTCCAGGTTCGGCTCGTTGCCGGCCAGGTACTCCTTGAGCAACTCCTTCTTATGCACGAAGCCCAGGGGCTCATCCACCGCGCCATTACGGATCAGCGGTAAGCGCGAGTAGGACGAGTGCATCAATTTCAGGCGAATCGTCTCCGGGTCGTCGGCCAAGTCGATGTAGTCGACATTCGCCCGCGGGGTCATCAAGGTGCGGATCGGCCGCTCGGCCAACTGCAATACACCGCTGATCATCACGCGCTCACGGCGGTCGAACAGCGGGCCTTGACTGCCCTGGGAGTCGCCCAGCAGGTCCGTAACGTCCTCACCCACCTCTTCCACCGCCAGACTGCGACCACCCAGCAAGCGCATCACCGCATGGGCAGTGCGCTCACGGATCGGCCGCACGCCTTGCGCCGACTTCTTGCGGCGCGCCCGGGCGATCTGGTTGAACACCTCGATCAGGATCGAGAAACCGATGGCCGCGTACAGGTAGCCTTTCGGGATATGGAAGCCCAGGCCTTCGGCGGTCAGGGCGAAACCAATCATCATCAAGAAGCCCAGACACAGCATGATCACCGTCGGGTGCGCGTTGACGAAGCGGGTCAGCGGTTTGCTGGCCACGATCATCACGCCGATGGACACGATCACCGCGATCATCATCACCGCCAGCTCGTCCACCATGCCGACCGCAGTAATCACTGCGTCGAGGGAGAACACGGCGTCCAGCACCACGATCTGCGCCACGATCGGCCAGAACATCGCGTAGGCCGCATTGCCGGTGCGTTCGGTGACATGCCCTTCGAGCCGCTCATGCAATTCCATGGTGGCCTTGAACAACAGGAACACACCACCAAACAGCATGATCAGGTCGCGTCCGGAGAAGCTCTTGTCGAACACCTCGAACAACGGCTGGGTCAAGGTCACCAACCAGGAGATACTCGCCAGCAAGCCCAGGCGCATGATCAGCGCCAGGGACAAACCGATCAACCGCGCACGGTCACGCTGCTCCGGCGGCAGCTTGTCCGCGAGAATCGCGATAAACACCAGGTTGTCGATACCCAGCACCAGTTCCAACACAATCAAGGTCAACAGGCCGAGCCAGGCCGTTGGATCCGCTAACCATTCCATATAGAAGTCTCTGTCTCTTTATTGATTTTCAGAATGCCGGGCACAACAAGACGCGGTCGGGTGACCGGGAAAAGGTTAGCAGTCTGAATAGAGGATGTTTCAGCGGGAACGTCGGCAGTAGCGGTCTTGGGGAAAGACGACTGGGGGGCTCCGAGAGGGTGTTCATGCAAGTCCTGCAGTGAGAAAAGGACTTTAATCCTACAGCGGAAATACAAATCTCCTACAATTTAAAACTATTACAAGATCTGTAAAAGCCGCCCCCAGAAGCCTGTGCTGTGGGCTTGTGTAGGAGCTGGCTTGCCAGCGATGCAGACACCTCGGTGTATCAGGTAGATCGAGGCGATGCTATCGCTGGCAAGCCAGCTCCTACACAAGCCAGCCCCCTCACACACGCCAGTGCCCATATTTTGAGAGGAGACAGGTCAGGTTTTACGGGTAGCGTCGTCCAGCGCCAGGATGGTGTGGGCATTGGTAACCGTGGTCGCCAGGGTATTGATCACCCCCGAGCGCAACGCCCCCAGGGTCGCGGCGGCCTTGGTGTTTTCACTGGCAATCGCCACCACATCGGGAATGCGGAACAACTCCTGCACCGTCAAGCCGATCACCCGCCCCTGGATGGCGTTGACCGCCGGCTGGCCATGAATGTCGATAAAGTCGTAGCCCATCATGTCACCCACCGTGCCGGACAAGCGCGCCTGGGCGATTTCCTGGGGTGAGAACCAGCCCATGCGCACCATGTTGCTGTTCTCGCTCATGTCACCAATACCGATCAGCGCCATGTCGGCACGCCGTGCGCGGTCGAGGGTCGAGCGTACGGTGTCGTTGCTGATCAGCACGCTGCGCAGTTCCGGGTTGGCCACCAGCGCCGGGGCGTACAGGCTTTCGCTCTCGCCGCCAAAACGCAGGGCCAGGCGGCGGCAGATATGGTCGGGATTCATGTATTCGCCAGCCTTGAGCGAACCGCCAATGGCGCAGACAAACGTGCAGTTGCGCGTTACCGGCAAAAACACGTTATCGGCCACCGCACCCACATTGCGCCCCATGCCCACGGCGACAATCATGCCGTCGCCCAGGGTCTTGTTCAGGTAGTTGGCCACCAGGCTGGCCACGGCGGAACGCTGGGTGTCAGCGTCACTGTGATCGACCGCGATCAACGCGCGGTCCAACTGGAAACGCTCCACCAGCGCCTGTTCCAGTTCGTTGTTCATCGCCGGATGCTGCAGCACCCGCACCTCGACAATCCCTTCGTCGCGCGCACGCTTGAGCAGCCGGCTGACTTTCGCCCGGGACAGGTCAAAGCGCTTGGCGATGGCTTCCTGAGTGACGTTCTCAAGGTAATAGAGCATCGCCACTTCGGTCATCAGATCGATATCGCTGGCGGTGCGCAGGGTACTGTCACTCATGGGGACGGGCTTCCGTTTCGGCGTCAAAGGCGCATTCTCCCGACTCTTGCCCTGCCCCGTCCACTACTGATGCCCATCACGCTCAATGGCATTGATGCGCTCGACCTTGGCCCCGGACCGCGCCGCCTCGAACTCCGAGGCCAGAAACGCGGTGACGATGCTCTTGGCCAGCTCCGCCCCCACCACCCGTGCACCGATAGACAGGATCTGCGCATCGTTGCTCTTGCGCGCGCGCTCCGCCGAATAGGTGTCATGGGCCTGGGCCGCGCGAATACCCAAGACTTTATTGGCCGAGATCGCCATGCCGATGCCCGTGCCACACACCAGCACCCCCAGGCGCTGCTGCCCAGCATTGATGGCCGTGGCCACCGCCAGCGCAATATCCGGGTAGAGCACCGGCGCTGTGGAATGGGTGCCAAAGTCGGTCACCGGATACCCCAGCGCCTCGATATGGCGCTTTAACAGCTCCTTGAGCTCAAAACCCGCTTCGTCACATCCGATAGCCACCGGGAAAGGTGTGTTCATGGCATTAGGCTCCGCTGCCGTGGTGAAGCTTAAGACTGATCATATGATCACTCAATGAAATTTCGATCAGTCATTTCTCGGATATTCCCTCGCAACTGTCAAGCACGTTTTAACTGACCCTTCAGTCAAACCCCTCTAAAACGCCACGCATCAAGAAAACCTCGGCGATTACAAGTTTTCAATGAAAGAGATTGACTGATCAGAATTTCATTTGATACACATATGCTCACGCAGCAACACGACTGTGTACCTAATAAGAACTCACAGCACGAGGACACGCCGATGGCCACGCCATTACTGCTCCAGGCTGAACACGTCGCCAAGGCCTACGCCGGCATCCCTGCCCTGCGTGACGGCCGCCTCTCGCTGCGGGCCGGCAGTGTGCATGCCCTGTGCGGCGGCAATGGCGCCGGCAAATCCACGTTCCTCAGTATCTTGATGGGCATCACCCAGCGTGACGCCGGCAGCATCCTGCTCAATGGCGCCCCCGTGCATTTCCATCGCCCCAGCGAAGCATTGGCGGCGGGGGTCGCGATGATCACCCAGGAGCTGGAGCCAATCCCCTACATGAGCGTCGCCGAAAACATCTGGCTGGGCCGCGAACCTCGGCGCGCCGGCTGCATCGTCGACAGCAAGGAACTGCACCGGCGCACCCGCGAACTCCTGGAAAGCCTGGAGTTCGAGGTCGACGCCAGCGCGCCCATGCACCGCTTGAGCGTGGCGCAGATCCAGCTGGTGGAGATCGCCAAGGCGTTCAGCCATGACTGCCAGGTGATGATCATGGATGAACCCACGTCCGCCATCGGCGAGCGCGAAGCCGAAACCCTGTTCAAGGCCATCCGCCGCCTCACCGCCCGTGGCGCCGGGATCGTCTATGTGTCCCATCGCCTCAGCGAGCTTGCGCAGATTGCCGACGACTACAGCATCTTTCGCGATGGTGCCTTCGTCGAAAGCGGGCGCATGGCCGATATCGACCGCGCCCACCTGGTGCGCGGCATCGTCGGCCAGGAACTGACACGCATCGACCACAAGGTCGGCCGCGAAAGCGCCGCCGAGTGTTGCCTGGACGTCCAGGGCCTGAGCCGCAGCGGCGAGTTCCAGGACATCAGCCTGCAATTGCGCCAGGGCGAAATCCTCGGCATCTACGGCCTGATGGGTTCGGGGCGCAGCGAGTTCCTCAACTGCATCTACGGCCTGACCACCCCGGACGCCGGCAGCGTCACCCTGCAAGGCAAGCCGATGCCCATCGGCCTGCCCAAGGCGACCATCCGCGCCGGCATGTCCCTGGTCACCGAAGACCGCAAGGAAAGCGGCCTGGTGCTCAGCTCCAGCATCCTCTCGAACATCGCGTTGTCGGCGTACAAGCAGCTGTCGAGCTGGTCGCTGATCAACGCGCGCAAGGAAAACCAACTGGCCGAGGACATGGTCAAGCGCCTGCAAATCAAGACCACCTCCCTGGACCTGCCGGTGGCGTCCATGAGCGGTGGCAACCAGCAAAAGGTGGTGCTCGCCAAATGCCTGTCGACCCAACCGGTGTGCCTGCTGTGCGACGAGCCGACCCGGGGCATCGATGAGGGCGCCAAGCAGGAGATCTATCACTTGCTCGACCAGTTCGTGCGCGCCGGTGGCGCGGCCATCGTGGTGTCGTCCGAGGCCCCGGAACTGCTGCACCTGAGTGACCGTATCGCGGTCTTCAAGGGCGGCCGCCTGGTGACTATCAGCAGCGACACCGCCCTTTCCCAGGAAGCCTTGTTGAGTCTTGCCTCATGAACGCCAAAACCCTTGCCACGCCACTGACCACCCCCGCGCGCAGCCGCCTGCGGCTTTCCCTCGACCGCTTTGGCCTGCCGCTGGTGTTTATCCTGCTGTGCGTGGTCATGGCGTTTGCCAGCGAATACTTCATGACCTGGCGCAACTGGATGGACATCCTGCGCCAGACATCCATCAACGGCATCCTGGCGGTGGGCATGACCTATGTGATCCTGACCAAGGGCATCGACCTCTCAGTAGGCTCGATCCTCGCCTTCGCCGGCCTGTGCAGCGCCCTGGTCGCGACCCAGGGCTACGGCCTGCTCGCTGCCGTCAGCGCCGGGATGTTTGCCGGGGCGATGCTGGGGGTGGTCAACGGGTTCATGGTGGCCAACCTGTCAATCCCGCCCTTTGTCGCCACCCTCGGCATGCTGAGTATTGCCCGCGGCATGACCTTTATCCTCAACGACGGCAGCCCGGTCACCGACCTGCCGGACGCCTACCTGGCGCTGGGCATCGGCAAGCTCGGGCCGATTGGCATACCGATCATCATCTTTGCCGTGGTCGCGCTGATTTTCTGGATGGTGCTGCGCTACACCACCTACGGGCGCTATGTGTACGCGGTGGGCGGCAATGAAAAAAGCGCGCGCACCTCAGGGATCGGCGTGCGCAAGGTGACGTTCTCGGTGTATGTGGTTTCGGGTTTGCTGGCCGGCCTGGCAGGCGTGGTGCTGTCCGCGCGCACCACCTCCGCCCTGCCCCAGGCGGGTATGTCTTATGAGCTGGATGCGATTGCCGCCGTGGTGATCGGTGGCACCAGCTTGTCCGGCGGCGTCGGCACCATTGTCGGCACGCTGTTCGGCGCACTGCTGATCGGGGTGATCAACAACGGCCTGAACCTGCTCGGCGTGTCCTCCTATTACCAACAGGTCGCCAAGGGCCTGATCATCGTGCTCGCGGTGTTGATCGACGTGTGGCGCAAGAAAAAACGCTAGTCGCTTTTGCTCTGAACCGAACTGAACGACCACAACAATAAACGGGGTTCTCATCATGAAATTCGCTACATCGTTTGCCGCCGTGGCGGCCCTCTCCCTGCTCGCCAGCAGCGTCACCCTGGCCGCCGATGGCAAGACCTACAAAGTCGGCGCCGCCGTGTACGGCCTCAAGGGCCAGTTCATGCAGAACTGGGTGCGCGAGCTCAAGGAACATCCGGCAGTCAAGGACGGCACCGTGCAGTTGACCGTGTTCGACGGTAACTATGACGCACTGACCCAAAACAACCAGATCGAAAACATGGTCACCCAGCGCTATGACGCGATCCTGTTTGTACCTATCGACACCAAGGCCGGCGTCGGCACGGTGAAGCAGGCGATGTCCAATGATGTGGTGGTGATCGCCTCCAACACCAAGGTCGCCGATGCCAGCGTGCCGTACGTGGGCAACGACGATGTCGAGGGCGGTCGCCTGCAGGCCCAGGCCATGGTCGACAAGCTCCAGGGCAAGGGCAATGTGGTGATCATCCAGGGCCCGATCGGCCAGTCGGCGCAGATCGACCGCGAAAAGGGCGAGCTGGAAGTGCTGGGCAAGCACCCCGGAATCAAGATCATCGAGAAAAAGACCGCCAACTGGGACCGCGCCCAGGCCCTGACCCTGACTGAAGACTGGCTGAACGCCCACCCCAAGGGCATCAACGGGGTGATCGCGCAAAACGACGACATGGCCCTGGGCGCCGTGCAGGCCCTCAAATCCCATGGCCTGACCTCCAAGGAGGTGCCCGTCACCTCCATCGACGGCATGCCCGACGCCATCCAGGCGGCCAAAAGAGACGAAGTCACCACCTTCCTGCAAGACGCCCAGGCCCAGTCCCAGGGCGCACTGGACGTGGCCCTGCGGCAACTGGCGGGCAAGGACTACAAACCCAAGTCGGTGATCTGGGAGCGTTATGCCAAGGACGTGACCTGGGGCGACGGCACCGCGAAGAACTACATCCTGCCGTGGGTGCCGGTGACCAATGCCAATGCGGATACGCTGTACCAGCAGGTCAGCGGTACTAAATAGCAGTTCGACCTGTAAATGCTATCCAAATGTGGGAGCGGGCTTGCTCGCGAAGGCGGTGGGTCAGCCAACTGATGTGTCAACTGACACACCGCCTTCGCGAGCAAGCCCGCTCCCACCTTTGAATCTCCAGCGACTGAGAGAATGGAGTTAAACCAATGTCTGGATTCTGGAACCAAGCCTTCGACCTCACCGGCCGTTGCGCCGTGATCACCGGCGGGGCCGCCGGGATTGGCCTGGCGTGTGCCAGCCTGCTGGCAGAGCGTGGCGCGCGCGTGGCCCTGCTCGACCGTGACCCAGCCGTGGTTGAAGTGGCCGCCAGCCTGGGCAGCGGGCATCTGGGCCTGGCCGTCGACCTGCGCCAGCTCGACCAGGTGCAGAGCAGCATCGATTACGTGTTCGCGCACTTCAAGCGCCTGGATTATTTGGTCAACAGCGCCGGCGTGGTGATGCTCGACAAGGCCATCGATGTCAGCGAAAACGCCTGGGACATCACCCTGGATATCAACCTCAAGGCCAGCTTTTTCGTGGCCCAGGCCTGCGCCCGGCACATGCTCGCCCAGGGCAGCGGGCGCATCGTCAACCTGGCATCCCAGGCGGCGGTGATCGGCCTGGATCGGCATGTGGCCTATTGCGCGAGCAAGGCCGCGATTGTCGGCATGACCAAGGTCCTGGCCATGGAATGGGCGCCGCACATCACTGTAAATGCCATCTCCCCCACCATCGTCGAAACCGCCCTGGGCAAGAAAGCCTGGGCCGGTGAAGTAGGCGAACGGGCCAAATTGCAGATCCCGGCGGGCCGTTTTGCCCAGCCGGATGAAATCGCCGGGCTGGCGTTGTACCTGCTCAGCGACGCAGCCCAGATGATCACCGGCGCCAATATGGTGATCGACGGCGGCTACAGCATTCAGTAATCCATCTATTCGTCGTGAGGTCTGTCATGTCCACCGCTACCGAACGTACCGCCGAACAACTCCATCCGGTAATCCCCAAGACCATGCAGGCCGTGGTTTGCCATGGCCCGGAAGACTATCGCCTGGAAACCGTCGATGTACCGACGCCAGGCCCCGACGAGATCCTGACCAAGGTCGAGCTGTGCGGCATCTGCATGGGCGATATCAAGACCTATCGCGGCGCGCCGTCGTTCTGGGGCGACGCCGAGCAGCCGCGCTACGTCAAGCCGCCGATGATTCCCGGGCATGAGTTTGTGTGCCGCGTGGTCGCCCTGGGCCCAGGCGCAGAAAAGCGTGGGGTGAAGGTCGGCGACCGAGTGATTTCCGAGCAGATCGTGCCGTGCTGGGGCTGCCGCTTCTGCAACCACGGCCAGTACTGGATGTGCCAGAAACACGATCTCTACGGCTTCCAGAACAACGTGCAGGGCGCCATGGCCCAGTACATGATTTTCACCAAGGAAGGCATCATCCACCAGGTGCCCGACTCCATCGAGCCAGACGAAGCGATCCTCATCGAACCCCTGGCCTGCTCGCTGCACGCGGCGGAACGGGCCAATGTGGATTTCGACGACGTGGTGGTAGTCGCCGGCGCCGGCACCCTGGGCCTGGGGATCATCGGCGCGGTGCGCATGCGCAACCCCAAACGCCTGATCGTGCTCGACATGAAACCCGAACGCGCCGAACTGGCCCTGCGCATGGGCGCCGACGAAGTCTGGAACCCGGCCGAGGTCGATGTACTGGCGAAAATCCGCGAAATCACCGACGGTTATGGCTGCGATATCTATATCGAAGCCACCGGGCACCACAAGGCGGTGAACCAGGGCCTGGCGATGCTGCGCAAGTTGGGACGCTTCGTCGAATTCAGCGTATTCAACGACGAGGCCACGGTAGATTGGTCGATCATTGGCGACCGCAAGGAACTGGACGTACTCGGCTCGCACCTGGGCCCTTACATGTACCCACGGGCCATCGACTTTATCGGCAAGCGCAAGATCGACATGCGCGACGTGGTCACCCACAAGTTTGCGCTGGCGGATTTCAAGGAGGCGTTTGCGGTGATGGAGCGTGGGGACAAGTCCTTGAAGGTTGTGCTCGAACCCTAAAACACCCCAACCGCTTTTTACTGTAGGAGCGAGCTTGCTCGCGAAAAACCTGAGGGCGACGCACTCATCCAGGTAGCCCGCGTTAGCGTTAACGTTTTTCGCGAGCAAGCTCGCTCCTACAGTTAGTTGCTCACAACAAGAACAGGAACCCGCGTTATGAATCGAGTCATCAACGATCCGGACCAAGTGGTCGAAGACATGTTGCGCGGCATTCTGGTCGCCCACCCGGAGCTGCGCCAAAGCGACAGCAACCCCCGTGTGATCAGCAAGGCCAAGCCCTCCGGCCAGGGCCGCGTAGGTATCGTCACCGGCGGCGGTTCCGGCCATGAACCGGCGTTTCTAGGCTATGTCGGCCCCGGCCTGGTGGACGCGGTGGCCGTCGGCGAAATCTTCTCCTCACCCACCGCCAAGAGTTTTTTCGATGCGTTTCGCGTCGCTGATCACGGTGCCGGCGTGGCCTGCCTGTACGGCAACTATGCCGGCGACAACATGAACGTGAAGCTGGCAATGAAAATGGCCGCCAGCAAAGACATGCGGATCCGCACCGTGGTCGCCAACGATGACGTGGCGTCGGCGCCCAAGGCCGATATCGCCAAGCGGCGCGGGGTGGCCGGGGAAATCTTCATGTGGAAAATCGGCGGGGCCGCCGCCGCGCAGCACTATGACCTGGACGGGGTAATCCGCGTCGCGCAGAAGGCGGTCGATCACTGCCGCTCCATCGGCATCGGCCTGACGCCCTGCACCATTGCAGCGGTGGGCAAGCCGAACTTCCAGATCCCGGACGGCCAGATGGAGTTGGGTATCGGCCACCACGGCGAACCCGGGATCGAGGTGATCCCGATCGAATCCGCGGCGGCCATGGCTCAACGCATGCTGGCACCGATCCTCGCCGACCGCGATTTCAGCCAGGATGACAGCGTGGTGGTGCTGGTCTCGGGCCTGGGCGCGACGCCGGTGATGGAGCTGTACATCTTCTACGCCGAAGTCGAAAGCCAGCTCAAGGCCAAGGGCCTGAAGATCCATCGCTGCTACGTCGGCAACTACTTCACTTCCCTGGAAATGATGGGCGTGACCCTGACCCTGCTGGGCCTGGATGCCGAGCTGAAAACCCTGATCGACCAACCTTGCCGCTCCATCGGCATGACCCAGGCGGAATAAACCATGAGCCAGCATTTTTCCACCCACGACGGCAGCGCGATTGTCACCGACCTGGTCAGCGTGATCGTCGCCAACCGTGAATACCTCAGCGAAGTTGACGGCGCGATTGGCGATGGCGACCACGGCATCAACATGGCCAAGGGCTTTGCCCATTGCGGCCGTACGATCGAAGGCCGGCAACTGACCCTGGCCGAGGCCCTGGATGAACTGACCCTGAGCCTGATGGAAGGCATCGGCGGCTCCATGGGCCCGCTGTATGGCAGCCTGTTTATCGGCATGGCCGACGAGGTGCGTGGCAGCGGCAACATCGACGCCGCCACCTTCGCCCATCTGCTGCGCGGTGGCCTGACTTCATTGCAGGACATCACCGAAGCCGGCGTCGGCGATAAGTGCCTGATGGACACCCTGATCCCGGCCGTGGAGGCATTTGAGCGGGCGCAAGCGGCGGGTGCGTCCTTCAGCGACGCCCTCGACGCGATGAAAAGCGCCGCCGCCCAGGGCCGCGACTCGACCAAGGACCTGGTGGCCAGGATCGGCCGGGCCAGCCGCCTGGGCGAACGCTCGCTGGGGGTGCTGGATGCCGGGGCGGTGTCCTGCTGTCTGATCCTCACGCAACTGGCAGACTCGATCCAGCCGCGCCTGGCCCGGTAGGAACCGGATTGCCGGCAGGCGATTTTAAGATTGCCGTCGCCGGCAAGCCGGCGCCTACGGGGTGGGGTTTTGCTTGATGTGCTGGATGTAGCGCGCCACCGCCGGGGCTTTTTCAAAGCGCCGGTAAATCAGCGACAGCCACGACGATGCATCGCTGCCCTGGAGGGTGCGGTAGTGCACACCCGGCAGGCTGACATGCCCCACCACCGACTCCGGCACCACCGCCACGCCCTGCCCCAGCGACACCAGGGCAATCACCGCCACCAGGCCGCCCGGCTGCGGTCCCAGGCGCGGGGCATAGCCGCCTTGTGCGGCCACCTGCAAGGTGCCGCTGATTTGCTCGGGCAGGATGAAGGTCTCGTTCTGCAAGTGCGCGCAGGTGATCGCCTTCAACCCCAGCAGCCACGAGCCCTGGGGCAGCGCCAGGACAAAACCCTCACTGCCCAGGCGCAGCGCCTCCACACCGTCGGGCAAGGTCATGGGTGAGCGAATGTAGCCAATGTCGTAGCGCCCTTCGGCCACCAGCCCCGGCAACAGCGCCATGGGGCTTTCCCGCACGCTGAGGCTGACATCGGCAAACTGCGCGCAAAACCCCTGCACCTGGCGTTGCAATACCCCGGAATACACCGCCGACGCGACATAGCCCAATTCGATATGACCGATCTCGCCACGCCCGGCGCGTTGGGCATTGCGCTGGGCGAACTCGAACTGGCGCACGGTGCTTTCGGCTTCACCCAGCAACGCGCTGCCCGCCTCGGTCAGGCTCACGTCACGCTGGCGCCGGATAAACAGGCGCGTGCCCAGGGCACGTTCCATATCCTGGATCTGCCGGCTCAACGTCGGCGGGGCAATATCCAGTTGCTCGGCGGCACGCGTGAAATTGCGGTGCCGGGCAACGGCCAGGAAGTAGCGGAAATGACGTATTTCCATATAAGGATTAGCTCAAAGGTAATGATGTGCTTGGCTTCGGCTAACAGAACCACCGGAAGTTGACGTTAAGCTCAGGGACGCCCACAGTAGAGAACCCTCATGATGCCCGTCAAATCCAGCTTGCCTGTTGCCTGCCAGGTAATCACGCCATGAGTCGGGTCAGCCCACGCCTTACCCTGTTGACCGCCTCCGGGGTCTGTTCGCTGATTGTCCTCGACACCAACATCGTCGCGGTGACCCTGCCGACCATTGCCCGCGACCTGGGCGCCAATTTCGCCGATATCGAATGGGTGGTCAGCGCCTATATGCTGGCCTTCGCCGCCCTGCTGTTGCCGGCCGGGAGCATTGCCGACCGCTTCGGCCGCAAGAAGACCCTGGTGTGGGGCCTGGGTATTTTTATCCTCGCCTCCCTGGGCTGTGGCGCTGCGCCCAGCGTGCTGCTGCTGGATATTGCCCGCGCCGTGAAGGGTGTCGGTGCCGCACTGCTGCTGACCTCGGCCCTGGCTTCCATCGGCCATGCCTTTCACGATGAGCTGGAACGGGCCAAGGCCTGGGCGTTCTGGGGGGCCTGCATGGGCGTGGCGATGACCGCCGCCCCAACCCTCGGCGGCCTGATTACCCATTACATGGGCTGGCGCTGGATTTTCTACCTCAACCTGCCGGTGGGCCTGGCGTTGCTGGCGCTGGTCCTGCATGCCATCCCGGAATCGCGCGACAGTCAATCGGCGCGCCTCGACCCTTGGGGCAGCCTGACCTTCAGCGCCAGCCTGCTGTGCCTGATCTGGGGCCTGATCGAAGCCAACCGGATCGGCTGGGACAACCCACTGACCTATGCGCGGCTGCTCGGCGGTGCGTTCCTGCTGGGCCTGTTTGTGCTGGTGGAGCGCGTGCAGCGCCGGCCAATGGTGGACCTGCAACTGTTCCAGTACCCGCGATTTATCGGCGCGCTGCTGGGGATGTTTGCCTACGCCGGGTGCGCCCAGGTGATGATGACGCTGCTACCGTTCTACCTGCAAAACGGCCTGGAGTTTTCTGCGATTGCCTCGGGCCTGGGAATGCTGCCGTTTGCCCTGACCATGCTGATCTGCCCGCGTATCGGCGCACGCCTGGCCAACCGCTTCACCCCCGCGACCATGATGGCGACCGGGCTGGCCCTGGTGGGCTGCGGCAACCTGTTCAGCGCCTGGGCGGTCAGTGTCGGCGGTTACCTGCCGTTCGCCCTGGCGATAGCCGTGACCGGCGCCGGTGCCGGCCTGCTCAATGGCGACACCCAGAAAAACATCATGGCCTGCGTACCGAGGGACCGTGCGGGCATGGCCTCGGGCATGAGTACCACCATGCGTTTCAGTGCGATCATGTTGGCGATTGGGGTGTATGGCGCGCTGCTGGCCAGCCATAGCGAGCATCTGCTGCACGCCAGCCTCGGCGCGCAATGGCAGGCCCAGGTACCGGGGATTGCCTCGCGGGTGGTGGCCGGGGATATGCCAGCGGCCATGGCGCTGCTGCCGGAATCGGCGCAGGGGCCGGTGCAACCCTTGGCATGGCAGGCATTTGTCGGTGGGTTTGGCAGGGTGTTGTGGGTGGCGGGGCTATTGAGCCTGCTGGGAGCGCTGGTAGTAGGCCTGTTGATGAGGCACCCGATTCCGCTGCAGCAGCCCGTAGCCCCAGTCAAGTGAGCGTCAGCAAGATCCCGAAGCTCACCAGCAATGCGCCAAAAATCCGGTCGATCCACTGTCGCGCGGCCAATAACCTGGCGCGCACCGCCCCGGCGGAGAAGCACAGTGCGACGAGGCTGAACCACACCACATGTGCTCCAGCGATAAATAGCCCGTACCCGATTTGTGCCGTCACAGCGGTGTCCGGCCGTACGACTCCCATGAACAGACTGACGATGAAGATCGATGTCTTAGGATTCAACGCATTTGTGAGAAATCCCGTACGCAGCGCTCCCAGATCAGACATGGCGGGCGGTGGCGCATCCGACGGTTCAGTGGCCGGCCCGGAACGAAGCATCTTGATGCCCAAGTAGACGAGATAGGCCGCTCCAGCCAGCTTCAACACATTGAACAACCAAGGCGTTTGTTGCAGCACCAAGCCCAATCCGAGCAGCGTGTAGCACACGTGAACAAGCACCCCCAGGCCAATTCCGACAGCGGTGAGCACGCCCGCCCTTCGAGACAGGAGCAATCCGTTGCGAGACACCATGGCGAAATCCGGCCCTGGACTGATGCACGCCAGTAGTGTGATGGTGATTACTGCTATCCATTCGCCCATGCTGTACCCTTTGAATTCTTGGTGGTGTAGGGCAATATTTACAGATCCTATGCCTTGGTAAAAACGATGATTTCTGAAGCAAATGGTGACTACAACTCACTGACTTCTGAGACTCGCATGCCGTCTCTGCTGGCATTGCGCTGCTTCGAATCAGCCGCACGCCTGGAAAACTTCGCCCGCGCAGCTGACGAGTTGCACCTGACACCCGGGGCCATCAGCCGAGCAGTGCGCCTGCTTGAGGAGGATTTGGGCGTCGACCTGTTCGAGCGGCGTGGTCGCAGGGTGTTTTTAACCGATGCCGGAAGACGCCTGGCAAAAGCCACCAGTGAGGGGCTGGGGTTGATGACCCAGGCCGTTCGCGAGATACGCACCGACGCCCGTCGAGCTCGCCAGCTCGTCCTGTCCTGCGAGCCCACGCTGTTGATGCGCTGGCTGATCCCTCGCTGGAGCGACTTCCAGACCCTTCACCCAGGCCTGGACATTCACCTGGTTGCTGGCGGCGGCCCCTTCTCATTCAACCAGGGTATCGACCTGGCCATCCGGCGCGACGATTTTCCCTGTCCTCCCGGCTACCATACCGAGACGCTATTCCCAGAGCAGGTCGGCCCCGTATGCCGGCCAGAAAAGGCAGATCAGTGGTTTGGCAAAAATCGCAAATCCCTGCTCCCCTCTGCCCCGCTACTGCAAACAGCTAGCCGGCCCACGGCTTGGCACGAATGGGCTTACGCAAAGCAACTGCCTGTTCCAGAAGTGGAAATGCAATCTTTCGAGCACTTCTATTTCAGCATCCAGGCCGCCGTTGCAGGCCTTGGGGTAGCCATCGGCCCATGGCACCTGGTGCGCGACGATATCCAAAGCGGTGTGTTAGCCGCGCCATTGGGCTTTGTTGAAGATGGCTCGCGGTACTGCCTGCTATCGCCTACAGCGCCAAGGCCCGGTAGCGTGGAGATGGCGCTACTTGAATGGTTGCAAACTGTGGGGTGAGATGTCTGGGTGTTCAGTCATACCCCGGCGAACTAGCCAACTAGCCAACTTGCCGAACGCGAAGCCCCTAAATAACAGGCGATAGAAAAGGACATACCGTGCTTATCGTATTCAGCGGCCTTCCCGGCACCGGCAAAACCACAATCGCCAAGGAGCTTGCGGCTAAAACCGGCGCCGTTTACCTGCGGATCGATACGATTGAGCAAGCGATCCGCAACTGCGCAGTTCTTGCACAAGACGTGGGGTCCAGCGGCTATAGGGTCGCGAATGAACTTGCCCTGAGTAATCTTCGCCTTGGCCACACGGTCATCGTTGACTGCGTAAACCCTGTAAGCGAAAGCCGAATAGCCTGGAGCGAAATCGCCGTAAAGGCGGGTATCGAGTTATTCAATATTCAAGTGATTTGCTCTGATAAAAATGAACACCAGCAGCGGGTGGAAACCAGGAAGAGTGATATTGCGGGGCTGATCCCACCCACCTGGCAGTCTGTGCTGGATCATGAATACGAAGCCTGGGAAGAAGCTCCGTTTTGCATAGATACTGCGCTGGTTTCACCGGCGCAAGCGCTCTCGATGATCACCGACCGATTACTGTCTTAGCGGGTAATGGCGTCTATAAAGCTTCAAACTTAGGATTGATGCACAGCGACTCTGGAGATGCATATGGACTTGGCAACACTCGCGTTATTCCTGCCCGCATGCTTTGCGCTGAATATGGCGCCAGGGCCCAACAATCTGCTGTCTATCAGCAATGCAACCCGCTATGGCTATCGCACATCCTGCATGGCCGGCGTAGGTCGCTTGCTGGCGTTCGCAATCATGATCGCACTTGCCTCGGCGGGCTTGGCCGTGGTGTTGCAAACTTCAGAGCTAGTCTTTTACGGGATCAAAATAATTGGCGCGGCTTATCTTTTCTACCTGGCGTATCAACTGTGGAACGCCGCACCGCAAGTAGCAGCCGAATCCGAAACCCCTCAGGTGGGACTGTGGGGGTTGGCAAGACAGGAATTCCTCGTGGCCGCCGGCAACCCCAAAGCCATTCTGATCTTTACCGCGTTCTTACCTCAATTCGTTGACCCAGCGGTAGACGTGGGCTCCCAGTTCACGCTGCTGGGATTGCTGTTCCTGGTATTGGAATGGATTGCCATTGGCATCTACGCATACATCGGACTGCACATGCGCCGCTGGTTTACCCAGCCTCGAGGCAAGAAGATTTTTAATCGTTGCTGCGCGGGTTTGTTGTCCGCAGCTGCCTCGATGTTATTGATAGCGCGGCGTGGGTGAGTCTCATCAACAAAACAAAAACGGGACAGATTGATCTTCAAGCGGACGCAAGCTGAATCGCCCCGGGTTTTCTAGACACTCTCAAGGCTCGCTGCGTAACGCTTTTCAAACTCTACCGGTGACAGCTGATTGTTGAAACTGTGGCGTCGTTTTGGGTTGTAAAACATCTCGATGTAATCG
>NZ_JCBCUR010000027.1:0-40580 GCF_059862305.1 Pseudomonas sp. MF09156
TGCTTTTCGGTCACTTGCTTGACCGCCTGGATTTTGAATTCTTCGGGATAACGCTGGTTGCTCATGGCACCTCCTAATGGGCCTCATTTTAAGGCTTGGAGGTGTCTACGAAACTAGGGGCGATTCAGTTTTATTATTTATAGAACTAAACCAATAAAACTTAATCTTAGAGTCATCTTGTAGAGATCTTTAAGTTAAAAGGCCCCTTTATACTGTGCGATCAGAGATAGGAGGCCCAAACCTATCAAGGGTCTATTCACACGAAGCGCGCAGACAGAATCGCTACAGCGGACCTGATGCTGGTCCCGCAGATCCCGTTAGGGCTGCGCTTGGTGGTCATGACGTCTTGGATATTGGGCTACCTGAAAGAGGTAGCGGTGGTCACTGGACGTACACGCCTTGCCCGCAGAGGGCCACCTTGAGGTGACCTTGCGGCATCTTGAAAGGAAAGCAACGCTGATTTAGCCTGTCCCTCTTTGGGTGAGGGTTTTTAAATCTTCGTCGAACGTGCTGCCAACTTGTTAGTTAAGCCACACGCTACAACTGGCTACGCTGTCTCCGACCACTCCGCCCTGTAAGACGCAGTTCGCTGATCGACGGACTCACCTGCTGCTTCACCCAGCTCCAAATCGCTTCGGACCGTGGTACCGATAAGGAATAGCGCTCAGAGCACAAACTAAATCTAAGCCATCCCGCTATACCGTTTGTAAACTTTTAGCGGACACTGAATTTTTTTGCTCAGCCACTCGAATAGCTCGTTACCTCCAGAAAGCATACCTTCCTCGAACTCATCAAAGCCGAAGAGCTTCGCCGCTTCCGAATCTGACTTAAGTGCCATGCGCACTACGTGATATTGCGCCACCGCCGCGCTTGCATCTTCTTCACCATAGAACACGCAAAAAATAAGCTCCAGCGCATTAAGCTCGAATGGACAGCCTCGACTTTGACTGGCTGCATCATAAAAACCACTTATATAGCCCATCAGCCAAAGATCAATAATCGGTTTTCCGTCGTTGGTCCAGTGAACTAATGGAGGATTTCCTCTATCTTCACCACCGCAGAGTAACTGGTACTGCGCCTTGAGCGCCGAGCACACATCAGCTACAAGGTCTGTCACCGCTGGACTACTCACAGGGTAAACCTTCGGCGCTGGCTCGCTCCGCCTCTTAAAAAAACTCATTAGGCCCATTTGCAATGGATTCCTTTCAACCCGTAATGGCTGAAGGCTACCACATACCCAGCGAATCTCCTGAAGCCCGCACACCATAAGCACCATTGAGGCGCTCGCATTGCCTCCGTACAGATCGAACGCCAGCGACCCTCGAATCAGCCTTCTGATAATGCCTCAATCAGAGCTTCGGCCATTCGTTTTACCTCAACCGCACTCCCAGCCCCGTACAGGTCATAACTGATCGACCCCGAGGCGTGCCCCAAGATGGACTCAGCGGTCCCCACAGGCACCTCAGCGGCCTTCAGGGCACCGGCCAGAGAGTGACGCAACGAGTGGAAGGTCTGGGTCCGATCAGCTTTCAAGCTCAAGACATCCCGTAGCGCCCCATTAAGCACGTTCGAGAACTGACCAGCTCCCAAGGTGAACAGCCGAGAGTCGGCCTTCCTGACAAACTCAAGGAACGCCTGAAGATCAAAACCATAAGCGCCATCAGTCAGAGGCACAACACGGAGAGCATTCTTGGTCTTGACCGTCTTGCCATCGTTCCTATTAATGTCGATGACCCACACGCCGCTGACCTGTTTAACGTCAGCCTTGGTCAACTGCCTAAGCTCCTCAATACGGGTCCCAGTGATCACCCCAAGGGACAACGCCCAGCGCTGCCATGCGTCCACAGGAAGGGACTTAGCGTGAGCCATTAGGGCCTTTACCTGATCCTGAGAGAACGCCTCACGGGAACTGTCAGCGCCTTTCGTTGGCTTCAGACCCTTATCAAAACTCTTGTCGAGGTAGCCGTTATTCACAGCCCAATCCATGACCGTCGATAGCCGGGTCAGCAGCTTCTTAACCGTCGAAGGCTTACGGTCCTCAAGGAGCTTGTTCCGAAGGTTCTTCATGTCCTCCCGTGTGTGGGTCTTCATGTCCAAGTCGCCAAGGATCGTGCCGATAGCCTCACACGATGACTTCACGTCCCGCATGGTGCTGACCTGAATGCTGTCTTTGCGTTCCGCCATGTAGAGCGCGGAGAGGTCCTTGAATGTCAGACCTGAAAGAGCACTTACAGATAAGGGCAGGGAGAGGGCCACAGACGTGCCACAAGATTCGCCATTGAGGTCCTTCACGATCTCGACCAGTTTCCCCGACCGGCCCCGCATACGCTCCTGCGAAGCCTCAAGGATCTCAAGGGCCTTACTCACTGCCCGTTGCTGATTGATGCTCAGGGGCAACTTTGCGGATGCCTTACGCAACGCCAAGTGATGCTCATCGTTGATCATCTCGTAAGCGACCAGTGAGCTGTCACCGTGTGCCATCGTCAGGTTGTACTCAGCGAACTCAATCAAGCGCTCACGGAGTTCGTCCCATGACGCCTCAGGGTTGTCCAAGTGGTAAGCCTTGAGAGTCGAAAGAATGTCGTCGGAGATGGTCATTGCGGTGGCCTTGTCGGTAGTCCTAAGTGACAGCGTGAAGAAGCCCTTAACGGTTCCTTGAGGGCGAAGGCGAAGGTAATAGCGACCAGACCGGCGATAGTGGTACGGCTTGGCGAGCGCAGTTTGTAACAGGTTTGTCCCACTTGGGGAGTGGTGGTTGACGGTCATCGGCTGAAACCCCTGTATCCATTGGGTTTAGCCTCACAGGGTCGAGTTCTACAGCAACTCGATGATGGCTTTGCCGATGGAACCCGCCTGGCTGTAAATGATGTGGTGGATGATCTGCGGATCGAGCTCGAAGGGCAAACGCATGGGGCCTCCTCATGACTTCAGGTCAGAACTGGGATAAATGCGCCGTCCCTGGGGGAGGGTGGACACGCGATCATTGATGCCTGCGATCACCATGCATGTCGAAAGCCAAACCGAACCCCTGTTGCGCCGTATTCAGCGGGAGTGGGCGTGACCGGTCGACGTTTGCGCTATGAAAGGGTGTTTTCAGAAGAGTCGAGCAGGTCGTACGTCAGAGCCGCGACCGTATTGTCACGCATCGCTGACAGCGACCACGGTGGACGTCAGTGGAACAACTTGACATGATTCCGAGATAGGTAGGACGCTATGCAACCGGATGAGCGTCAGTTCAAAAATGACCTGCAATGAGATTGTGATGGCGAAGACGCTGACCGATGCATACCTGGTGCTGCTGTTGGCGGCGACTATTCACGGCACCGATGCAGCCGTGCGTGATACGGCGAAGCGTTGTGCGAAAACGTTGCCCAGAAGCAAACGGGATGTGATGTACCAGATCGTCGACAGTAAGGAACCGCTCAAGCTTGTATTCCATATCGCGGCGAATCTGGACTGATGTGGCAAGCGAGGAGAGTCAGCAAGAGTCGGAAGCCATGGGGCCGTGAATGGAGGCCGTAGATTGGTTTTCCGGGAGCTTCTCCATGTGCCGCGAACTGTGTGTGGATCTCAGTGGAACTCCATGGACGCTGGCTGTTGCCCGGTGAGCGACTGGTGGTTGGCGCAATCGCTCAGCAGGAAAGGTGCACGCAGGGCGGGAATGATCACTCGTTCTCGGCTGGCTCCGCTGCAGCGGGCTTGGCCCCGAGCACGACAGACTCAAGGCGATACGGCAGGATCCCGGCGCGGCGCGCTTCGATCTTGAAGGTCACACGCTCGTTTTCGTCCGCATCCTCCCAATCGTCTTTCACCGCCCGACCTTCGACCAATACGCGCATGCCCTTCTGGTACAGTGTTGCCCAGCGTTCGGCGTCGCGATGCCAGATTTCGACCGGCGCCCAGAATCCCCCACGGTCCTCAAAACCGTCCTTTGTCGGAATAGGGTTGTCAAAGTAGACATTCAGGCGCAGCAGCCTGCGCGGCTCATTGTTGCCGTTCGGAAACTCGCGGAACTCTGGCGCCGAACCGATGTTGCCCTCGCCGTAGAAATGCGTGCTCATGAGTGTGACTCCTTGGGGTTGGTGGCGTGGACACGCCGCTGGTAAGCCTCCTCGGCATGGACCAACTTGCTGGCGCACTCCGAGGTTTGGCGGACGATGCTGTGAGTGAGGCTGATCTGCATGTTCAGCACGATGCGCTGCACCTCGATGGCGTAGAGGTCGTCGATCAGCGATGTCGGTATGCCGGGGCTGGCAAGCAGCTCCTCCCACAGCGCAGTACCCATGCGCGAGCGATCAAGGTTGCGCCAGCGCAGAAAGGTCGTGCCTGCGCCAGTGGTTTGCTGGGCCAGTTGCACGGCAAGCAGGTTGAAGGGGTGGCTGCGGGCCTGCGACAGCACCTTGCGCTGCGCCAGTCCGATTAGATCGTCCCGCAGCGCTTGGCACTGGCTGGCCCAGGTCGCAAGCTCCCCATTACCTTTAAAAGGCTTTAAAAGGCCTTTTAGGTAGGCAGCCTGTTCCAGCCTCTGGAAGTCCGCCTGTTCCAGTGCCAAGAAGCGGTTGGGTGAGGTCATGCTGGGTGGTCCTCGCCGTCCAACGACAGGGAAGAGTCGTCGTCCAGAGGCCCTCCGGCAGATACGGCTGGCTCAGCCGCTTCGGGTTCACCGGCTGGCGCAACGTCGGAGGTTGTTGACCGGGTTGGCGCCGATGCCAAAGGGGCGCGACGGATGAGCGGTGGCGCAAAGCGTGAGCGGCGTGTGCCTTCGAGCACGTCCTGCGGCAGTTCGCCGTATTTCTCCAGGGCGGCACGCGCCGCGGCATTGTTGGCAGCGAAGTCGTCGCGCTGGGTGCCGGAGTAGCGGTACTGCTGCGCCAGGCTGAAAAGGCTGCGCAGCGCATGTGCGCCTTCATTGAGCCAGCGTTCCAGGGTGCTGCGGTCGATCAGGGCGATGTGATGCGCCAGGATCAGACGCCGGGCCAGGTCGTCGTAGTCGGCCAGCAGATAGACCGCCATGAAGCCGAGTTGCGAGGCCACGAACAGCGGCAGCTTCACCGGCTGGACGTTGAGGTTCTCGCCCAGACTGAGTGCCGTCGGTACATCGGCCAGTGCCTGGTCGACTTGTTCGCGTAAGGCCTGAAGCTGTTCTTTTGTGGTGCTGAGCTTGTCCTCAATGCGCAGCATCCACCAGTCGGAGTAGGGATCATCCTGCTCGGCGCCGCGCTTGAGCTTGGTCATGATGGCGACAAAGCCGTTGAGCCCGACAATGCCCGACTTGTCCTCGGAGGGGGCGCGTCCATGCCAGATGCGAGATGCATGATGGGTATGCAGCGTCAGCGACATGGCGCTGCGCAGTGACCCAAGGTTCAACTGCAGGGAAGATTCGGGTTCGGTGGCCATCGTGACGACTCTCGGTGAGGAAACGAGTCGCCAGCATCGGCATTGACCGGAAGGGTGTCAGTCATCAAACCGCACCGCATGAATGCCTGTTTGTGAATTCGCACTGCCGCAGTGGAATCTTGCACCTCCCCGCGGATGAGATGGGGGCGTGAGGCATTCTGCGTCCGTTACCCGCCACCGTTGCCGGAAGGCAGTGTGTTCATCTATACCAGTGGTATAGGCGACCATGGCCTTCGGTGGACTCCTCCATGCCGATGACCCGGAGCAGGAGGTGATGCGTTGCAGGGAAGGCAGTCTGTTCAACTATACCAGTGGTATAGGCGACGGTGGCCTTCGGTGGACTCCTCCATGCCGATGACCCGGAGCAGGAGATGATGCGTTACAGGGAAGGCAGTGTGTTCATCTATACCAGTGGTATAGGCGACAGTGGCTTTCGGTGGACTCTTCCTGCGAACGACGGCGGGACTGGAGGTAATGCGTTGCAGGGAAGGCAGTGTGTTCAGCTATACCAGTGGTATAGGCGACCCTGGCACTCGGTGGACGCACGCGCAGGCCGCCGCAGTGCATGGACAGATCGAGCCATGGCATGCTCGTCATCTAGAAAATTTGCGACGGCTGCGTTCAAGGCAGGCGCATCAGTGCCCGCAGACGGGCGATATGTTCCTGTGCCACGGCGGGGTCCGCAGGTGGCGGTGATTTCGGGGGGGGCGACTCTGGTGCTGTCGTGACGCTGGGTGTCTTCTGTCCAGCCCAGGCGCGGAACTCGCCACGCATGGCTTTCTGGATGATGCCGAACAAGTACCCCGCGGGATTGCGTACCGTGCTGGCTTGGCAGCGGACATTCCATTCGTCGAGGATGGCCTGGTGCAACTGCGTATCCACGGGCTGTAGGGCGGCGAGCGCGCCTGATTGCTGCTCTGCTTTGAGTGCCAGGAAGCGCTCGGGGAGTCGAAGCATTCCCAACTCGTGCGTGCGCGGTACAGTACGTACTTCTTTTATTTGTTTTTCTTTACGTACAGTACTATCGGTCTTCGGATTCCGAAGTGAGCCGGATTTACTGGGCTTTTCGCCTGCTTCGGATTCCGAAGTCGGACGCGGCTGATTCCGAAGAAGGCTGTCTGGCCCTTCTTCGGAGTTGTGGGCATCCTCAGGCTGTGGATAAGTCGCCGTCTGAACCCAGCCCTGCGTGGCCAAGCGCTGCGACAATACCTGCAACCGGGTGGGAAGCAGTTGGCCCTTGAGCAACGGATCTTCAGTCATCTCTTTCGGCACATTCACACCGACGCGCTGGATGGACTTGCTAGCGTGGGCCAAGGACTGGCTGACCAACCTCAGGTAATCGGCGTCAAGCTGGATGGCTTCATAGGGCGTCAGGGGCTCATCGTGCAACACATAGAGGTTACCCAATATCCGTCCGGTCTTCGGGTCACGCCTGCGACGCACCAGGCTGATCCAGCGCGTCAGCCTTAGCAGCGTCAGCGCGCGAGCGACAGTTTCATGGGATGCGCGCGCCGTACACGGCATTGAGGCCAGCCAGGGAGCGAGCTGGTCATAAGTGGGAAAGGCCGTGACCCCGTCATCATTGAGCAGCAGACGGAAGACTTGCCAGGCGTTTCGTTCAAGCGGGGTCAGTCGATTGTCCAGCAACAACGCACGTGGCACGCTGTCATGACGATTGCCACTGAAGATGAATCCATCAGACGGAACTGGTGGTGCCGGTGCCATGGTCGGGGGAGGCTGCATGTGCTGCAGCGCCTCGTCAAACAACTCCCCCAGCGATACGGGACCGCGTGAATGGCGTGGACTGCCCATCAGGTCAGCCCTTCATCAATCCACCCTCGGATAGCGCTCCAAATGACTGAGATGGGCAGGCCCGTAGACTCCGCAAGATCGGCTGTAATTGCAAGCATTGCCATGTCGTCGGTCAGCGCAGTGCCACGCTCTTTTACGGTTCCAGACCAGCGATGCCAGAGATCGGAATCCTGATCCTCTGTCAGAACCGGATGCCGGCCCTTGCGTTTCGGTAGCCCGATGACGTCGCGCCTGAGGGCGATTTCCTGATGGTTCAGGCCATAAAATTTGCTGATGAGTTCTGTGCTCGCGCCCAGTCGCAGGAACCGGTCGATCTCCTCGATTTCCCGTGAGAGATTGTCTACCTGGCTCAGAAGGCGTCGCAGCACTTCCGGGTTCACGCTCACGGAACACCAAGAGACGGTGGCGTTGGCCAAGAGGCTGGCCATGGCCGGATGCTTGAGTGCATCCAGCGCCGCATCGTCAAATCCCATGGACTTGGCCCGGCGCAACTGGCCATTGCGTAAATCATGGAGCGCTTGCGCGATGACGGCCTGATTGAGCGGATGCGGTTCGGGCATGGTCGGCGCCCTCATGATCCGTTCAGGGCGGCATCGCCATCAGTGATGGCCGCCTCGATGTCCAGCAGTCGCCGAGCGAGTCGCACCAAGCGGAAAAGCTTCACCAGGCTCGTATCGCTCAATCTAGCGGTATGTTGTGATGAAGGGATGTGTTCCAGCCCCAGCAGAAGAGCGCCAAAATCCCCGGGCATCCGTAAAGGCGGAGTCCGATCCGGCTGATAGGGAATGCTCAGGCTATGCAGCAGCAGTAATGCACCACGGAGATTTAAGTGCGTGTTCGCATCGGCAGATATTCCCGCGCATGTGAAGCCGATGCCCTCGTCGCAGGCGACAATGGTCTCTTCCAGACCCGCATCGTTGGCGATCTCACGCGCGAACTGAGCGATGTGGACGCGCAGCCGATCCGGCGTATCGAGGCCGGGATCGATGTACCAGACATCCGAGATGGGGTAGAGACCGCCTGCCTGAACAGGGATGGCCTGCAGCACGCTGGTTTCGAAATCAGGTGGCGTCTCGCCGACATGGTCGGTCACCAATCGTTGGATCGACTGTAGGCGCTCGGTGGTCGCGGCAGGTGAGACGATATGCTCCTGAAGTAAAGCCGAGTGATCGTCCTTAGCATATTGATCGTCATTCACGTCGGCCGGAGGATGTGTCGCAGGCCCCTCTTGAATCGAAAGGGTATCGCTTGCCGGTATCCTGGGTGCCTCTGTTACCCGCGGTGTGGATGATGACGTGGGCGGTGCGACTACGGATGGAGATGTTGGCTTGGTCGTGGAGACCGACCCTGTGGTCTCCGGACCTGGCGGTGTGTTCGGTTCACTAGTAAGCAACTGCCAGCGCTTTTCGGAATCGGTGATTTCGAACATCAGCGTGTCATAGTCCACTCCGAGTAAGTCGGACATCTGGCCGATCAGCTCATCCTGCACCCGCTGCGCCGCAAAGCTCCCTGGTGTGTCGAGCACCATCAGAACCTCCTGGAACAGCGTTGCAAAATCAATGCTTAGACTGTTCGTGGTCACGCGCGCATCCCAGATCCTAGAACCGGCTCTACGCAGGCTGGTCAGTTGCTCGACCTGGGGGCGTCCCAGACCGGCATAGAGCACGTTCGGTATCGCTGGCAGCAGGAACTGGATGGCCTCCTGCATGCGGCTGATGTGGGGCTGAGGCACGGGGTAGCCGTCAGCCCTGAGACGTCGGGCAAGCTCTGACTGTGACAGCGATTTACCATCCTCTTGCTCATAGAGCTCACGGACTTTTTCGACACCCAGAGCTCGTTCGATAAACGACAGGCCACCGTGAAGTTCGTTTTCTGCCAGATGTCCCGTCAGGGCGACGATCTCACCGCGCTCCGGCCATGGCCGAAACAGGCAGCCGATACGGAAGAATCGCTCGTCCTTGCTCTCACTCCACAGATCGCGCAGTATCGCCAGGCGGGTGTTCCCACCGTTACGAATGATGTAGTGATCGGCACCGGGGCGCCGGGTGATAGGCGGCGGGGCATCCAGCCCACGCTGGCGGATGGACGCTTTGATTTCCTCGTACAGCGGGTTTCGCGTCAGCCGCGGGTCGAGCTCGTAGGGGCGCAACTGATCCAGCGTCACCACCATTGAAGTATCAGCGATCGGATCTGTCAGGGCATTTGCAACAGGGCCAGAGCGTCCAAAACCGTCGCTCATCAGCTTGTTGGCCATCTCTTGCGGGGAGACATCAGTCATAGTCGGCTCCCTCTTGATCGGGGTGCTCGACCACCGCGGCGTGTCGTTGTGCGCGACGCAGCATGGCGCGTGCATTGCGTTCTGCCCGGTGATCGCTGGCTGTCGCGCTGGTATAAATCGGTGGTAAGCCCGGCTTGACGAATTTGAGGTGCCCGCCAGGTGTCCGGGAGACATTCCAACCCTCGCTCAGGGCATGTTCAATCAGCGGAAGCAGTCGCTTGTGGCCACGGACCAGTTCATGGGCGTTTGACATGAGAGTGTCTCCCCTCAAACTTCCCGGTGACCCGGGTGAACTGTTCCTGCCATTGCGGACACAGTTCGTTGGCCAACCCGCGCACAATGTCTAGTGCGGCTGCAGCGACTCGGCCAGTGGGCCGTCGGTGCTCAACCCGATGGACCGGCAAACCACGCGTTGCCGCTCGAGGAAATGCCTCTATTGCGGGGATTTCGGTACGCAGGACGTGAACCCCTTCCTGCTCTCGGAAGATCAAACGCAGTGTCTGCTGGATCAGCTTTGCATTGGCTGACACTGCGGGTACGCGGTTGAGCAGGAGATGAAGGTGTGGCGGGTTAATGCCCAGATGCTTATAGGGAGCGATGTCTTCGATCAGTTGTAAAGTCCCCCGGCGCATTTCACGCGCAGCGAGGATCTCGGGTGTTACCGGCGAGACCGCCTGCTCGGAGGCAAGCACGGCCATCTCCAGCAGCACACTGCGAGCGCCTTGAGTATCGAGTAGCACCAGATCGTAATGGGGTTGGAACACTGGCAGTAGATGACGCAGTCGAAGGCGTCCGTCCGGTGCGTGCAGCAACAGGGTATTCAGTTGCCGATGCTGGTCATTGGACAAAATGACATCCAGGCCGCCAATGACCGTGCGTGAGACCAGTCGCGCAATGTCGCGTTCGTTGCATGCCAGCAGCTCATAGATCCCGCACGGCGCGCGATGGGTAAGCTCGTAGTACGAGGACAATGTGGGCTGCATGTCCAGGTCGAGCAGCAGGACCCTCAGGCCGGCATCAGCAATGAAACCGCCAAGGTTGGCGGCGACCGTGGTTTTGCCTACGCCGCCTTTGGTCGAGATAACAGAAATTACCTGCATGGCTTGCTCCTCTTCGGCAAGGAATGGGGAGCTAAGTCAGACGCGTTCTTTAAGACGGTCAGTGATCCACTGGTCGATCTCTGCGGAGTCCCAGCCAACGGCGCGGATGCCAAGTTTTATGGCTTTGGGGAATTGGCCCGCCTTCATGAGGCTGTAAAGATAGGCGCGCTTGAAGCCTGTCTTGGCCTCAACTTCCGGGCGGCGAAGGATGCGTCGCTCCGGGGCCGGAGCAGGGTTCTGTTCAGACATAGCGGTCACTCCTTAATGCTCAGTGGCACTTCTCGGGTTGACCCGTATTGAATCGCTGCCACCCCTGAAGCACTTCAAACAATAGGACGGTACTGACCACCGTATTGATGTTCCGTCATTCGGCTGCGAGGCAAAGCATTGCGGCCAACTCTATCCGTGGAACTGACACTGTTAAAAGGTTCGGCGTCTTGATAAATAGTCCGTCTGGCGGACGCTCGCTGTTTAATCTATGCGCGAGTGAGCGCGGCATTTTTTGTCATGCGGGCGACAAAAAATGTCCGTCAGTAACGGTAGGTTGCGATTGACAAGCGCTACAAGCTAGCGCGCTTGTGCATGAGCCGGTGCACACCAACTGAATTCAAAGGCTATCCCCTTTATCTCGCGACGATGAAGGGGATATTTGGGTCGTGCTCCAGACAAAAATGTATGGAACTTAATGTGAGAGTCCAGAACTGAGGATGGGGTGATCATTCTTGCTCACGCATCGGTCATGCTTCCCCGATTTGTTGCGCTCTTTTAATGAAGCGCTCCAGTTCTGCTGAAATTGGCCTCTCCGGTACAACGATGAATGTTGCCGTGTCGGGGATATCGTCGATAACCGGCCGAACAATTACGTCAGGGTGGTTGTAAATGGAAAGCTGCGATTCCAACCCTATTCCAATGCCATAGCCAGCGGCCACCAGCATCATCATGGGCTCATGACCAGAAACATGTTCAGCAATGTTGGGAGAGGGCAGAGAGTTGTCCTCAAACCAATGATTAATGACATTGCGTCCTCCGGCGCAACGTTCAGGATGGCAAAGAATCAGGGGGTACCGGAGTGCTTCCCCAAGAGGCACTTTATCCAGGGAAAGCAGCGGATGGTGAGTAGGAATGGCAATAGCAGGGCGTTCGGCCCAAACCCTTAACTTTGTGAAGCCATTGGTGGCTACTGTGCTGTCTACAGTGAAACCCGCATCTATCTCGTCGTGTAGGAGAGCTTTGTGCATCTCGTTGACGGTCATTTCAACGATCCGAATCTCGGTGGCAGGTTCCTCCTCACGGCATCGAGCCAGTAGCTGTGTCAGCCGAGGCTGAGCCAGGCTATCGGCGATGGCGATACGTACCCTGCCGCGATAGCCCTGGGAGGCCGATTGCACTCGTGTCTGGGCTATATCCATGAATGCAAGTACGCGGCGAGCCTCTTCACGGAAAATCTCCCCTGGCCAAGTCAGCTGTATACGCCCCTTGGTGCGATGGAGCAGTCGGACACCGAGATAGGACTCAAGATCTCTTATGGCTCTGGACAACGGGGAAGGTTCGATGTGAACTCTGGCCGCCGCACGAGCAAAGCTTTGTTCTTCAGCGACGATAAGGAAATAGCGCAGGTGACGTATCCTCATGGTGTATCTTCCTTTTTGGTTGTTGACATGCTCTTTGACAGCGGGCAGTGCACTGTTATTAGCGCAGGTATTGGTTTCGGTGAACCGCTGTGTGATGCAATCCACAAGTTTTGACGCAGCCGAAGTTGACATGCACAGGTCGTAATCCTGTGACTGCTTCCTGAAGTGTTGATCTACCGGCGCCGCGTGACCTGCAGTTGCCACAGGTGCTCGATCGGTGGGGCGGGCCGCAGCCCTTGCGTTGGTACAATGCCGTGCGCAGATCGCTGCTGGCAATCGCCGTGATGTTGCATTACGAGCAGCGGAGCTGAGAGGTCTGAAGGTGAGGGCCCTTCCATGTCATGGGGCGCAGCACATGCACTGCCGAGAGACCGTTTTGTTGAAGTAACGAGCGGTCTGTTGTATTCACCACCCTTCCTGATGACTCGCCCGAGCGATGATTTATGCGAGGGCTTTGGAGCGCCAGACCATCATTTTTCCCACCTACATTTCTTTCATTGTGTGCGAAATCCCGCCCGCTCATACAGTGGTCAGCACTCAAAAGCGGTAGTTTGTGCTTAGTTCCAGCGTCCGTGGTGCGCCGGGCGTGATCAGATCCACCGAGCCATGCGCTGATGCGTAATAGTCCTTGTCGAAGACATTGCGCAGACGCAGGGCCATGTCCAACATCGGCCTGGCGGCGATCACCTTGGTGCTGGTGTTGCTGCTGAGCAAAATCGGCAGCTCCACTATCTCGCGCCTGTCGATTTTGCTGGCGATGGTCATCGGTACGCTGATTGCGGTGTTCCTCGGCATGGCGGATTTTTCCACCGTCACCCAGGGGCCGATGTTTGGCTTCCCGACGCCGTTCCATTTCGGCATGCCGACCTTTCACATCGCCGCGATCATTTCCATGTGCATAGTGGTCATGGTGACCCTGGTGGAAACCTCGGCCGACATCCTTGCCGAGGGTGAAATCATCAACACCAAGGTGGATTCCAAGCGCCTGGGCAACGGCTTGCGGGCCGACATGCTGTCGAGCATGTTTGCGTCGATCTTCGGTTCGTTCACCCAGAGCGCCTTCGCCCAAAACGTGGGCCTGGTGGCGGTCACCGGAGTTAAGAGTCGTTTTGTGGTGGCCACGAGTGGGCTGTTCCTGGTGATTCTCGGGCAGCTGCCGTTCATGGGCCGGGTGATTGCCGCAGTGCCGACCTCGGCGCTCGGCGGGGCGGGTATCGTGTTGTTTGGCACGGTGGCGGCGAGTGGTATTCGCACCCTGTCCAAGGTGGATTACCGCAACAACATCAACCTGATCTTCGTCGCCACCTCCATTGGTTTCGGCATGATTCCCATCGCTGCGCCGAGTCTTTACGATCACTGAAGTCGCTTACAGAAGTTGTTCCCACTTGGAGGGAACCACCCGTGTCACCGGGTGAATCTAGAAGGCTGAATCAAGAGCGCCTTTGACAATGTAACGAGGCACCGCAAGGTGCGGGGTACCAATCGCGAGAGGCGTAATGACCCAGGCATGCGGAATACATGGTTTGCAACAGCTGGTCATCAATTGAGCAAGCGTTGTGTGCAGCTGACGTCGCGAGCAGGCCTAGGGGCGCAAAGTCGCAGCCGATGCAGCCGATGCAGCTGATCCAGCAGGCTGGCATGGCCATGTACAAAGCCAAGCAAGCAGGGCGCAACAATTTTCAGTGGTGCACCAGCGATCTTAACCAGCGCGTTTGCGAGCGGATGAGCCTGCGCAACGACCTGCAGAAGGCCATCGAACGCCAGTCGTTCAACCTGCACTATCAGCCGCAGATAGAAGCGCGTACTGGCCGGGTGATCGGGATCGAGGCGCTGCTGCGCTGGGAGCATCCGGAAAAAGGCTATATCTCGCCAGCCGTGTTTGTACCGGTGGCCGAAGACAGCGGCCAGATCATCCCGCTGAGCCTTTGGGTACTCGACACCGCGTGCGCACAACTGCGTCAGCTCGGTGAGCAAGGCATTACGGGCCTGTCGATGGCCGTGAACATTTCACCGATGCATTTCCAGCGTCGCCAGTTCGTTGAGTATATCCAGACAGTGCTGAGCAAGCACGGGCTCAGTGCCGGGCAGTTGGAGCTGGAGATTACCGAGTCGCTCTTGCTGCATAACGTTGAACAGGCGATCGACACGTTGCACCGACTCAAGGCCTTGGGTGTACGCATTGCGCTCGATGATTTCGGCACTGGTTTCTCCAGCTCAGCTACCTCAAGCGGTTGCCCATCCACAAGATCAAGATTGACCGCTTGTTAATACAGGAAATCACCACCGATCATCACGATGCCGCGATCACCCAAGGCATCATTTCCATGGCCCATCCCTGACCGGCAATTCTGTCTGGTCCCAGTCCTGAAAATCAGACGCTAAGGCAAATTTTCAGACCCCAGCGCAGAACTCCCTCTCCCCAGGCAAGGCGCTCCCTGCGCCTTTCTCGCACACTCGGCTCTAACGCTATCGCGCTGCATAACAACAAGAGCCGCGAAAAAAATGACTAGTTTCCAACCTGCTACCGAAAGCCAGACCGGCTACATCGGCGCCCGTCAGACCCGTGTCGAGGACGCCGCATTGTTGCGCGGCCTCGGCTGCTATGCCGATGACGCTGCAATTCCTCCGGGTACGCTGCATGCGGCGATCATCCGTTCACCCCACGCTCATGCGCGGATCACCTCGGTGGACTTTTCCAGAGCGCTGCTGATGAAAGGCGTGCACGGCGTGCTGGTCGGGGAAGACGTCAAACGCTGGGCGCTGCCGTTCCCCGTGGGTGTGCGTCAGCCGATGGAGCACTGGTGCGTCGCCGTGGACAAGGTGCGCTACGTCGGAGAGCCGGTGGCCGTGGTGATCGCTGAGAGCCGCTATCTGGCCGAGGACGCCATCGAAGGCGTGCGCGTTGAATACGAGCCGCTGCCACCGATCATCGATCCCGAACTGGCCACCGCCGAACAGGCGCCGATCCTGCACGAAGCTGTCGGTAGCAACGTGGTCAACGAACGGCATTTTCGTTATGGCGAGCCGGAGCAGGTGTTCGAGCAGGCGCCGCACAAGGTCTCGCTCAAAGTGAAGTTTCCGCGCAGTTCCTGCACACCCATTGAATGCTATGTAGTGCTGGCTCAGTACGAGCGCGCCACCGGCATTTATGATGTGCTTGCCAATTTCCAGGGCCCATATGCGTTGCACACGGTCATGGCCCGTGCACTGAATGTGCCCGGCAACCGCTTGCGTTTGCGCACACCGAAAGATTCCGGCGGCAGCTTTGGCATCAAGCAAGGGGTTTTCCCTTACGTGGTGATGATGGGCCTGGCGTCACGCAAGGTCGGCGCACCGGTGAAGTGGGTCGAGGACCGTTTGGAACATTTGCAGGGGGCTTCTTCGGCGACCAATCGGGTGACCGAAATCGAAGCGGCGGTAGAAACAGACGGCCGCATCACCGCTTTGCGCTATGACCAGATCGACGATTGTGGCGCGTACCTGAGAGCGCCCGAACCTGCGACTTTCTACCGCATGCACGGCAACCTGACGGGTGCCTACGCGATCCGCAATTTGCAAGTGCGCAACCGAGTGGTGCTGACCAACAAAACCCCTTCCGGCCTGAACCGTGGTTTTGGTGGCCCGCAGGTGTATTTCGCCCTGGAGCGGCTGCTGCAACACATCGCCGTGCAGTTGAAGCTTGATCCGTTGGACGTGATCCGCCGCAACCTGGTGCCGGCCGATGCCTTCCCTTATCGCGCGGCCGCCGGTGCGTTGCTCGATTCCGGTAATTACCAGGCCGGCATTGCCTTGGCGGCGGCTGACGGCGGTCTCGACGAGTTGCTCAAACGTCGTGATCAGGCGCGTGCCGAAGGCCGAATCTACGGCATCGGTTATGCCGCAGTCATCGAACCATCGATTTCCAACATGGGTTACATCACCACCGCGATGACGCCCGAAGAGCGGCGCAAGGCCGGGCCGAAAAACGGCGCGGTTGCCACCGCGACTATCAATGTCGGCCCACTGGGTGACGTCAGTGTGCACGTGTCCTCGGCACCGCAAGGGCAGGGCCACCAAACCACCGTCGCTCAGGTCGTCGCCGAAGTGCTTGGGGTCGCGCTGGAATCCATCGTGGTTAACGTCGAACTGGACACTCAGAAAGACGCCTGGTCGATTGCCTCGGGCAACTATTCCAGCCGCTTCGCCGGCGCTGTGGCCGGTGCCGTCTACAAGGCGGCGCTGAAGATCCGAGATCGCCTCGCCGCGATTGCCGCCGAGCAATTGCAGGCCAGTCCCGAAGATATTCGTTTCGCCGGCGGCAAGATTTTTGTGGTCAATGGCGGGGCGGTGGCGCCATTCCATCGGATTGCCGGTGCGACCCACTGGTCGCCGGGCCTGCTACCGGAAGGTGAAAGTGGCGGTCTGCGCGAAACCGCGTTCTGGAGCCCGCCGCAATTGGTGGCCCCGGACGACCAGGACCAGGTCAATAGCTCGCTGTGCTACGGCTTTGTCTTCGACATCTGTGGTCTGGAAATCGACCGCATGACCGGCGAGATCCACATCGATCGCTACGTCACCTGCCATGACGCCGGCCGCCTGCTCAACCCCGCGCTGGTCGACGGCCAGATTCGTGGTGGCTTCACCCAAGGCCTCGGCGCGGCGCTGATGGAAGAATTCGCCTACGGTGAGGACGGCAGCTTCCTCTCCGGGACCTTCGCCGATTATCTGGTGCCAACCGCACCGGAAGTGATCGAACCGGTGATCCTGCACATGGAAACGCCATCGCCCTTCACCCCGCTGGGCGCCAAGGGTGTGGGCGAGGGCAACAACATGAGCACGCCGGTGTGCATCGCCAACGCGGTGGCCGACGCCCTCGGTCGCTCGGACATCCGTCTGCCACTGACACCATCGAAAGTACGCACGCTCATCGGGATCGACGAGCCCCCTCGGCCCGCCGGTATGGAGCCCGACGAAGACCTGGACGCAGCACCTGCCGGTGGACCCGCGTTGCGGGCCAACGACTCGGTGGTGATTCCTGCTTCGCCGCAACAGGTCTTCGATACCTTGCTCGACCCGCAGACGCTGGCGGCGATCATTCCCGGTTGCCACGACCTCGTGCTTGAAGGCGAAAACCGATACCGCGCGGACGTCACCGTCGGCGTCGGCATGATCCGTGCGCGCTTCGAGGCCAAGGTGGCCCTGAGTGATCTGGACCCACCGCATTCGTTGCGTCTGTCCGGTTCCGGCAGCAGCTCGATGGGTTCGGCCCAGGGCCAGGCCAAAGTGCGTTTCGTCGAACTGGAAAATGGCCACACGCGTCTGGAATACCAATACCAGGTGGCGGTCAGCGGCAAAGTCGCCGCGGTCGGCGGCCGAATGTTGCAAGGGGCCTCGAAAGTGATCATCGGACAAATCTTTACTCGCCTGTCGCAACGGGTCAGCGGCCAAGCCATCTCCACCGGCTGGTGGGCGCGACTGCGCGCCTCGCTTGGCGCGCTGTTTGGCAAGGGGGGTGCGCAATGAAACCGGCTGCTTTCGATTACGTTCGGGCTGAAACCCGTCGTCAGGTGGTTGAGTTGCTCGCCGAGTATGGCCAGGAGGCTCGCATCATCGCCGGTGGCCAATCGCTGATGGCGGTGCTGAACATGCGCCTGGCTCAACCCAAGTTGCTGATCGATATCAATCATGTGGCCGAGCTGGCCTATATCGAGCTGCGCAAGGATTGCCTGGCGGTAGGTGCCGGGGTGCGACAGGCGCAGTTGCTGGCGCGTTCGACCCTGATGGACGAGGTGCCTTTATTGGCACTGGCGATGCCCTGGATCGGCCACTTCCAGACGCGTAATCGCGGTACTGTCTGCGGTTCGGTGGCTCACGCCGACCCCAGCGCCGAGTTGCCGCTGTGCCTGGTGACACTGGGCGGCGAGATCGTTCTCGAGTCCAAAAAAGGCAAGCGCATCGTCAAGGCCGCCGACTTCTTCCAAGGCATTCTCACCACCGACAAGCGTGCGGATGAGCTGGTCGTCGAGGTGCGTTTTCCGCTCAAGCGCGAAGGCATCACCTATCGCTTCCGCGAAATCGCCATGCGCCACGGCGACTTTGCAATTGTCTCCCTGGCCGCGGCCATCGGGACGGACCAGGTCGAACTCGGCATCGGCGGGGTCGCCGACCGTCCGCAACGTCGCAGCCTGCCACGGGGTGCGGCGCTGCCTGACGCGCTCAATCAAACCGCCTGGTCGCTCGATGCACAAGACGACGTGCACGCCAGCGCCGCCTATCGCCGCCAACTGGTTCGCGAGCTGGGTCATCAGATGATCGAAGGAGTCTGAACATGCGTGTAACTGCCGACCAAACCTTTCCGATTCGCCTGGAACTCAATGGCCGCTCCCGCGAAGCGCTGGCCGAACCGCGGACCCAACTCTGCGACTTCCTGCGCCACGACCTCGGTGCCACCGGCGTCCATGTCGGTTGCGAACACGGTGTCTGCGGCGCCTGCACGGTGCTGGTGGACGGGGTCGCCATGCGTTCCTGCCTGATGCTCGCGGTTCAGGGGCACGAGCGGCGTATCGAGACCGTCGAGTCCCTGGCCGACGACGACACACTGAGCGACCTGCAACAAGCCTTTCGCCGTCATCACGCCTTGCAGTGCGGCTTTTGCACTGCGGGCATTCTCATGTCCTGCGTGGATTTCCTCGAACGGGTACCCAACCCGGACGAGACCCAGGTACGCGACATGCTTTCGGGGCATCTATGTCGCTGCACGGGCTACACCGGCATCGTCCAGGCCGTGCTCGAAGTCGCTGCCCAGCGCCAAACGAACAAAGGGGTATAACAATAATGTTCGATCTCGGACGCAGTTTTCTCGCTGCCGTTGAACGCCGACCGCACGCCGTGGCGGTCAGTGACGGTGCGTTGAAGAAAACCTATGAAGACTGGTTCGTCGATATCCAGAGCGCAGCGCGGGGCTTGCAACGCCTTGGGCTGCAACGGGGTGACCGACTGCTGGTAGCGATGCAGAACCGCTGGCAGATGGCGACCCTGCATTGGGCCTGTCAGTTTGCGGGCGTGGTCATGACCCCGTTGAACTGGCGTTCGACTGCCGATGAACTGGGCTACTGCATCGAAGATGCGCAAATCCGCGCACTGGCTTACGACGACGCGACCGTGGCCGCGGTGGCCGGTTGCAGCGCCGCCACCAGGCTGCCACGGATCGCCGCCGGTATCCGTGCCGCCGACACCGACCTGAGTTTCGAGGAGCTGTGTTCGCAGACCCCCTCCGACATCATTTTGCAGGCCGACGCCGAAGACTTTTCACTGCTGCTGTACACCTCCGGAACCACCAGCAAGCCCAAGGGCGTGCCCCGTCGGCACCGTAGTGAACGCGCCGCGGCGGTGGCCCACGTAGCGCAAAACCTCTACCGCCAGAGCGAGTGCACGCTGGGTGTCATGCCGCTTTACCACACCATGGGCGTGCGTTCGTTGCTGTCCATGGCGCTGATCGACGGGCATTTCGTCTGTGTGCCGAAGTTCGACGTGGAAGCCACGCTGCAGGCCATCGAGCGGGAAAAGGTCAGCAACCTGTACCTCGTACCGACGCTCTACCACATGCTCATCGAGCACCCGGCCTTCGCCCGCGAGCGAGTAGCCAGTGTGGAGAAAATCGGCTTTGCCGGCGCGCCGATGAGCGACGGCTTGATGCGTCGCGTCGAGCAGGCGTTCCAGCCGCAGTTGTTCGTCAACCATTACGGCAGCTCGGAAATCTACACCTTCACCATCGACCAGCAGGCCAGTCGCAAACCCGGCTCCTCAGGGCGCAGTGCAATGAACCAGCGCGTGCGCGTGGTACCGATCGATGCTGAAACGGTGGACGTGCAGGCCAACCCATTGGAGGAGGGCCAGATCATCGCCGACCTGGCGAGTGACGAGGCGTTCGAAGGCTACCTGAACCGCCCTGAGGCGAACGCCAAGGCGTTGCGTGACGGATGGTATTTCACCGGTGACATCGGCTACTTCGATATGGAAGGCGATCTGTTCGTCACGGGTCGTGTCGATGACTTGATCATCACCGGCGGCGAAAACGTCAGCCCGGCGGAAATCGAAAACATGCTCTCTCTGCACCCGGCAGTGGAAGAAGTGGTGGTGGTCGGTCTGCCTGACGAGCAGTGGGGCAAGATCATTGCAGCGTTTATCAAGCTGCGCGCCGAGGTGTCGGAATGCGACCTCGATGCTCATTGCATCGCTTCGGGCCTGGCCAAATTCAAGCGGCCACGGCGTTACCAGTTCATCGATCAGATTCCCAAATCTCCAGTTGGCAAGGTGCTGCGGCGCGTGCTGCTGGCCCAATTTCAGGAACAGGCCTTGAAGGCCATCAGCTAATCATCCAGAGGACACTCCAATGCAACAACAAGCGATCCAGCAATTTCTCGACACTCAGTTCGATGGCTTCCAGGTTGAAGTCGATGTGTCCCGCGAGCGCGCTGACATCATCCTCAACCGGGCGCCGTTGAACGTCATTTCCATGGGGCAGCGCGATCAACTGCGCCTGGTCTTCGAAGCCCTCGATGCACACAAAGATGTGCGCGTCATCGTGCTGCGCTCGGTGGGTGAACACTTCTCCAGCGGTGGCGACATCAAGGGTTTCCTTGAAGCTTCGCCGGAGCACGTTTCGAAGCTGGCCTGGAACGTTGCGGCACCGGCACGTTGCGAAAAACCGGTAATCGTCGCCAACCGTGGTTACACCTTCGGCGTCGGTTTTGAATTGTCCCTGGCCTGCGATTTCCGCGTTGCTTCGCAAACCACGCGCTACGCCTTGCCGGAGCAGAACCTGGGTCAGATCCCAGGCTCGGGAGGCTCCGCACGCCTGCAGAAAATCATCGGCATCACCCGCACCAAACACATGGTGATGCGCGCCAAGCGCATTACGGGCGACCAGGCCTATGCCTGGGGTATTGCTACCGAGGTCGTGCCAGATACCGAACTGGAAAACACCGTCGATGCGCTGGCTGATGAACTGCGGCGCTTCTCGCCGCTGGCTCAGCGCACGGCGAAAAAACTGATCAACGACAACGAAGATGCGCCGCTGACCGTCGCGATCGAAATGGAAGGTCACTGCTACAGCCGCCTGCGCAGCTCCAAGGACTTCAAGGAAGGCGTCGAAGCGTTTCACAGCAAGCGTCCGGCAGTGTTCACCGGCGAGTAAATGCGTACCGGCGAGCAGGCCCGGGAGCATGTCGGCAACGGCGTGCCTCCCTATGGAGCAGGGCCTGCCGCCCCTTCACTGAAACTGATAGGGCGCATCAATATTCGTTAATAGAAAACCCGTTGCGGGGCTCGTAGGGTGAGATCGGCTGCACCGAAATCCGTCCAATAAATATAAAAATCGGAGTTCCACTTATGGCTTCTAGCTGGCTGGTATTAACCATCGTGGCCGCCTACAGGGTGGTCTTGGCGTTGATCAGTTTCTGGGTTCGACGCTCTACACAAAGCGCGAAAAACTTCACCTCCGGAGGCAAGGAATTCCCGGCGGTGATTCCATCGTTGCAGGCCTTTGCGCAATTTTTCGGGCACATGCACGAATGGATGGCCGGGATCGCCGTTGCAGGACTGGCCGGGGCGCTGTTCGGCACCATGGCCGCGCTAACCATGGGCATCGCCACCTTGTTGCTCAAGGACTTCTATCAGCCGTTCTTTAACCCGCCGCCGGGTGACCGGGCATGCCACCAAAACAATAATGACGAGGTAAGGCCATGCAGCCTGTGACCCTTTCCACCCCCGAAGCCGACATGGCCGGGGACTTGCCAGCAGGCGCCAGCCTGCGTGGCTGGCTCGACCATTTGCAGCGCCAGCAGCGTTTGGCAATGATACGTCCCGGCGTGGACCTGCGTTTCGGCGTTGCAGCGATTGCTAATCGTCTGGACGGCAAGAGCGCTTCACTGTTTCCCCAGCCTGGCGGCCACTCGATTGCGGTGGTTTCCGGCCTGCTGTCCGACCGGCAGTGGATGGCCGAGGCGATGGGCGTGGAGTCCGCTGAAGTGTTGGCGCGTTTCGAGGCGGCCAGCCTCAATCCGCTGCCGTGGCGGGAAGTCAGCGATGCAGCTTGTCAGCAAGTGGTGCATCGCGAGATCGACCTGAACAAACTGCTACCAATTCCCACCCACAACGAGTACGACAGCGGCCCTTACATCACCGCTGGCCTGCTGATTACCCGCAACCCGCGCACCGGGGTGCAGAACGTTTCGATTCACCGCTTGCAGGTGAGCAGCCCAAATCGACTGGGTGCATTGCTGCTGCCACGCCATGCGCTGGCCTTCTTTCAGGAAGTCGAGGCGCTGGGTGAGGATCTGGACGTGGCGGTGGTAATTGGTGCTGATCCGCTGACCTTGCTGGCGTCCCAGGCCATCGTGCCGATCGATCACGACGAACTGGAAATCGCCGGCGCTCTGCATGGCCGTCCGCTGGCGGTAACGCGCTGCGTGACCCATCAGATTCGCGTGCCTGCCGACGCCGAGATCGTCATCGAGGGCCGGTTGCTGGCCAAGGCGCGGGAGATGGAAGGGCCGTTCGGCGAGTTTCCGCAGTACTACGGCGAACGCGCCGAGCGACATGTGATCGAAGTCGACGCCGTAACCCATCGTCACAACCCGATCTTTCACACCATCGTCGGCGGCGGCCTGGAACACTTGCTGCTCGGCGGCATCCCGCGCGAAGCGACCATGCTCGCGCACTTGCGCCGCAGTTTTCCGTGCGTGCGTGACGTGCACCTGAGCAAGGGCGGAGTGTGTCGTTATCACCTTTATGTGCAGATCGACAAACGCTCCGAAGGCGAGGGCAAGAACGTCATCCTCGGCGCGCTGGGCGGTCACTACGACATCAAGCATGTCACCGTGGTGGATCTGGATGTGGACATTCATGACCCCACCGAAGTCGAGTGGGCGATTGCCACCCGTTTCCAGGCCGACCGCGACCTGGTGCTGATCCACGAATCCCAGGGCTCGAAACTCGACCCGTCCACCCGTGACGGTGTCGGCTCGAAGATGGGCTATGACGCCACGGTGCCGCTGTCGGCACCGACCATGCGCTTCAAACGAATCCAGGTGCCGGGCCAACAGGAAGTCGAACTCGACAAGCTAGCGCACGCGGCGCCGCAAGACTGGCAACGCGTGCTCCAGACGCACGATTGAACCCGGCGGCCGTTGGTGTTCAGCGGCCTGTTTCCGATAGTTCCAACCAACTCAAGACACGTCTTGCGTGAGGCAACCATGACCACGACAACAACAACAACAACAACTGCATCGCCAACCAGCGCCGCTATCGATACACCGCAGATTCCACCGGGCAAGGCCTTACTGGCGGCATTTGCCTCGACATTCGGCTGGGCGCTGGATTTGTTTGACCTGTTCATTCTGCTCTACGTGGCGCCGATCATCGGCCGCATGTTTTTCCCCTCGGACACCCCGACACTGTCGCTGGCCGCGGTATACGCCTCATTCGCCGTGGCCCTGCTGGTGCGCCCCCTTGGTTCGGCAATCTTCGGCGCGTATGCCGACAAGCACGGCCGCAAGCGAGCGTTGATGGTGTCGATGGTCGGCGTCGGTATTTCCACGGCACTGTTTGGCGCGCTGCCGACCATTCATCAGGCCGGCATATTGGCCCCGATACTGTTTCTGCTATTGCGGGTGATTCAGGGCATTTTCGTTGGCGGCATCGTGGCCTCCACTCACACCATCGGCACCGAATCCATCTCGCCGCGCTATCGCGGCCTGATGTCCGGGTTGATCGGTGGTGCCGGTGCCGGCATGGGCGCGCTGTTGGCGTCGTTCACTTACCTGGTGTTGTCGGAAATTTTCCCCGGGGATGAATTTGACGTCTGGGGCTGGCGCTTCATGTTCTTCTGCGGGCTGCTCAGCACGTTTTTCGGGCTGGTGATGTTCCGCTATCTGGAAGAAACCCCGGTCTGGCAGCAACTGCAACAAGCGCGCAAGACCAAGGGGCCGGCGGTAGTGGTCGTGTCGCCGCTCAAGCGTCTGTTTGGTCGCGAGTACCGCAGCGTGATGCTGGTCAATCTGCTGATTACATTCGGCGGCGGAGCAACGTATTACCTGGCCTGCGGTTATCTGCCGACCTTGCTCAACGTGGTCGCCAAAGTGCCCCATACGCAAACTTCGCAGATGCTCATGTACGGGTCGGTGGCAACCATTGTCGGAGCACTGGCCTTCGGTTACCTGAGTGACCTGATCGGTCGCAAGAAGACCTTCATGCTACTGGGTGTGATTAACCTGGTGAGCTTGCCGATGATGTTCCTCGGTGTCGCCGAGCCGGGTTCGCTGACCCGCACTGCGCTGTATTGCGTGGGCATCGCCTTCATGGGCGGGGCGATCATCGCGCCGATCCTGATCTTCCTCAACGAACGCTTCAGCACCGAGTTGCGCGCCAGCGGCACAGGATTGTCCTGGAACATCGGTTTCGCCCTCGGTGGAACCATGCCGACCTTTGTGTCCCTGTTCAGCAGCAGCCCCGCGCAGATCCCCATGGTACTGGCGATTTTCGCCGCCGGCCTGTCGGTGATCTACCTGATCGGCAGCGTGGTGATTCCGGAAACCCAAGGCAACTTCAAGTGAAGGAGATGGCAATGAACAGATTGACCGGCAAGGTCGCTATCGTCACCGGCGCGGCCCAAGGTATCGGCGCCACCTACGCCAAGGCGCTGGCGGCCGAGGGCGCGAAGGTGGTGCTCTGCGATTTGAAGGCGCCTGACGAAACCGCTGCCGCGATCCGCAACAAGGGCGGTACGGCCCTGGCAATCGCTTGCGACGTGACCGACGGTGCCGCGGTGCAAGCCATGGTCGAGGAAGCCGTGGCGCAGTTCAGCGGTGTGCACGTGCTGATCAACAACGCGGCGTTGTTCGCCACCCTGGAACTCAAACCTTTCGAGCAGACCAGCTCGGCGGAATGGGACCGGATCATGGCAGTCAACGTGCGCGGTTCCTTCGAGTGCGCGAAGGCGGTAATGCCGGTGATGCGCCGTCAGGGCTACGGCAAGATCGTCAATATTGCCTCGGCAACGGCTTTCAAAGGCGCGCCGATGATGGCGGCGTATGTCGCGTCGAAGGGCGCGGTGATTGCCCTGACACGCTCGATAGCGCGCGAAGTCGGCGACGCCGGCATCCGCTGCAACTGCCTGGCCCCCGGCCTGACCATGAGCGCCAACGTCCAGGCCAACGCCGCCTGGGCCGGCGACATCGTGCGCAACAACATCGCCAGCCGCTGCATCAAGCGCGAGGCGGTACCGGAAGACCTGGTCGGCGCGCTGCTGTTTCTGGCCAGCGCCGACAGCGATTTCATGAGCGGCCAGACTGTGGTGGTCGACGGCGGCTCGGTGACCCACTGATAGGGGGAGTCCATGCGCAGCCGATATTTCATTGAAAGGGTAAACCGTTATGAATCGTGAACAACAAATCGTTGAGCGTTCGCACGCATACCGCGAGAGCTATCGTGCGTCCACACCCAGCTGGTATCGCGGCGAAATGCACCTGGCTTTCACCCTGCTGTTCACCGGCGGGGTGCTCTGGTACTGCGCCAGCCAGATTGTCGATGCGAGCTGGCAGGAGTGGTTGCTGGTGGTAGTGCCGATGTTCCTGTTCGGCAATTGGGCCGAATGGGCGGGCCACCGTTATTTGCTACACAGCCCGAGGAGCTGGCTCAAGCCGGCCTACAAGCGGCATGTCGCCACCCACCATCAGTTCTTCTCGCACAAGACGCTGGACTATCACGGCCATCAGGATTGGCGCGCTCTGCTGTTTCCCCCATTCGCTCCGGTGTTGTTCGTGATGGCCGCGCTGCCGCTGGCCCTGCTGCTGGGCACGTTATGGACGGCCAACGCCGGCTATATCGCAATGTTGACGATGGCGGCCTACTTCCTGATGTACGAAGGCCTGCACACGCTGTCGCACCTCGAGCATCCGCTGCTCGATGCCATGCCGCTGGTCAACACGGTGCGCCGCATGCATGTCCTGCATCACAACCCGGACTTCATGCACACGCGCAATTTCAACCTGACCTTTCCGATCTGCGATGCACTGTTTGGCACCAGCGACTTGAACAAGGGCGTGCTGGGCACGCTGTTCAATGGCATGTCGGATGCGGCGCGCAAACCCGAGGACCAGGCTCGCGTTGATGCGCAGCAGGTCGAGCGCGCGTCCAAAGCGGCTACCGAACACCAGCTCTGACAGCGACTCAATGAGCGGTCGGTTCTGGTGGTCGACCGCTGCTCGCTGACCCACGGAATACCGGAGGACTCATGCAAAGCAGACATTTCATCGATGGGCAATGGACCGACGCGGGACATTGGGCGGACAGCTTCGACCCGGCCAGCTGCGAGTTGATCGGCCGCTTCGCCGATGGCGGCGAAGCCGAGGCGCAAGCGGCTGTCTCCGCCGCCGCGCGCGCCTTCGCCAACCCGCAGTGGTCACAGAATCCGCGCCTGCGTCAGCAATTGCTGCTGGACTGGGCCGCAGGCCTCAAGGCACGCCAGGAGGAACTGGCGCAGCTGCTCACCCGCGAGAATGGCAAGGCCCTGGTGCAATCGCGCGGCGAGATAGCCGGGGCGATTTCCGAGATTGTCTATTATGCCGGTCTGGCCCGACACAACCCCGGCCATGTGATGGAGGTGGCGCCTGGCGAGTTCTCCAACATGCTGCGTGAACCGGCCGGGGTCGCGGGGCTGATCATTCCATGGAATGCCCCGGCGGTGCTGCTGGTGCGCGCCCTCGCCCCGGCATTGGCGGCCGGCTGCACCGCGGTGATCAAGCCGGCGCCGCAGACCGCGCTATTCAACGCGGCCATGCTCGAGCCGCTATTCGCCCTACCGGGCCTACCGGCCGGCGCGGTCAACCTGTTCGCTGAAACTGGGCATGTCGGCGCGGCGTACCTGGTGGCTTCGCCGCTGGTAGATGTGCTCAGCTTTACTGGCTCCACCGCAACCGGCCAGCGCATCATGCAAGACGCCGCAGCGACCATGAAGAAGCTGTCCCTTGAACTCGGCGGCAAATCCTGTTGCCTGGTCTTCGAGGATACCGACGTCGAGGCTATCGCACCGAAACTGGCGGCAGCAGCAACCATCATTTCCGGCCAACAGTGCACCGCCGCACGGCGCGTGCTGGTGCAGGCCAGCCGTTTTGCCGAGATGAAACGTGCGCTCAGTGCCGCGCTCGGCGAAATCCGCCTGGGCCACGGTTTGGAGGCGGCGACGCAAATGGGCCCGCTGATCGACTGGCAGTCGCGCGACAAGGTCGAGAGGCGCATCGCCGAGGCGCTGGACTGTTGCGACGAGGTGCTGCTGGCCGGCGGCCGCCCGGATGGCGCGCTGAGTCAGGGCGCCTTCCTCGCCCCTGCACTGATCGCCCACCGCGACAGCGGCGCGTTCTTCTGCCAGGAGGAAATCTTCGGCCCGTTGCTGGTGCTGGAGTCCTTCGAAGATGAAGCCGAGGCAGTAGCGCGCGCCAACCATACCGAGTTCGGTCTGTCGGCGAGTGTCTGGACCGGGCAGGGCGCTCGCGCCTGGCGTGTCGCTCGGGCACTGCGCAACGGTACGGTGTGGCTGAACGACCACAACAAATTGTTCGCCGAAGCGGAAACCGGTGGCTACCGCAAGAGCGGCCTGGGGCGCTTGCATGGCGTCGATGCGCTGCTGGATTTCAGCGAGCTCAAACACATTTATCAGAACGTCGGCACGCTCGGTTGAGCGCGCACGCGAGGGTGACCATGGAGCTGCGCCATCTGAAGTATTTTACCTGCCTTTATGAGGAAGGCTCCGTCACCCGGGCTGCGCAGCGCTTGAATATCGTGCAACCGGCGTTGTCGATGCAGATCGCCAGGCTTGAGGAAGAACTCGGGCAGACGTTGTTCGAGCGCAGCTCCAAGGGCATGGCGCCGACCGAGGCCGGCGATCAGGCTTATCGTTTGTTCATGCCGATTCTTGGCCAGCTGCTGGCGGCGCGTCAGGCCCTGATCGACCGTAGCGGCCAGATCGGCGGACGCATCAGTGCCGGGCTGATCGCGTCTGCCGCCAACAACGCGTTGGCCAGCACCCTGGCGCATTTCGTCGAGCATCAGCCACAGGTTGAATTGAGCGTCACCTCGGGCTACAGCCAGGAGTTGATCGCGAAGGTCCTGACCGGCGTGCTGGATTTCGCGGTCATCAACCAAAGCTTTCAGCATGAGCACCTGATCGGCCACGACATTTTCGATGAGGAGCTACTGGTCGCCACCGGTGCAGCCAATCGCCTTAACGGAGCGTTGCCCTTGCCGTTGGCCAGTCTGGCGGGATTCAAACTGGTGCTGCCCTCGCGTCGTCACGGGCTGCGTATGGTCATCGACCAACACCTTGCCGCCCAGGGCATTGAAGTCACCCCGCAGTTGGAGGTGGACGATCTGGCGGTCATTGAGGACTTCTTGCGTCGCAGCGACTGGGTCAGCGTGCTGCCGGCAACCGTCTTGCATCGCGGATTGCACGAAGGCGCGTTGCGCGCCTATCCGCTGGCCGCGCCGGGGATCAGCCGGCGCATGGTCTGTGTGCACGACGCCCGTCGACCACTGACCCCGGCGGCAATGCTGTTCATCGAGATGATCGGCAAAACCATGACCACCGCACTCGACGCCATCCATTTCTACAAAGAAGGCCCGATAGAGGAAGGCGACCATGAGCGTTCCCAGTAATAGCCGGCCGCAGCGGCTGATCGTAGGAATTTCCGGTGCCTCCGGCGCCGTTTATGGCGTACGTCTACTGGAGCTGTTGCGCGACACGCCGATTGAAACCCATCTGGTGGTCAGCAAGTCGGCGCTGATTACTTTGGCCCATGAAACCGAGATGTCCTGGTCTCAGATCAAGACCCTTGCTGACGTTAGCTACATCAATCAGGACATCGGCGCGGCAATTGCCAGTGGCTCGTTCAAAACCATGGGCATGATCATCGCGCCGTGTTCGATACGCAGCCTGTCAGAAATTGCCAGCGGCGTGACCTCAACGCTGCTGACCCGCGCCGCCGACGTGGTGCTCAAGGAGCGCCGGCGCCTGGTGCTGATGGTTCGCGAGACGCCACTGCACCGCAATCACCTGCGCAGCATGACCGAGTTGGCTGAACTCGGTGCGGTGATCGCGCCGCCAGTGCCTGCGTTCTATGCCAAGCCGACCAGCCTGGATGACATGATCGATCACACTGTAGGAAGGGTGCTGGATATGTTCGATATCGAACTGGGTGTCGTCCGTCGCTGGCGCGAACGACCGGAGCGCGTAGCAACGCTGGATGAGGTGATCGATGGTTGAGTCACATTCGGGGCATTCAGACGGGGAGGCGCTCCAGGAATTCGCAGATCAGCTGCAAGGTCCGCTCGGTCGCTTCGGTCTGGGGAAAGTGCCGGCAGTTATCCAGCAACACACAGCGGCACGGCCCAGGCACCTGTCGCTGGATGACCATCAGTTGCTCGGGCGTGGCGTAGTGGTCTTCGCGACCCTGAATGACCAGCAGCGGCCTTTCGATATAAGCCAACTGCGCTTCGAGATCGTCCAAGGAAAAGTCCGGGTGCAACCAGCTGTCGCTCCAACCGTGAAAGGCGCCGTCGACATTGGTCCCATGGTGGCGTGCCAGGCGTTCGCGCAATTCGCCCTGATGCCAAACCTCGGTGGTATGGCGAATGCCATCGAGGCTCTCGGTCTCGACAATCACGTGAGGCGCCAGTGCAATGCTGCCCAATACGCGGGGATCATTGGCGGCGGCATAGGCGAGGACAATGGAGGCGCCGTCACTGTGACCGAGCAAAACCACTTGCGGCAGTTGCAAGGCATCGAGCAATTGCCGCAGTTCACGAGGGCCGTCGCTGCTCAGGTAGTTCAGCGGACGCGGCAGGGTTACCGGGCTCGATTGCCCATAACCCTGACGACTGTAGGTGACCACACCGCAACCGCTGGCCTGGGCCAGGCGCTGGGGGAAGTCTTTCCATTGATCGGCGCTGCCGAGGCCTTCGTGCAACAGCACAAGCGTCGGTCGCGATGGGTCAGCCGCAGGAATTTGGCGATATTCCAGGCGCAGCGGCCCAAGTTGCAGAAATTGTTGTGGCGACATGTTGAATCAACGATTGAACAAGGTTGCTCGCAGGTTACCGTAAACGTAACCCTGTCTGCAGCACCACGCTTTGCTTGAGGTACAGAAAACATGCGTCATCTCGATGTTCAGGTGATCGACCAGGCACTGCAATGGGCTCGCGCCGGGCAGGCCCAGTGGCTGTGTACGGTGCTCTCCACCTATGGCTCGGCGCCGCGTGCGCCGGGGGCGATGCTGGTGACCAATGGCTCGGGCGAACACGTCGGCTCGCTGTCGGGTGGCTGCGTCGAGGAGGAGTTTCTCGAAAGCCTGACGCGCGGTGAATTACGCGAACCGGCGCAGATCGTCAGTTATGGCGACAGCGTCGAGCAACGCCACCGTCTGCGATTACCCTGTGGTGGCGTGCTGATCGTGCTGGTCGAGCACCGCGCTGCGAGTCTCGAATGGATCGAGCACCTGGAGAGTCTGCAAGCGGCGTTACTGGGTCAGCGGCGTCTGCTGCGCCATGTCGAGTTGAGCAGCGGAGCCTTGCGCCTGGACGCAGACATCGGACACGGCAGCGAGCGGGTGCAAGTCGTCGACGAGACGGTGCGCATCAGTGTTGGCCCTGCGTTGCGACTGATTCTGGCCGGGCTGTCGCCGGTCGCTGAAGTTTGCGCCAGTTTCGCCCGCGCCATCGGCTGCGAAGTCATCGCCTGCGACCCCCGGGATGAGATGCAGCATGTGCAGCTCGAAGGCGTGGAGATGCAACGCGTGCTGCCCTCGATGTACATCGCCGCTGGTGGTTGCCATGCGGCGACTGCGGTGGTGGCGCTGACTCACGATCCTCGAATCGATGATCTGGCGCTGATGGAAGCGGTTCACACCCCGGCGTTTTACATCGGTGCCATGGGTTCTCAGGCAACCTCGGCCAAGCGCGCCGAGCGGCTCAAGCGCATCGGTGGTCTGACGGATGAACAGATTGCCCGTTTGCACATGCCCATCGGCCTCGATCTGGGCAGCAAGGCCCCGGCGGAGATCGCTCTGGCGGTGGTGGCCGATATCCTGCGCGTTTATCACGGGAAAGAGCGCCATGCCTTGTAAGCCGGTTTTTCCGACGAGTGTGGGGGCTGCGAAAGTCGAGGTAGACGCTCGGTCATTCGCGCGCGATAGTGGTCAGCCAAGTGTTGCTGAACCATAGAGCGATCGCCGGGGTTGAGAAATAGATAGACGCCCCGATGATATGCATTGTGGTCGGTAACAATATCGCTTTTAGCGAGCGGAGGAATCTGATGTCGATTGCCCAACGGGTTTTCCACGGCAAGTTTGGCCGGGTCGCCTTGCTGAATATGGATCGTTCGCTGGTCACCCACACCCATTCCGAATGCCATGTGCTGGTCAAAGTATCTGGCGAAGACACTTACTTCAACGTCAACGGTCGGCGGGTTCCGCTCAGCGATCGCACGGCGGTGCTGGTCAACGCCTGGGAGCCGCATTTCTACGATCCGCAGCCGGGTGCCGCTGCCACCGTAATCCTGGCGCTCTACATAGAGCCCGCCTGGCTGGCCACTGCCCAGCAGTCGCTGGCGCTCAGCGGTCGGCCGGACTTTTTTGTCCAGTCGTGCATCGAGCTGTCGAGCCGTAATCGCACCTTGGCCGACATCCTGGTCGCCGAAGCCCATGGCTGCGGGATCGTGCCGAAAGAACGCATGGAGTTCATGCTGTTCGACTTCCTGATCGAACTGATCGAGGACTTTTCCAGCTGGCGGCATTTGTCGTTATTGGGGGCGCCGAGTTCAGGTGAGTTCCGGGACGCGCGCGTGCGCCGTGGCACCGCCTGGTTGCTTGAGCACCTCGATGATCCGAACCCGATCGACAACGCCGCGCGGGCTTGTGGTCTGTCCCGGGCGCACTTCTTTGCGCTGTTCAAGAAAGATACCGGCATGACGCCGACCTTGTTGCTCAACGACGCGCGCATGCGCCGCGCTTTTGCCTGGCTGGAGCGTGAGCGCAGTGGCACGTTGGGCCTGTTGTCTGAGAACCTCGGGTTCTCCGAGCAAGGTCATTTCACACGGTTTTTCCGTCAGCACATCGGCGCTTCCCCCAGCCAGTATCGGCGTGTGGTTGATAGTTATACGGCGGTTTGAACCGAGAGGAGGGCGGGAGTATTGAGTAATGCTCCCGCCGATGAAGTTAGTCTTTCATCTTGAAACTCTGAGCTTTTAAAGGTTACGAAATTTGTAGCGTCTATTAATTGTCCATAAAGTCATAAATCTCTTTCATGCGTTCTTCGCGCATCAATTCAAGTTCTTCCTTGGTTTCGGCCGCCCACTGCAGGATGAAGTCCCAGCAATCGCAGCCGTGCGCGTCGGCTTCTGCTTCAAATGCTTCTTTCAGAAATTTAAGGCGATATTCTTCTGGCGAGAGCCCGCAGTTTTCAGCGAGGCTGTAATTCAGCTCGCTGAGTTCAAGCTGAATCCATAGATTGGCGTCCAGGAATTTCTTCAGGGCAAGTTCGGCTCTAAGTTCTTTTGCGATCATGAATGCTCTCTTGTGGCATGCAATAAGTAGCTGGTTGTTCAAGGTCGGCCCAGCGCTGAATTGGACTATGTCAATTTCCTGCCATCATCCATCCTCGAACGCCATGACTTTCACTCAGCTCTTTCACGACTCGAGCCGCGTCCTGCTTATGTTTATATGGGCCTATGACGACAAAATTGTTTTCTTTACGCGCTACCGGCAACTCCAGTTGCTGAATGGCTTTTAGTGCGCGATGGCGGCTGGGCGTATTCAATGCGGGCGTGAATTCGTCGGGAAGATTTGTACTGATTTCTGTCGCAACTTTATTAGCGATGTCGTCAAATTCGTGCTCGAAGTCTGTCACTTTTTGCTGGATGTATGAATTGTCGACGTTATTTTCACAAGTTGGTCCTGTGGACGTGTAGGTCCATAGTAGAGCTGATAGTTGACCTGAAACGCCAGTTACCAGTAAGCCCAAGCCAAGCTTTCGCACGGCGCCCTCTCCAAATCAAGTGAATAGTTATTTGTGCCATTTCTTTTTATAAAGAAAGGTTTTATTTCTGATCCTGAGATGGTCTGAGTTCTCGAGCGCGTCAGTGTGCCCAAGCGGCCAAAATTAGTTGGCTGCTTTTTGTTGTTTTAAAGAACATCGGGCGTGCACTTTATAGACTACTGATTCACGAAAAAGGCTCAGATAGTCGAAAAAAACCATATCAGAATGGGAGAGGTTAATCCTATGAAATACTTGTATTTAAGATGAATATCGTGGCCAAAGTGCCTTGTGGAAAACCGCGAAGGATCTGCATTCGCCACTTATGTGATGAACACTCAAAATTCAAAAGTTATAGAGCCCGGTCGCTATCTTAAAGTCATCGAAGTCGTCGAACATGACCGGAATTGTGTCGGGTCCCAGCCCCTTAAATCAGACGCAAAGATAAATTTCCAGACTTCGGCGCAAAACTCCATCTCCCCAGGCAAGGCGCTCCCTGCGCCTTTCACACACACTTGGCTCTAGCGCTCTCGCGCTGTAAAACAACAAGAGCCACGAAAAATGACCAGATTCCCACCTGCTATCGAAAGGCAGACCTGCCATATCGGCGCCCTCCGGGTACGCTACATGCGACGATCATCCGTTCACCTCATGCTCATGTGCAGATCACCTCGGTGGTTTTTTCCAACGCGCTGCCATGGAGCAGAATGTTCAGAAGAATAAGATGGCGTGCCAATTATCGGGCTAGTTGAAATTGACTAAGTACCGGTCCTTCGTGTGCGTTGCGTTGACCTCTAAGATTTTGCGTTGCTTCTATTACTTTAAAATAACAAAGGGAGCGCTATACAATTGAATAGGAAAAAAATTGCTGCAAGTTCGGTGTTTCTTGGTATCACCCTGAGTGCACAGGCGCATGCTGACTTTCTAAGTGATAGCAAGGCCACCTTGGGGATGAGGAACTTCTACTTCAATAACGACAACCGCGATGGCACTGCCGCCCCTTCCAAAACCGAAGAATGGGCGCAGGGTTTCATGTTGGACTTCAAATCGGGTTATACCGATGGCATGGTTGGCTTTGGTGTCGATGGCCTGGGATTGCTGGGGGTTACCCTGGACAGCGGCAAAGGACGGCATGTCGGCAGCACCATGATGCCTTCTGACAGTGACAACCGTGCCGTCGACGACTGGAGCCGGGTGGGGCTGACCGGAAAAGTCAAAATGTCGAAAACTGAACTTCGCTACGGCACCTTGATTCCGAAACTCCCAATTCTGGTTGCCAACGATGGGCGCGTACTTCCACAAACCTTCGAGGGCGGTCAAATCACCTCGAGCGAGTTCAAGGGGCTGACCTTGACTGGAGGTCGGATCGAACATGCGACAGGGCGTGGTTCAAGCGATCAGACGGGGTTGGCCGTTGCTGGTGGTACGCGTGAGAGCAATCAGTTTGACTTCGCCGGGGGCGATTGGAGTGTCACCAAGGATCTGACAGCTCAGTACTACTACGCAAACCTCGATAACTACTATACGCAGCATTTTTTTGGATTGATTCACACCCTTGCGCTCTCGGACAATCAGTCCCTTAAAACCGACCTGCGCTACTTCAAAACTGACTCGTCAGGTGCAAATAGCTCCGGTACGTCAGGCTACAGAATTAATGGCTACACCAAAAACGGTGATGGAGAGATCGACAACCGTACCTGGAGTGCCGCGTTGATTTACACGCTGGGTGGCCACGCGATTACTGCGGGGTACCAAAGTGTGTCGGATGGCAGCAACTTCACTCAACTCAATCAGGGCAGCCTGATAGACAAGGGCGCCGGTGGAGCAAGCCTGTATCTGTATACAGACCGCCTGATCCAAACGTTCACCCGCGCAGGCGAGCGCACAGCTTTCGGTCAGTATGCTTACGACTTTGCCGCTCTGGGAGTTCCTGGCCTGAAAGGCTCGGTCATGTACCTCTCCGGCGATAATATTAAAACTACGTCCGGCGACAACCAAAAGGAATGGGAAAGAGACATTAGCCTGGACTACGTCCTTCAGTCCGGAGCGCTTAAAGGTGTCGGGTTCGGCTGGCGTAACGGCAAGTCCAACAGCGAAGCGGCTCGTAACGTAGATCAGAACCGAGTTTTTGTAAGCTATAGCATTCCGCTTCTCTAACGAGTGTCATCAGGACGAATAGCCGCTTTCAGTCCGGCTACGCTGAGGAAGGCACCCGATAACACGGGTGCTTCTGTGCAGGATTATCCGCCCGACGCTCAGGACATTAGGCAGGTGGTGCAGCCGGTTTGATTTATTTTGTCTACGCCCTCTTAGAAGCCTTCCAGCACGATCTTGCCCTTCGCCTTGCCGCTTTCCAGCAGAGCATGGGCTCGACGAAGATTTTCTACGCTGATGCGCCCGTAGTTGTCGCCAACGGTGGTGCGCAAGTCGCCCCTATCAACGCGCCGCGCAATTTCGTTGAGGATGTTGTGCTGCTCCTGCATGTCCTCTGTCTCGTAAAGCGAGCGGGTGTACATCAGCTCCCAGTGCAACGACAGGCTCTTGCGCTTCATCGGTACGACGTCAAGCGTGGCCGGGTCATCGATCAGGCCCAGCCTGCCCTGAGGTTTCAGTGACTCGATAATTTGCTCGAAGTGCTGATCGGTCTGGGTCAGGCTGGCGACATAGCTGACTTGTGCGATACCGAAGCGTTTGAGCTCCTCGCTGAGTGGCTTGGTATGGTCAATGACATGATGCGCACCAAGCTCGGTGACCCAGGCCTGCGTTTCAGGGCGCGAAGCCGTACCAATGATCGTCAACCCGGTTAGCTGACGAGCCAGCTGAGTCAGGATTGAACCCACCCCGCCTGCAGCGCCGATGATCAGCAGCGTTTCGCCTCGGTCGGTGGTATCGCGTGCAACACCCAGGCGATCAAAAAGTAATTCCCAGGCGGTCAGGGAAGTCAGCGGCAATGCCGCAGCCTGGCTGAAATCCAGCGACTGGGGCATTGAGCCGACGATGCGTTCGTCCACCAGTTGCAGCTCACTGTTGCTGCCCGGGCGGATCAGCGATCCGGCGTACCAGACCTTGTCACCGGGCTTGAATAGCGTCACGTCGCTGCCGACCGACTTGACCACGCCGGTAGCGTCCCAACCGAGGATACGCGGCTGGCTTTCGTCCTCGTGCGGTACGTATCCCTGCCGCACCTTGGTATCGACAGGATTGACCGATACGGCCTTTATCTCTACGAGCAAGTCGCGCGGCCCCGGCACTGGCTCGGGTATATCGATCTCCACCAAGGCGTCGGGATGTTCAATAGGCAGGCATTTGAAGTGTGCAATGGCTTTCATTCGAAGATCCTCAGGAGATGCGATACATTTTCGTGATGGTGAGCTTTTCAGCAGCACGTTCGATGAAAGGGAGCGCTGTCTGAAAATGCGGTGTCGCTTCGTGAGCAGTCAGCGCCGCTTCGTCCCGCCACTGCTCGATCATGTGGAAAGTGCGAGCCTGCTCGGCATCACGGTGGAAATCGTACTGGATGCAGTCCGCTTCGCTTCGGCTTGGGCCTTGCAGGCCCTGCAGCGTCTGCTCGAGCTCGACTTCGAAGCCGGCCTTGGCGACCAAGGTGGCAATCAGTGTCAGAGGGGTGGTCATCAAACCTCCTGTCTGTGTGCGATATGAAGAGGGAGCATTGGCTGGCACGGGTGTATCGAAGATGTCCATGCCGGCCATGCGGCCAAAAACCTGAATCCGGGTGAGAGCGCGACAACAATCTTGCCAACTTGGGCATTCGACCAAGTTGATAGCCCTAAGGCCACGCGAGCGCTCTCGCTCCGGCGGGATCACCTGTAGCGTTCAAGCCAATGGGCATAGGGAGCGGGCAAGGTCCAGGCAGCACGCTCTACACCCAGCGCCTGGGCGGCTGAATAGGACCAGTTAGGATTGCCCAGGTGCGCCCGGCCAATCATCGCCAGGTCCAGTTGACCACTTCTCACCGCTTCTTCGGCGACGCTCGGCGTACCGAAGCCCCATGCCGAGGCCACCGCAATCCCCGCCTCGCGCCTTACGCGCTGAGTAACTTCGCCCATGAATCCGGGGGCCCAAGGAATGTTGGATTCAGGGATGGTGAACCCGATACTGACGCTGAGCAAGTCCAATCCACCGTCCTTGAAACGACGTGTCAGTTCGATAGCCTCTGACAAGGTCTGCTCGTCCCGGCCGTCGTATTCGATGACACCCAGGCGAGCGGTGAGCGGCAAGTGCTCTGGCCATACTTCGCGAACCGCCGCCAGTGTTTCCAGCAGAAAGCGGCTACGGTTATCGAAGTTTCCGCCGTAGGCGTCGTCACGAAGGTTGGAGTGTTCAGAGAGGAATGACTGGGCCAGATAGCCATGGGCGAAATGCAGCTCCAGCCACTCGAAGCCGGCCTCACGTGCACGGCGAGCGGCTGAGACAAAATCCTCGCGCACCCGGGCGATATCCTCCAGCGTCATGGCTTTGGGCAGCTTGGCGAGATGAGCGCCAAAGGCAACAGCCGACGGGGCGATGGTCTGCCAGCCACGCGCATCATCCTCGCCGATATGATCGTCACCTTCCCAAGGGCGGTTCGCACTGGCCTTGCGCCCCGCGTGGGCAATCTGGATACCTGGCACTGCGCCGGCAGCCTTGATCGATTGCACCACCGGCACGAAGGCGCGGGCGAGCTCATCATTCCAGATACCAGCGCAGCCAGGCGTGATCCGTCCTTCGGGGGACACGGCGGTCGCCTCGACGACCACCAGTCCCGCCCCGCCCCGCGCGAGGGTGGCATAGTGCACAGTGTGCCAGTCGTTGATCAGGCCATCATCAGCCGAGTACATGCACATGGGGGGAATCGCGATCCGGTTGCGAAGGGAAATATCCTTGAGCGTGAAAGGTTGGAACAGCGCAGACATCAGGTTTTTCTCCGAAGTTTATATTTCCGTTGTTCGATAATATTCGAACTATTGGCATAGAGCAAACCCGTGTATGATTCGCTCATGCGCCCCTTCAAACACCTTCCTCTCAGCGAATTCGTTCTTGAGCGTCTGTTTTACGCCTTGAGCGACCCTGTGCGCCTGGAGATTGTCCGGCGTCTCGCCGAGCTGGGAGAGGCCAGCTGTGGCGAGCTGGACGGTGGCCGTGCGAAGTCCACCATGTCCCACCATTTCCGGGTGCTGCGAGATGCCGGACTGGTTCAAACCCAGACCATCGGCACGACCCACATGAACTCGTTGCGTAGGGAAGACTTGAGTCACCGTTTTCCGGGCCTGCTGGAAACGATCCTGTCCCAGTACGACGAAAAAGGAAGATGAGGCTCACGGGTGTTTTTCCACCCACCTCTTTCAGCGCGCGCTCTGCGCAAAAACACGCGGATCTGAGAAGCAGTTGACCAGGTGGTCGTACACCAGCCTCACTCTCGGTGCCACGGGCCCTGATTGCGGGCGATACATGATCAATTCGGAAGGCGGCGGGGCATCGTGTTGCATGACCTCGACCAGTCGCCCTTCAGACAGATAGGGTTCTGCCAGATAACCGGGCATTTGCCCAAAGGCGATTCCCGCCAGAACAATCTCTCGCTCGGTTTCTGGATCGTCGCAGGTAAATGCCGGGGAGGCAGGCAGGAACGCTTGCCCCTCGGCAAGCACCCACGGCCAGGGGCGACCGTTGTTGCGATCGATCAGCATCGACAAGGGCAAGCGTTTCAGATCCTCGATGTTGCCAGGACGTTGCACGGTGTTGAGGAGTGACGGCGCTGCAACGATTTTCAGGGCGACATGGGCCACCGTTCTGGCGATATAGCGCCGATCCCGCACAGCTCCGACACGAATACCGATGTCAATCTTGTTGGCCACCGCGTCGGTGAGCTGGTCATCCAGGCTCAGGTCGATGCTCAGGCCGGGATTCTCCCGCATCAGCGGTTTCAGAAACTCAATCAGATACAGCTTGCCAATGGCGTGGGGGGCCGTGATGCCGACGACGCCTTTTGCCTCCTGTTTACTGTTGGCGATAAACAACTGATCCACCCGTTCCAGGGTTTCCCGGGCTTGCAAGGCGAGTTTGGCACCAAAAGCGGTGACGTGAACCTGCCGCGTGCTGCGGTGGAACAACAGCTCCCCAAGCGTGCGCTCCAGTTCTTTGATGGCGCGTGTCACGGTCTGCGGAGAGGTGCCGAGGCGGGTGGCTGCATCGCGAAACGTGGTCGATTGCGCCGCCACCGAAAAGATCCGAATCAGCTCCATGCGATTGAGCATTGACGTCAACTCCCGTTCCAGAAAATGGAATTCTCAAATCCGAACTCTTCCATTTTCTGACGAATAAAACCAGCGCAGACTGCACTCATCAACCCAAACAGGTCTCAACAGGAGCGCTGAACATGAGTAAAAACATCCAGGGTAAAGTGGTCGTTATCACCGGCGCGAGTAGCGGTCTGGGCGAAGCAACGGCGCGTCATCTGGCAGCGCTCGGCGCCCATGTAGTGCTTGGCGCCCGTCGCCAGGATCGTCTGGACGCGATTGTCCGGGAGATCGCCGCAGCAGGCGGCAAGGCGATTGCCCATCCGATCGATGTCACAAACAAAGAGGACTTGTCTGCGCTGGTCGCCAAGGCTGTCGAGGCATTCGGTCGCATCGATGTGATGATCAACAATGCAGGGCTGATGGCGATCTCTCCGATTTCGCAGCTGCGCGTCGAAGAGTGGGATCGCATGATCGACATCAACATCAAGGGCGTGTTGTATGGCATCGCGGCCGCGTTGCCGCTTTTCGAACAACAGGCCAGCGGTCACTTCATCAACATCTCGTCGGTTGCCGGCATCAAGGTGTTCAGCCCCGGTGGATCGGTGTACAGCGGTACCAAATTTGCGGTGCGCGCTATTTCCGATGGCCTGCGTCATGAAGTCGGCGGGAATATTCGCACGACGACCATCGAGCCGGGCGCGGTGGATTCCGAGCTCAAGTTCGGCAGCGGGCACCAGCCGAGCGCCGAGGTCGTTGGCGAGTTTTACAAGAAGGCCATCCCGGCTGATTCGGTTGCACGGGCCATCGCTTACGCGATCGAGCAACCTGCCGATGTCGATATCAACGAGATTGTTCTGCGTCCGACGGCGCAAGACTTCTGATAGTTAACCTGTGCCGTTTGTGCCCTTGCGCAAAGGCACGGGCGCGAGCGACTAAGCTTTAGGGATGCTCCGATCAACTTGCCGCGCAGCGATGGCAGGCCGTAATTCACCAGGCAATCAGCGCTATTCCCTGAAAACGGCCTAATACAGTGTGCAGCGGAGCGTTTTCCGCCCGGTTCTCCGTG
>NZ_JCBCUR010000028.1:0-37109 GCF_059862305.1 Pseudomonas sp. MF09156
AGGCTGAAGCCTTGGGCATGACTGATTTGAATGGTGGCGCGCTCTTCAACGCTGAGTTCGGTATAAGACATAGGGGCAGCACCGTACCGGAAAGGTCAGGTGTTGCACTCAGTTTTTGCCGCCGCCCTGCCATTCAACGGACAGTGACCAGGTGTGAAGCAACCATTTCTCATGTGACGCAGTATCGAAGTAGCCGGCTTCCTTCCAGTAAACCATGTTCGATAGAAAGGCGATGCTCGATGCCGCGTGCTTGCCCAGCTCTTTATAGTCGCTGGGGATCAGCAGGAACCATCCGCCAGCCAGCAGTGCCAGGCATAGCACGGCCAGGGCCGGAATGATCCGCTTGGCGCGTGACAGGTAAAAGCCGATAAGGCTGAATTTATCGGTGTCCGTCTGCCGGAAGATAATGCCGGTCATGAGGAAGCCGGATATCACAAAGAAGATATCTACCCCGGCGAACCCGCCAGAAAAGCCCTTAACACCAAAGTGGTATAGGACAACGGCAATGACCGCTATGGCGCGCAGGCCGTTTATGTCAGACCTGAAGCCTGTATTTTTGGTTTGCATGACGTCCCTTTCTCCGGTTTTCCGGGGGTGTAATTGGTATCGGGCCGGATTCTACAAGCGAATGCCGGCATATGTCGTGCTGCTAGCCCGCGCTCACCCTCGATTTGAATGCTGCGCGCTGGTCGTCGGTCATGCCGTCCCTGAGTGCGTCGAGGTAGTCGGCGTACCACTGAACCATTGCCTGGCGCTGGGGCAGGTAGATCGCTTTGTCATACACTCCTTTAAGCCCTGGCTTCTTGTGGGCCAGGTGCATGTCCCTCCAATGCTCTGGCCACCCGTGCTCAGACAAAAGCGTTTCGCAGGTGTGCCGGCTACCGTGGCCGGTCATCCGGCCTTTATAACCAATCAGCGCAAAGCACTTGTTGATTGATGCGTCGGATATGACCGGCACCTTTTCGCCGCTGGATGGGAACAGGTAACGCGAACGACCAGTAAGCCGCTGTAGATCCTTGATTATCTCGATGGCCTGGGTAGGAAGCGGCACGATGTGGTCGCGCCTCATCTTCATCTTCACGCCCGGTACGGTCCACAGCCCCGCATCTAAGTCCACCTCTGTCCATTCCGCCCAGCGCGTCATGCCTGGCCTCGATGCAGTCAGCAGCGTCAACCATGCCGCCGTGCGCACGATGGTCCCGCTCCGCGATTCGCCCATCGCCCGCAAGAACTCTGGCAGTTCAGGTTCCAGCAGGTGCGGGTATTGCGATTCCTCGGGGGCCTTTTCAGCAATGTCGATCAGGTTGCTGGCCGGGTTGTTCTCGGTCATGCCCTTGGCGATAGCCAGGCCAAATATCTGGTTTACCCATACACGGACCTTCTCGGCGGTGTTGTGAGCGCCGCGGCTCTCAATGCTTGCCTGAAGGTTGGCGCAGTCCGCCCGGGTGATCCGGCTCAGGGGCTTGCTACCAAGCGCCGGCAGTATGTCGTTGGTCAGCGCTCCGTTGATCCCCGCCAAGGTTTTCTCGGCCCGCCCATCTTTGATCTTCTTTTCAAGCCACTGATCGGCAGCGGCCTTGAACGTGTTGGCCTCGGCGGCATCCCTGGATGCCTTGAGGGTGGCTTTGTGGGTGATTGGATCAACACCTTCTGAGTTCAGTCGCTGCGCTTTCTCCCTGGCCTTTTTGGCGGTCACGTCAGGATAAGAGCCGAGGCCGTGCCATCCCCATTTGCCATCAGGCTTCTTGAAGCGGAGTTCCCACCGTTTGCGCCCGGTGCTGCCGACCACGAAATAAAGCCGGTCAATTCCGTAGTTTTCGCGGTATTCCTTTGCCTCTGGCTCAAGGGAGGCCAGCACCGTGTCGGCCAGTGGCCGGCGCTTTATCTCGGTTCGTTTCATGCGGGTTTCTTGTATGGTTTGGTTCGATGTTTTGTGCACCATACATGCCGCCATACACGGAATCAAGGATAAGCGGACACAGAAGGGAATAGCAGGGATCGGGTTTTGATCAGTGTTCTAGGGGGTTTGGTGTGTTGCGGGAGGGGGCGGGACAGGGAGGGAATAAGAATGTGGAGCGGGTAGAGGGAATCGAACCCTCAACTAAAGCTTGGGAAGCTTTCGTTTTGCCACTAAACTATACCCGCTCAGAGCGGCTGACTTTGTACCAGAACTGCGCGGCGATTTGAAGTTTTTCTTTGAAAAATGTGCAAGTTGCGAGCGTCAGCCGAAATGTTCAGACAACCCTGGGCAGTCGTGCCCACCCAGGTCGCATTCAAATCGCAAGTGCATGCAGGGCCTGGCCCTGGTGATACCGCAGTCGATTCACCGACTGTTCCGGTTTCAAAAAGCCCATCAATGCCTGCCGGCTGTCGTTGCACGCGGCCTTGTGCTCCATGTCCAGGAAGTGCCCGGTGGCCTGGATGGTGCCGAAGCTGCTTTTGGCCACATGTTGCCCGAACAGTTTGGCGTCTTCGGCGCTGGTGTATTCATCCCACTCGCCGTTCAAGAACAGCACTGGAATGTCGATCTGCCGTGCAGCCTTGAGGTAGCACTGGCGGTCGCTATTGAGCACCTGGCTGATGTGATAGTGCATCTGCCCGTACTCGTGCTCGGCCAGGGTGCTGACGTGCCGATAGTTGAAGCGCTTGAACAGCGGCGGCAGGTGTTTGCCGATGGTGCTGTTGACCAGGTTGCCGACGCTGTGGCGGTCGAGGTTGCCGAGGTAGTCGACGCCACGTTCCAGGTAGTCGCGCATCGGCGCGTTGATCAGCGGCGAGAACGAGCTGATCACGGCTTTTTCCACGCAGCGAGGGCGCTGGGACAAGGCGACGAGGGTGGCGACGCCGCCCCAGGAAAACGACAGCACATGCTCGGCGGCGAAGTGGTCGATGAGTTCCAGGAGGATCTGGCCTTCAATGTCCTTCGTCAGCATTTGCTCATGGCGGTTGTGGGCTTTGGAGCGACCGGCGTAGGGCTGATCGTACAAAACCACATTAAATTGCGGGTACAGGCTTTTCACGGTCTGGGCGAAAGACGCAGTGGTGGCCATGGAGCCGTTGACCAGGATGATGGTCTTTTGAGCAGCGTCCGCGCGATAGAACTCCGTGTAAACCCGATACTGACCCTGTATATCCAGCACAGCGATTTCTGGCCTCATGTCGTAAGACTCCTGGCAAGCGGGTGGTGCGCGCAGATCACTCTGCACGAGCTTTGTGACAGGTAGGCATACGCCTTGAAAGGAGGCCCATGTCGGTCCGATGAAACTGGCCGACGGGTGTTGTTATGGCGGGCAACTTGCCATGGCCCGCACGTCAAGCGGTGTGGGCAGGCACAGTGTTTCTTGGAAGGTTGGGTGACTCGCCAGTCAGAATGCGGCTGGCGTTTTGATTCAAGCAGGAGGCGGGCCAGGTCGCAAGCTTCACCCCGCAGTTTGGGCTATCACCGGCTGAACGGTCATATCTGGCAGATTTCCGCGTCGCTCAGCGGCCGATACTGGCCGGGAGCGAGCCGTTCATCCAGCACCAGCGGCCCCATGCATGCGCGATGCAGGCGTATCACCTTGTTGTCGAAGTGCCCGAACATACGCTTTACCTGGTGATAACGCCCTTCAATGATGCTCAGGCGCGCGCTTTTGGGGCCCAGCACTTGCAGGTCGGCCGGTTGGGTGGTCAGGTCCTCGAAGGCGAAGTACAGGCCGGCGCGGAATGTTGCGGCATACTCCGGGCCAATCTCCTGTTCGGTCTCGACGTAGTAGACCTTGGGCAGCTTGGTGCGGGGCTGTGTGAGGCGGCGGGACCACTGGCCATCATTGGTGATCAGCATCAGCCCGGTGGTGTTGAAGTCCAGGCGGCCAGCGATATGCAGGTCACCCTTGTCCGGCTCATCCAGCAGATCAAGGACAGTGGGATGCTGTGGATCGACAGTGGCACTCACACACCCTGGCGGCTTGTGCAGCATGAAATAACGTGCGGGTTTGCCCGCTTGCAGGATCTGGCCATCACACTCCACGCGGCTGAACTCGCGAACGTCCTGGCGCGGGTCGGTAACCGGCTGCCCATCGACGCTGATCCGGCGTTCTGCCAGTAGCAGGCGCACTTGCTGGCGATTGAAGCGGGGCAGGTTACTGAGGAAGCGGTCGATACGCATTACCGGGGCTCGACCCCGCGCAATTGGGCGTCGACCTGGGCACAGCGCGGGCACAGGCAGGCCGTGTTGCGCAGTTCCGGCGCCAGGGCTTCGAGCAGCTTGGGGTCGATGGTGACGCTGTAGCACCAGCAGGCACGGTCAGCGGTGCGCGGGTCGGCCAAGGTGCAGTCGTTGCGGGCGCCGCAGGCGGGGCAAAGTGTGGGAGTGGTCATCGGTCGGTTCAGGCGTAATTCAGTCAAGATCCCGGTGAAACCCGGTGTCCCTGGCACGATACAGGCCTGGGCGGTTTATTGCGCCACAGATGTATCAATCTATGTCCAAGTCGCACCAGATTCGGTTTTTGATGTCTGATCTTCTGTCATTCAGCAAAAGCTGTGTGGCGCCCCCCAGCGTCGCTGGTGTGTGCTCTTCCGCGGTCCAGGAGGCCGCCATGTATCGTCGATTGCTCCTCAGCGCTGTACTCGGCTTGACCCTTTCTGCCTGCGTGCCTTATTACGATGGAGGCTCCAGCTACTATCGATCCGAAGTCTATACCGCGCCCGCGCCGGTCTATTACTACGGCGGTGGCCCGTCCTACCAGTACCGGCGGGGCTATTACGCACCGCCACCCCGCTATTACCCGGCGCCGCGCTATTACCAGCCGGCCCCCCGTTACTATCAAGCCGGGCCAAGGCCGGGTTACCGGCCATACCCCAGCCAGAGTTGGGGTGACCACCGGGGCAATGGTGGCCAGGGGCATAGAGGTGGCCGGGGTGGTGATCATGGAGGAGGCCGTGGCGGGCACAGGTAATCCGCTTATCTTTGGAACGGCGCGTCATGCGCCGTTTTTTGTGGCTGGCCGCCACATGTCATCGATCCGACAGATCTGCCAGCGGATGCCGTCCTTCCCAGGCCTTGTGAAAGTGCGCCTCGACCACGGCCTCGAGAATGCGCTTGATATCCGGCCAATGCCAGTGGGGCTGCTGATCCTTGTCGATCAGGCGGGCCCGTACTCCCTCGCTGAATTCCGGATGCCGACAGCAATTGAGGCTCAAGGTGTATTCCATCTGGAAAACTTCTGACAGGGACAGGTGCCGCGCCCGTCGGATCTGTTCCCACACCAGGTGCGCGGTCAGCGGGCAACCCTCGCTCAAGGTCTTGCCGGCCCGGCTGAAGAGCGGGTCGGCATGCTCGCGCAGTTGGCTCAAGGCGCGCCAGGCGCACTGCACATCGCCTACATCCAGCCATTCGTCGATCTGTGGGCGTCGCGGCAGCCACTGCGGTTCTGGTTGCTGGCTGGCAGCTTCCTGGGCCAGGGCCTTGAACAGGCTGTTGAGCTGCATCGCGGTCTGCTCCTGCCAGTTCAATTGCAACAGGCCTTCGAGCATTTCGCCCTGTTGTTCGTCCAGCAGGAAACGGTCGGCCAGGCCCAGGTCGAGGGCGTCGCGCCCATTCATATGGGCGCCGGTGAGGCCCAGGAACAGCCCCAGTTTGCCGGGCAGGCGCGAGAGGAACCAACTGGCGCCCACATCCGGGTAGAGGCCGATGCTGATTTCCGGCATGGCCAGGCGGCTGCTCGGGGTGACGATGCGGATAGCGGCGCTTTGCAGCAACCCCATGCCCCCGCCCAGCACATAGCCATGGCCCCAGCAAATCAGCGGCTTGGGGTAGGTGTGCAGGTGGTAGTCCAGGCGGTACTCGGCCGCAAAAAACTGCGCGGCCAGCGCCGGCACTTCACCTGGGTGCTCTCGGCAGGCCTGGGCCAGGCTGCGCACTTCACCGCCGGCGCAAAACGCCTTGGCACCGTTGCCGCGCAGCAGCACGCAGACGATCTGCGGATTGCGCGCCCAACTGTCCAGGCGTTCGCCGAGGGCCTGGATCATCGGGAGCGAGAGGGCATTGAGGGACTTTTCCGCGTCCAGGCTGGCGATGCCGATACGGGCACCGTCTGTGCCAGTGAGCTCTTCGAAGTGCAGATTCATCATGACCTCAATCGGTAAATTGAACGTTGAGTATGATCCCTTCGGGGGAAAGTGCCGGTTCTGCGTCAGATCAATTGACAAGTGGAGTGGGCTTTCCTAGGGTTCGCCCATTCTTTTTACATGATGTGTTTCTGATGACTGCCGACGACCGTATCAAACTCGAACCGAGCTGGAAACACGCCCTGCGCGAAGAGTTCGAGCAACCGTACATGACCGAGCTGCGTGAGTTCCTGCGCCAGGAACATGCGGCGGGCAAGGAAATCTACCCGCCGGGCCCGCTGATCTTCAATGCGCTCAACTCCACGCCGCTGGACAAGGTCAAGGTGGTGATCCTCGGCCAGGACCCGTACCACGGCCCCGGCCAGGCCCATGGCCTGTGCTTCTCGGTACAACCGGGCGTGCCGACACCGCCGTCCCTGGTCAATATATATAAAGAGCTCAAGCGCGACCTCAATATCGACATCCCCAGCCACGGCTGCCTGCAAAGCTGGGCCGACCAGGGTGTATTGATGCTCAACACCACCATGACCGTGGAGCGCGCGAATGCCAACGCCCATGCGGGCAAGGGCTGGCAGTTCTTCACCGACCGGGTGATCGAGTTGGTCAGCGAGCATCAGCCGCACCTGGTGTTCCTGCTGTGGGGCGCCCATGCTCAGGGCAAGCAGAAGCTGATCGATGCGACCAAACACCTGGTGCTGACCTCGGTGCATCCGTCACCGTTATCGGCTTATCGCGGGTTTTTGGGGTGTGGGCATTTCAGCCGGACGAACAAGTTTCTTGAGCAGAACGGCGAGACGCCGATCGAGTGGCGAGTGCCGCCGCTCTGAAGTTCAACACCTGAGGAGGTGGGAGCGAGCAAGCCCGCTCCCACATTAGGCTGTTACCCGGTTCTAGAGGGTGCCCGGCTGGCGGTTCCAATGGCGGAATAACGGCTCCGCGAGGAACAACACAAACAACAGCCGCATCACCTGCATCGCCGTCACCAACGGCACCGACAGTTGCAAGGTTTCCGCCGTCAGACTCATCTCGGCAATCCCACCGGGCATCATCCCCAGGGTCAGCGAACGCAAATCCAACTGCGTCAACGCACTCAGGCCCACCGCCGCCAGGGTGGCGATCAACATGGTCAGCAGCGTGCCGATCACCGTACGGCCCATGAACGACGGCGCCCGGCGGAAGAACTGCCGGTTGAAGTGGCAGCCCAGGCCGCTGCCGATCAACCATTGGCCGATCTGGCTGCCACCATCGGGCAGGCCGATGTGCAAATCCCAGGTGATGCTGGCGATGGCACTGACCAGCAACGGCCCGAACAACCAGGGGTTGGGTTGGCGCAGGCGCTGCCAGCCCCAGGCCACCAGGGCGCCGATCGGAAACAGCAGGGCCAGCCAGGCCCAATCCACGGGCGCCGGGTGAAACTGTGGCGCACCGCCGCCCAGCAAGTACTTGAAGATCGCCGGCACGCACAGCACCACCAGCAACACCCGCAGACTCTGGCCAGCCGCCACGCGACTGAGCACCGCGCCATTGCGCGCGCCGAGGTTGACCATCTCCCCGGACCCGCCCGGCATGCTTGAGAAAAACGCCGTGGCGCGATCCTCACCGCTGCGGCGCATCAACCACACGCCGACAATGCTCGACAGGCTGGTGACCAGCGCGCCGAAGAAGATCAGGCCAAAGTGGCTCATCACCTGCTCGATCACCACCGGGGTGAAGTGCAGGCCGATGCCGATACCCACCACCCATTGGCCGCATTTGCGCCCGCCGGGAATTTCGGCCAACTGCCAGGGTGTGAGGCAACGCACCAGGATGATCGCCAGCAGCGAGCCGACCATATACGGCAAAGGCCAGCCGATCAGGCTGGCCAGGTAACCGCCGGCCAGGCCGACCAGCGGTGTTCCCCACCATTGTTTAAAGGTGACTTCAGACATCGGCCACGGCGCGACGCTGCAGGGCCCGTTTGCGGTAGATGCGGATCAGCGGGAAGGCCAGCATCAATGCCGTCAGCACCCAGACACCAAAGGTGATCGGGCTCGACCAGAGGATCTGCAGGTCACCGTTGGAGATCGACAGCGCCCGGCGCAGGTTCTGCTCCATCAGGCCGCCGAGGATAAAGCCCAGCAACACCGGCGACAGCGGGAAGTCCAGCTTGCGCAGGATGTAGCCGAAGATACCGATGCCCACCATCAGGAACAGGTCGAAGGTGGTGGCGTGCACCGCGTACACACCAATCGCGGTGATGATGGCGATCACCGGCACCAGCGCCCAGTTCGGCACGGCAAGGATGCGGGTGAAGATGCGGATCATCGGGATGTTGAGGATCACCAGCATGATGTTGGCGATAAACAACGAGGCGATCAGGCCCCAGACGATATCCGGTTGCTGTTGGAACAACAGTGGGCCCGGCGTGATGTTGTACAGCGACAGCGCGCCGATCATCACGGCGGTGGTGCCCGAACCGGGTACGCCGAGGGTCAGCATGGGGACCAGGGCGCCGCAGGCGGAAGCGCCGATGGCGGTTTCCGGCGCAGCCAGGCCGCGCATGTCGCCCTGGCCGAATTTGCCGCTGGCACCGGCCAGGCGTTTCTCGGTCATGTAGGCCACAGCTGACGCCAAGGTGGCGCCCGCACCGGGCAGTACGCCCATGATGAAACCCAGCAGGCCGCAACGGATATTGACGACGAATACCGAAGACGCTTCCTTCAGGTTAAACATCATCCGCCCGGTGGCCTTGACCGCTTCCTGGCCGCGGTGGGTTTTTTCCAGCAGCAACAGGATCTCGCTGATGGAGAACAGGCCCAGGACCAGCACTACAAACTGGATGCCGTCGGTCAGGTGAATGTTGTCCCCGGTAAAACGGTACACGCCGCTGTTGGCGTCGATACCGACTGCCGAGAGAAACAAGCCGATCAGCGCGGCCACAAACGTCTTCAGCGGTTTGTCACCGGCCATACCCCCCAGGCAGACAATGGCAAATACCATCAGGACGAAATATTCCGCCGGGCCGAAGGCAATCGCCCATTTGGCCAGCAGCGGGGCAAACAGCACCATGCCGCAGGTGGCGATAAACGCGCCGATAAACGAACTCCATGCCGACAACGACAGCGCCACGCCGGCCAGGCCTTTGCGGGCCATTGGGTAGCCGTCGAGGGTGGTCATTACGGTGGAGGCTTCGCCGGGGATGTTCAGCAGGATCGAGCTGATACGCCCGCCATATTCACAGCCCAGGTACACGGCTGCCAGCAGGATCAACGCCGATTCCGGCGGCAGGCCCAGGGCGAAGGCGATGGGGATTAACAATGCCACGCCGTTGATCGGGCCCAGGCCCGGCAACAGGCCGACCACGGTGCCGATCAGGGTGCCGCACAGTGCGGTCACCAGGTTGTAGGGGCTCAGCGCGACGCCGAAACCCTGGCCCAAATAGCCAAAAGTATCCATATCAGTTCTCCAGAACGTCGAGCAGGCCGAGGGGCAGCGGAACATCCATGGCTTTATCGAAGAGCAGATAAAGGCCGATGGCCATCAGGCTGACGATCACCACGCTGGGCATCCAGCGGCCGCCATACAGGCGCGCCATGGGGATGCCGATCAGCATGCTGCTGAGAATGAAACCCAAGGGTTCGAAGGTGCCGGCGAACACGATCAGCAGTGCCACGCAGATGCCGATCTTGACCAGGGTCTGGCGGTCCAGCGCGGGTTCTTCTTCGGTGTGCTTGGTCGGCTGCGGGCGAATCAGCATGTAGATCAATGCCAGGCTCATCAGCCCGAGCATCAACAGCGGGTAGGCCCGAGGTCCCACCGGCTCGTAGGAAAATGACGCCTGGTACGGCCAGGCCATCAGTGCCAGGCAGGCGCAGGCCAGCAGCAACACAGCGGCGAAAATGCGTTGTAAGAGCATAGGAAACTCCTTTGCGACTCTTGTAGGCGCAAGCTGGCTCACGAAGAACGCAAGGACATCGCGTGTATCCAGGCAGCACGCGTCATCGTTGCGGTTTTTCGCGAGCAAGCCCGCTCCCACAGAGGGGCGATTACTGGATCAGGCCGAACTCTTTGGCCAGCACTTTGTAGTCAGCCACTTGTTTCTTCACGTAGGTGTCCAGCTCCGGGCCGGTCAGGGCGAACGGGAACAACTCGCGCTGGTCACGCAGCTTGGCGAACTCTTCGGAGGCCAGCAGTTTGTCGAACGCCTCTTTCCACCAGGCGTAGTCGGCATCGCTGACTTTTGGCCCGAGGTAGAAGCCACGCACCACCGGCCAGACGATGTCGTAGCCTTGCTCTTTGGCGGTCGGAATATTCTTCATTTCCGGCTCGTCCAGGCGCTCTTCGGAGAACACCGCCAGCAGGCGCATGTCGCCGCTGAGGATGTGTGGCATGGAGTCGGAGATGTCGGTACTGCCCACCTGAATATGTCCACCGAGCAGGGCCGTGGCGATTTCACCGCCGCCTTCGAGGGCCACATAACGCAGGTCACGGGGGTTGATTCCGGCAGCCTTGGCGATCAGCGCGGTTTGCATCCAGTCCTGGCTGCCCACGGTGCCGCCGGAACCAATCACCACTTTGCTCGGATCTTTCTTCAGGGCCTGTACCAGGTCATCCAGGCTCTTGTAGGGAGAATCGGCTTTCACCGCAATCGCGCCATAGCTGGTGCCAACCGCCGCCAGCCATTTCACCGCGCTTTCATCAAACCGCCCGAACTTGCCCTGTGCCAGGTTCAGCAGCGAACCGCTGGACCACGCCACCAGCGTGCCGGCATCGGCAGGGCGCTGGGCCACCACGGCGTTGTAGGCCACCGCGCCCACGCCGCCGGGCATGTAGGTCACGCGCATCGGCTTGCTCAGCAGTTTTTCGTTGACCAGTGCGCTTTGCACCAGTTTGCAGGTCAGGTCAAAACCACCGCCGGGGGAGGCCGGTGCGATGCATTCCGGGCGCTTGGGTTCTTCGGCGGCCAGTAGTTGGCCGGCAAACAGCATGCAGCCGGCGGCCAGGGCAAATTTACGCAGGGATGAGGACATGGGGAACTCCGTCATTGTTGTTATTGGGGTATGACTTTCAGGGTTACCACAGGGCGACGCTGTAACTGACCAGCACGCGCACTTCGTCTGCGTCCCGGGCCGAGTAGTTGGAGCGGTAGGTGGCATTACGCAGGCGCACGGCCACATCCTTGAGCGTGCCGCTTTGCACTACGTATTTGATCTCGGTGTTGCGTTCCCACTCTTTGCCGGTATCGCCGTTCTTGAGTTGGATGTTGTCGCCGGACAGGTAGCGGCTCATGAAGCTCAGGCCGGGGATCCCCAGCTTGGCGAAGTCATAGTCATAGCGCGCCTGCCAGGAGCGTTCCTCGGCGCCGGCAAAGTCGTTGATCTGGACAAAGTTGACCAGGTACGGGTCGCTGCCATCCACATACGGGAATGCACTGTCGCCGGACATGTGCTGGTAGCCGGCGCTCAGTTTATGGCCGTTGAGGGCGTAGCTGAAAATGCCGTTGAGGGATTTGTTGTCAATGCTGCCGCCGCGCGCGCTGCCGGTGTCGTCACTGATGGCCAGGCGCAGATCGGTGCCGAAGGTGCCGGGACCCATCGGGGTGGAGGCGACCAGGCCTAGGAAGTGCTGGCGGTACACGTCGTCCAGTTGGGCGAAGTGGTAGCTGGCGGTGGCCTTCTCGGCAAACTTGTAGTCCACGCCGCCGAAGTTGAAGTGCTTGCCGGTGGCCCCGCCGACGAAGCGGCTGTTCTTGTTGTTGAGGGCGATGTCCTCGTAGTTGGTGTCATCGCGGTCCTTGGCCTTGTCCAGGCGCCCGCCGGTGAAGGTCAGGTTCTTGAACTCCTTGGAGGTCAGCAGGCCGCCGTTGAAGGTCTGCGGCAGGATGCGCCCGTCGTTGGGCTTGAGGATTGGCAGTTCAGGGATCAGCGAGCCGATTTTCAGCTCGGTGGCGGAGATTTTCACTTTACCGGTCAGCCCCAGCTTCGAGTACTCGTCAGCGGCGCGGCCATCATCGTGGGTGGGCAGCAGGCCAGTGCCGGTGCGGTCCGGGCTGGAGTCGAGCTTGACCCCGAGCATGCCCAGCGCATCCACGCCAAAACCGACGGTGCCGTCGGTGTAGCCCGATTGCAGGTTGAGCATGAAGCCCTGGGCCCATTCGTCGCGCTTGGATTGTTGCGCGCTGGTACCGTCGCGAAAGTCGCGGTTGAAGTACATGTTGCGGGTTTCCAGGGTCGCGCTACTGTCTTCGAAGAAGGCAGCCTGGCTAAGCGGCGAAAAGCCGGCAAGGGCAGCGGCACTGGCGAGGGCGGTCTGGGTCAGGCGGGAAAAACGAACAGGCGGGCAAGCCTGGGGCTGTGTCGACAGCATCGTGATGCACTCCGTTATTGTTCTTATGGGGCGAAAACGCTTCGAGGCGTTTTTCGGGCGCTATGGGTGAAATAGCTCGGAAGGTGTAACCGTCCGTTTCTGGATGCTAATGGGCGAACCTTTCACTAACCTTTCAGCGTCCTTTCAATGTTTTCGGGCTTCACAGCACAGGCCGCGGCTGTAAACTGCGCCGCGAGTTGGTAAACAGAGGGCGGCATCGGCCACCCCTTAACGAGGTATGAATCCATGCGTGTCCTGCTCGTCGAAGACCATCTGCAACTGGCCGAAAGTGTGGCCCAGGCGCTCAAGAGCACGGGGTTGACGGTGGACGTGTTGCACGATGGCGTGGCGGCGGACCTGGCCTTGAGCAGCGAGGAATACGCCGTGGCGATTCTCGATGTGGGCCTGCCGCGCATGGATGGTTTCGAGGTACTGGCGCGCCTGCGGGCTCGTGGGAAAAATCTGCCGGTGTTGATGCTCACCGCCCGCAGCGATGTAAAGGATCGGGTGCATGGCCTTAACCTGGGCGCCGACGACTACCTGGCCAAGCCCTTCGAATTGACCGAACTGGAAGCCAGGGTCAAGGCGCTGTTGCGCCGCAGCGTGCTGGGCGGCGAGCGGCAGCAGACCTGTGGTGTGCTGGTGTATGACGTGGAAACCCGGCGTTTTACCCTCGCCGGTGAACTGCTGACGTTGACCTCCCGCGAGCAGGCCGTGCTCGAAGCGTTGATCGCCCGCCCTGGCAGGGTCATGAGCAAGGAGCAACTGGCATCCCAGGTGTTCGGCCTGGACGAGGAAGCGAGCCCCGACGCGATCGAAATCTATGTGCACCGCTTGCGCAAGAAGCTCGATGGCCAGCCGGTCGCCATCGTCACCTTCCGCGGCCTTGGCTACCTGCTGGAAGCGCGCGATGCGTAAGCACAGCAGCCTGCGTTGGCGCCTGCTGTGGAACCTGGCACTGCTGTTGGTGGTGCTGATGCTGGCCAGCGGCCTGAGCGCCTACTGGAACGGTCGCGAGGCTGCAGACACCGCCTACGACCGCACCCTGCTGGCCTCGGCACGCACCATCGCCGCCGGCCTGTCCCAGCGCGACGGCACCTTGAGTGCCGATGTGCCCTACGTGGCGCTGGACACATTCGCCTATGACAGTGCCGGGCGGATTTACTACCAGGTCAATGATATTCACCAGAAGCTGATTTCTGGCTACGAACACCTGCCCGGCCCGCCGCCCGGTACGCCGCGCACCGACGATTACCCGGCCTTGGCGCGGTTCTATAACGCCAAGTACCAGGGGCAGAATGTACGGGTGGTGAGCCTGCTCAAGGCAGTGTCGGAGCCGAACATGAACGGCATGGCAGAAATCCGCGTGGCCGAAACCGACGAAGCCCGCGTCAGCATGGCCCGCAGCCTGATGGCCGACACCCTGTTGCGCCTGGGCATGCTGGCCATCGGCGCCTTGCTGCTGGTGTGGTTTGCGGTGAGTGCGGCGCTACGCCCGCTGGAGCGTTTGCGCACGGCGGTGGAGGAGCGTCAGCCGGATGACCTGCGGCCGCTGCCGCTGGTTGAAGTGCAACACGAACTCGGGCCGCTGGTGCGGGCGTTGAACCACTTTACCGAGCGCCTGCGCGGGCAGTTCGAGCGCCAGGCACAGTTTATTGCCGACGCCTCCCACGAGTTGCGCACTCCGCTGGCCGCCCTCAAGGCCCGGCTGGAATTGGGCCTGCGCGCCGAGGACCCGGCGGTTTGGCGCAGTACCCTGGAAACGGCGGCACAAGGCACGGATCGCTTGACCCACTTGGCCAATCAACTGCTGTCTCTGGCACGCATCGAAAACGGGGCGCGGGCAATTGCCGAAGGTGGCGCGCAGTTGCTCGACCTCAGTCAACTGGCCCGTGAGTTGGGCATGGCCATGGCGCCCCTGGCCCATGCGCGGGGTGTGGCGCTGGCGTTGGAGGCGGATGAGCCGGTGTGGCTGCGCGGCGAGCCGACCTTGCTGAACGAGCTGTTGAGCAACCTGGTGGATAACGCCCTGGCACACACGCCGTCAGGCGGCAATGTGATCCTGCGGGTGACGGCGCCAGCGGTACTGGAAGTGGAAGACGACGGCCCGGGTATTCCGCTGGATGAGCGCGACCGGGTGTTCGAGCGCTTCTATCGGCGTAACCAGCAGGGCGCGGGGTCGGGACTGGGCTTGGCGATTGTCGGTGAAATCTGCCGCGCGCACCTGGCCCAGATCAGCCTGCATGATGGCGAGCTGAAAGGGCTCAAGGTGCGGGTGAGTTTTATCGCCGGCTGAGAGCGATCCACCGCTATTGCCGGCAAGCCGGCTCAGTAGAACATCGAGCGCGCTTCGTCCAGCTCGGTACGTACCGCTGCGTTGAGCGGGTCGATGCGCAGTTTCTTGAATGACGGCAAGTTCGACAGCGCAGTGTTGGCCAACGGGTGATGGGTGTTCTTGTGGCAATACAGCACGGCCACTTGCACCAGGTCGACATAATCCAGGCTGGCCGAGTCGCGCTCAAGGTCCTGGTAGTGTGCGGGCACATTCACCAGCATTTCCGGGAAATCCCAGCCCCGTAACAGCTTGTCCCCCAGCAGCGGGTGGATGCTATCGATCACATGGTTGAGGCTGACCGGGTCGGAGAGCAGTTCATAGTGATCTTCGGCGTAGGTCAGGATCGGCAGCACGCCGATCTGGTGCACCAGCCCGCCGAGTGCGGCCTGGTCCGGCTTGAGCTGGCTGTGGTTACGGCACAAGGCGTAGCAGACGCCGGCCACTTCCAGGCTGCGGCGCCATACTTCACGCATTTTTTGTTCCACGGCCTCTGAGCGGGCGTGGAATATCTGTTCCATCACCAGGCCAATCGCCAGGTTGCTGCTGTAGTTGGTGCCCAGGCGCGTGATGGCGGTATGCAGGTCGGTGACCTCCTGGGAGGCCCGCAACAATGGGCTGTTGACGACCTTGATCAGTCGCGCCGTCAGGGCGGTGTCGCGGCCGATGACTTTGCTCAAATGGCTGATGCTGACTTCGGGGTCTTCGGCGGCCTGACGAATTTTCAGGGCCACTTCCGGTAACGTGGGCAGAACCAGGTCATCGTTATCGATGGCCATCACCAACGCCTGTTGGACTTTTTCCGCCAGTTTGTTCATTCATGCTCTCTAGGGTGTTGCAAAAGGGTACGGCGATTACCGCTGGATCTCGCGATCACGGTCCAGTTGGTAAGGCAGGTCAAGCAACTTGAGGCCCGGGCCTTCCAGCGTACCTAAATGCACGTCGCCACTGTCGGCTGCTTCGGCTTGCAGCACCGCCAGAAGTTCAATCCCTTCGTCGGCCCGCGCAGCGATCACCACTTCGCCGATGGCACTGTTGTGGCTGGGCGCGAACAGTGGCGTACCAGGCTCGGGCAATGCACTGCCGTCCAGGCTCAGGCGGTAGAGGCGGCGCTTGAGCTTGCCCAGGTATTGCATGCGGGCGACGATCTCCTGGCCGGTGTAGCAGCCCTTTTTGAAGCTCACGCCACCGACTGCTTGCAGGTTGAGCATCTGCGGGATGAACAGCTCGCGGGTCTGGGCCATGACCTGGCCGATGCCGGCGCGGATCTGCCCCAGCAGCCAGCTATTGAGGTCGCCTTGGGTGAGTGTTGCGCCCAGTTGGCTGCGCAGGGTGTCGGCTTGCGCAGCGGGCGCCCAGAGTTCGGCGCGGCCGGGGGAGACGCGAATGGCGATCAGTTCTGCATGGCGCGCCACACTGTCGGTCTCGGCTGGCAAGTCCAGGCCCAGGCTGGCGATTGCCTGATCGGCGTCGGCCAGGCCGAAGCGGACCCAGGCGGCGCTTTCGTCTGTCAGCTTGGACTTGGAAAACACCGCGTACTTCTTCAAGTCCGCCAGCTGTGGTTCAAGCAGTTCGCTGGCCATGGCCAGCAGCACGCCGTCACCTTGCAGCACGATGCGGAAGCTCGACTGCATGCGCCCCTTTTGGGTGCAGCGCGCGCCGAGGCTGGCGTGGGTGTCGTCGAGGTAGTTGAGGTTGCAGGTCAGTTGCCCCTGGAGGAACTTGGCCGCGTCAGCGCCGCGAACGGCCAGGACGCCTTCGTGGGACAGGGGGCAGAAGAAAGCAGAGTCAGCCATGGGTCATCGCAGTTGGAAAGTCATGGGTGCATCATAGAGGGGCGCCCGGCAAATGGGTAGTTTCATAAGCCCGACCAAAGCCGACTGTTCCGAGGGGCGTGGGCCTGTATACTTGCGCCCTATTTGAGGAGCGCTCCATGGTCGAAGATGTAGAAATCAATCGTCTGTACTGGCACAGCCGTCGCGGCATGCTGGAGTTGGATGTGTTGCTGGTGCCGTTCACCAAAGAGGTGTACGCCACCCTCGATAAGGTGGACCGCGACCTCTACGTCAGGCTGCTGACCTGCGAAGACCAGGATATGTTCGGCTGGTTCATGGAGCGTGCCGAATCAGAAGATCCGGAGCTGCAGCGCATGGTCCGGATGATCCTGGATCGTGTCCAGCCCAAGTAATACCTTCGAATGCCGCTGGCAGGCCTGCGGGCTTCTGCTGGCGGCGTATCTCCTCGCCCAGGTGCTTGCACTCGGTGCGCTGTGCCTGCTGGCTGTACCCTTATCGATGGCTGCACTCGGTGTGCTGGTGTGCCTGGCCCATGCCGCGTGGGCGCTGCCGCGCCAGGTTCGCTTGACTCACCATTCGTCGGTTCGTGGCCTGCGGCGCAATGCCGACGGCTGGCAACTGTGGAGCGCGGCGCGGGGTTGGCACGCTGTGCAGTTGCGCCCCGACAGCCTGGCGTTGCCGCTGATCGTGGTGCTGCGCTACCGGTTGCCGGGGGAGTGGCGGGTACGCTCGGTGTGTGTGCCTCGCGGTTCGCAGGCCGCCGATGTGCATCGACGCCTGCGCGTGCGCTTGAAGTTCAGCCGCCGTAGGTGGTTGGCACCAGGATAGTGTCGAGGGCTTCGGGCAGCATCTGCGGGTAGTCGAGGGTGTAATGCAGGCCGCGGCTTTCCTTGCGCGCCATGGCCGAGCGGATCATCAGCTCGGCGACCTGAGCCAGGTTGCGCAACTCGATCAGGTCACGGCTAACCTTGTAGTTGCTGTAGAACTCGACTCTATGAGGCTAAACCCAATGGATACAGGGGTTTCAGCCGATGACCGTCATCCACCGCTCCCAAAGTGGGACAAACCTGTTACAAACTGCGCTCGCCAAGCCGTACCACTATCGCCGGTCTGGTCGCTATTACCTTCGCGTTCGCCCTCAAGGAACCGCTAAGGGCTTCTACACGCTATCGCTCAGGACCACAGACAAGGCTACTGCTATGACCATCTCCAAGGACATCCTCAAGACGCTGGCTGCTTTCCACTTGGATAACCCAGAGGCGACGTGGGATGAGCTCAGAGAGCGGTTGGCAGACATCGCTGAGGAGTGCCTGACCATGGCTCATGGTGATGACTCACTGGTGGCCTACGAAATGATCTACGACGAGCTACGTCTATCGCTTCGCGAGGCATCAGCTAAAGGGCCAATGACCGTTGATCAACAAAGGGCAGCGAGTAAAGCCGAGGACATTCTGGAGGCTGCTCAGGAACGTTTGAAGGGCAGGCCGGGTAAGCTGATCGGGATCGTTGAGGAACTCAGAGGTATCCCTTGTGGCACGCCTGTAGCCCCTTGTCTGTCCCTATCTGTAAACGCTTCTGAGGCTCTGACATTCGAGCATCTCTCAGGGCTCTATATGGCGGAGCAAAAGGACAACGTACAGGCCAGCACTATGCGAGACGTTAAGTCGTCTTGTGCTGCTATTAGCGCTGCTCTGGAAGGGCTCGACCTTAAAGGGCACACTCGGGCTGACATGGTGGCGCTCAAAGCAAAACTCCTTGAGGACCGCAAAGGTTCCACTGTGAACAAGCTACTCACCCGGCTATCAACTGTCATGGATTGGGCTGTTCATAATGGCTACATCGACAAGAGCTTCGATAAGGGGTTGAAGCTATCCAAGGATGCTGACAGCTCGCGTGAGGCGTTCTCTCAGGATCAGGTCCAGTTGCTTATGTCCTACACTAACGGCCTACCTGCTGATGTATGGCAGCGCTGGGCTTTGTCCCTTGGGGTCATCACAGGGACCCGTATCGAGGAACTGCGGCAGTTGACCAAGGCTGACGTTAAGCAGGTTGGGGGCGTGTGGGTCATCGACATCAATAGGAACGATGGCAAGACGGCCAAGACCAAGAATGCTCTGCGTGTCATACCGTTGACCGATGCGGCCTATGGGTTTGACCTAAAAGCGTTCCTCGCGTTTGTCGATAGCTCCGACTCTCGGCTGTTCACGTTAGGCGCTGGTCAGTTCTCAAACGTGCTTAATGGGGCGTTGCGAGATGTCTTGAGCCTGAACACTGATCGGACCCAGACCTTCCACTCGTTACGTCACTCGCTGGCCGGTGCCTTGAGGGCCGCTGAGGTGCCTGTGGGGACTGCTGAGGCAATCTTGGGGCATTCGTCAGGTTCAATCAGTTATGACCTGTATGGGGCTGGGAGCGCCGTTGAGGTGGGCCGTATGGCTGAAGCGTTGGTGAAAGCTTTGAAGCTGGTAAATTAAGGCTGCATCTATGCTGGTCGCAAAAGTGCGCTTAGTATGCGGACATCGTGGAACATCAACTAAGTAATGGAGCTATCAATTGAACAATGGACGTTTCTTCAGCGGACTCGCTCTTTGTGCAGTGTTGCAAGTCTTTGCGGCCCATGCTTTGGGGCAGGAAAAACTATGGGTCACCACAGACCGTACTGATCGATACACTTGCCCATCTACAGAGTGCGGAGTCGCAGGCCGTCTTATGTTCAGAGAGGGCGTTGACATCTTAGAGCGTAAAGGTAAGTGGGTCCGTATTACTAAGACCTATTCTGCATCCTGTACTGGCGGCGTCAGCGAGTACATTAAGTCTGGAAATAGAGCCTGTACTGCCGTTAATGGCATCAAGGACGGGAAGTTTGCTGAATGGGTTCAGAGTAAAGATTTTAGCCGAGATCGCCCTAAGGACCCTTCAGAGGATGCAAGTGGAGATTACTCTCTCGTAAAAGGTTCAGACGATTATAGGATTTATAAGGACCCATTTGCTAAAGCAGCGCGGGCGTTGATAGATGACGCCACTTGTACTGAAGATGACTTCAAGGAAATGGGTGGCTGGATGGCCTCAACGAATCGTGGCAAAGGAGTGTACTTCACTTATTGCGGCGGTATGAAAGTCAACAATAAGGTCTACCTTGATGTCACTTCAGGGAAGACCAGCCGTTAGGTTCGATAAGGACATGCGAGCGGTTGTGAGTCCTGACGCGTTAGCAGCACGTTCGACGAAGATGTAAAAAAACCACAATAACCAGAGCGACACCACCCGAAACGTGGCGACCCTGTGAATGATGCCGTAAGGTCACCTCCAAGGTGGCCCTCTGCGGGCAAGGCGTATACGGACAGTGGATCATACCCAGACCGATACGACCGGCAAGCGGACTTAATGGGATTTGCGGGACCAAATTAAAAACCCTCACTAAGGATACAGGCAGGCAACACACAAGAATATACCTACCTGTACGTTCAGATTCCTACCATTTGACCTGAGACTACCGAGTGCCAAGAGCGACCACCTACAGGGTGACACGCCAACACTCAACCGTCCCCGGTAAGCAGACCAAGCGTCTGGCTCCAGTAGGGAGGAGCGAACATTGATATTGCTGATCGTAAGTCGGTGCCTTTTAGGGCATCGCTGAGAAGCCTTGCACGGGATTGGGGGCGCCGTGTATTGCTCAATGTTCACGGGGGGCTTAACTTAAAGATCTTAAAGATTGCTCATTGAGAACTATCTAATAATTATCTTTATATAAATCTATTCTTTTATTTTTAAGAAAGGACTTATAGGCCTCTCTTGGGGGTTGTCTTGCGACAAAATTATCCCTGCTCGCAGCGAGCATCCTTAAGCAGAACTGTAAGTGGTCATTCACGCCAGCGGTGAATTGCTCGCTTGGGTTTCTTCAAGAGTGCCTCTCGGGTCATGTAAATCAAATGGTCGTAAAAACCCTCACTAAGGCTATAGATACACTACGCCCATCGCTGGGCATCACACAAATAATTGCAGAGTCTTCCTGTTTGCTTCTTCATGCCACCGTCCAGAACCTTTGTCGGGTCTCTGCGCTGGGCTGTGGGAGCGAACCTGAGGAAGCAAACAAGAGGAATAGACAAATGATCACTGACATCAAACATAAGCACGCTGGGCACGTCATCATTATAGAAGGTCAAGCATTCAAGGCCAATAATGCAGGGCAGTGGGACCTAACTGATATCTGGCGAACCTTAAAGTTACCAGTAAAGAACGGACCTGCGCAGTGGCGGACCAAGCAGGCTAAACGAATGGAAGCTATGCAAAATTTGCACAGCTCCAATGGTGCAGGCTCATGGGCGACCAAACGCGCAACCCTTGAATATGCGGGCTGGGTCTCGGATGAATTCAAAGATCTTGTCTATGACGCCTTCGAGGCGATCCTTGAGCTACCAGAAGTAGCTTTGATCGTTGCTGACAAGATGGCCTCTTTGGGAAACGATCACAGTGCATCCATCCTCAAGCGCATGACATTCAATAACAAGTGCCAATGGAGCTCTCTGGGGCACCGTAACACCGTACAGGGCCTACGCTCAGCTATCGCTAAAGGCAACCTTACAGAGGCTCAAGCAGCCGCCCTTGCAGCCAGAGACGGCCTAAGAGGATTCGCTAAATGAGCAACTTTAAGAAAACCATTCCGACAACCGCTGAGCTCGCCTTGATTAACAGGGTGTTCACCAAGCCACGCCGGACGTCGCTTATTACGATCCGCGCCTTGGTCTCAAAGGTGAATGCTCCAGGCCGTTCGCGTGATCCTGAATTGGGCACCGTTTACGACCTCGCGGTGACGCTTCCTTACGTTGCCCTCATAACAAATCAGCGATGCATGGAAGCGCTCAAGGAAGCTCTTGAAGACGGTCTCAGTTTGAAGACGCTTGTTCGCTGTGACTTGTCCATTCCGATGAGCAGTCAGCCGATAATGCTGGCCTGAGAACTGCCGTAAAAACCCTCACTAAGGCCCCGGGAATCAGTTACCCATGGTCCCCTCAAGGTCCCACGAGGCGCCCTAAGCGTTAGTAGTGGGCAATCTATGCACCACACCGGAACCTCCTGCTGTCCGCCATTCAGCACAGAGGCGCTCCTACAGTCCCCGCCAAGTTAACCCCACAGGACTGTGAAACCACCTTCAATCCAATACCTTTAAGCAAACCTTGTTGATCCCGTGCGGGTCTCCTTTCCCCATTGGTCACGCGATCATGGCGGCAAGGTTTGCTTAAAGGTTTCTCAAAGGAGAACCCCAATATGAAGCTCGACATCCAACTTAGTGACAACTCCTTGACCGTTCAAGGCCAACCCGTGACCAAGGCTTATGCCGAGGGCGTAATGCTCGCAGGTCTTATCGCTGCTGCTGGTAAGAATCACAGTTCGATCACGGCCATCGTGCGCCAGTACATCGAAGACTGGTCTCAGTACCTCAGCATTCCCTGAGCAGACCTCGCTGGCCCGCCAAGAGATCAAAGCAGGTGAAGACCTTCGAGCAGCTCAGCTCCGTGACGCTCAGTTCCACGCAGACCGATGCGCTTCCTATCAGGCACCTACACGCCTTGAGGTGGCTCGGGCTCGTGAAGCCAAAGAGAAACGAGCAGCAGACATCCGGGCACACGGTGCGGCCATTCGCGCAGCTCGTCGTAACTGACAACAGCTAAGCGGGCCACAAAGAACATCACTTAGAACAACTCAAGGAGATCCCACATGAAAACTAACGAATACATCAAGCCCACCAACTGGTCTACCGCTATCACTGAGCAAGGCGGCATCATCCGTTTTAACTCCTCGGCTGAGGTAAAGGACAACGGCGCGACTGGCGCTGAGACGTTCGTTAAGATCCTTACAGAGGGCCTTGACGACTATTTTAACGGCGGTGACTGGGAAGCGGCGGCAGAGGGCGCAATCCCCTGTGAGTTCCGCCCTAAGGGCACTGAGCCAACCACACAGCAGATTATGCTGATGCAAGACCGTAGCGTTGAGTTCGATCCCCGTAAATCCATCTACGATGACTCGACCTTTGAGAAGGGTGAGGCAGTCGCTGGTGACTTCCTGTTCTGTGAGGCGACCCCGCACGCCGCTCTGTTCTCTTTCCGTCAAACGTTCTTCGACCACCACATGATGGCTGGCTTCACTGCCAATGGCATGGGGCAGATGGCCGAGAAGATGCTGAAAGACTTTGAGCTGTCCTGTGGGGCGACCATTGCGAAGATCCTGACCAGTGCTGCATCCACCGAGACCAAGGTACTGACTGGCTTGTCGAAGAACCCACGCGAACGCGCAGAGGACATCATCGACGGCCTGACCATGAACATCAACCAAGCCGTTGGCACTTCGCTGTCTGACTTTGTGTTGCTGATTCCTGCAAAGGAAGTCGCTGGTCTTGAGCGTGCTGCTCAACGAGCTGGTCTTTCGGATGTAGAGGAGCTATTGGGTTGTGGTACGCAGTTCTATTCTGGTGAAGACCTCGGCATCTTTATGCTTCCTAAAGACATGGCCTCTTTGAGCTTCCGCCAAGATGGTGATGGCGATGTGTGGCAGATCCATGCGACCCGTAACGCCAATGCAGCAGCATGGGACGTAGAGATCATTGGTGTGGCTGATGTAATGGCTCAGGCCAAGGTTCAGCTCAAGCTGGCAAACCCAGCCGACCCCGCCGAGAAGCTCCAAGTTGAGCTGGTAGATTTCCCAATGGTCACTCGTGTGACGCTGGGCGAATAGATGGATGAAGTCCTGAGGCTCCCTATGAGGAGTCTTGGGTTCTTTTAGTGATACGTTATTTCATTGCCTTAATTGGCTGGTTCAAGGAGGACCCTATGACCATGCGAAAGATGTTCGGTTAGCTGTCCTCAAGGCTATCGTTAAATCTCCCAGCTTCTGGAAGGTAGTCGCCATGATTGCCATAGTCAGCGGGGTGGCTGTCCCTGAGGGGCTCATAGAGCTTACCCATGATCTGCTGAGCGATGTAATGACAGCCATGTAGGGGTTCCTGTGTGAAATCTCGTGGGCCATTGGCTTGCAGGTTATTCAGATTTCACACAGGAACCCCTAAGAGGGCCTTTTAGAATTTGGCAGAAAAATGTGAGTGACCACCTTTAATGCACTCTGGGAGCGAGTACCCCCGTAGGCCCTCGCGCACTCGCTCAGGCGCACCATATGGACCCTTGCGGGCAGGCGATAAGGACCCCAGCGTTGGGACAAATGTGAGCCAAAGCTGTTACAAAACGGGGTCCTATGGTGCTACGCTAAGGTCACTTAACGTGCCTCATCAGGTCGGTGTAAGGATCGTATCCTTCGCCTCTGGCAGCATCTCTGGATAGTCCAGCGTGTAGTGCAGACCCCGAGATTCCTTACGTTCCATGGCAGACCTGATCATCAGTTCCGCTACTTGAGCAAGGTTCCTCAATTCAATCAGGTCTCTGCTTACTCGGTAGTTGCTGTAGAACTCATCGATCTCATCGAGCAGCAATCGAACCCGATGCTGCGCCCGCGCCAAGCGCTTGTTGGTGCGCACAATCCCCACGTAGTCCCACATGAAGCGCCGCAGTTCGTCCCAGTTGTGGGCGATGATCACGTCTTCGTCCGAGTCGGTGACCTGGCTGGCATCCCAGCGGGGCAGGGCGGCCGGCACCGGGATGCGCGGCAGTTGCTCGAGGATGTCGGCAGCGGCGGAACGGGCGTAGACGAAGCATTCGAGCAGTGAGTTGCTGGCCATGCGGTTGGCGCCGTGCAGGCCGGTGAAGCTGGTCTCGCCGATGGCGTACAGGCCAGGCACGTCGGTGCGCCCGTGCTGGTCGACCATCACCCCGCCGCAGGTGTAATGCGCCGCCGGGACCACTGGGATCGGCCCTTTGGTGATATCGATATTGAAGGCCAGGCAGCGCTCGTAGACCGTCGGGAAGTGGGTCTTGATGAAGTCGGCGGGCTTGTGGCTGATGTCCAGGTAGACGCAGTCGATGCCCAGGCGCTTCATTTCGTGGTCGATGGCGCGGGCCACGATATCCCGGGGGGCCAGCTCGGCGCGCGGGTCGAAGCGTTGCATGAAACGTTCACCGTTCGGCAGTTTCAAGTGTGCTCCTTCACCGCGCAGGGCCTCGGTGATCAGGAAGCTCTTGGCCTGGGGGTGATACAGGCAGGTGGGGTGGAACTGGTTGAACTCCAGGTTCGCCACCCGGCAGCCCGAACGCCAGGCCATGGCGATGCCATCCCCGCAGGCGCCATCGGGGTTGCTGGTGTAGAGGTAGACTTTGGCGGCGCCCCCTGAAGCGAGGATGGTAAAGCGTGCGCCGTAGGTATCGACTTCGCCGCTGGCGCGGTTGAGCACGTAGGCCCCGAGGCAGCGCTCGCCTGCCAGGCCCAGGCGTTTTTCGGTGATCAGGTCGACGGCGACCCGTTGTTCGAGCAGTTCGATGTTCGGTCGTTGCCGGGCCTGGGCGAGCAAGGTCTTGAAGATCGCAGCGCCGGTGGCATCGGCGGCATGGATGATGCGCCGGTGACTGTGGCCGCCTTCGCGGGTCAAGTGGAACTCGAAACCACCGTCATCACTGCCGGCATGTTCATCGCGGGTAAATGGAACCCTCTGGTCGATCAGCCATTGGATGGCTTCGCGGCTGTGTTCGACGGTGAAACGTACCGCTTCTTCATTGCACAGGCCGCCGCCGGCGTTGAGGGTGTCTTCAACGTGGGATTGCACCGTGTCGGTGTCATCCAGCACGGCGGCAACCCCGCCCTGGGCCCAGAACGTCGAGCCGTTGGCCAGGTCGCCCTTGCTCAGTACGGCTATGCGCAGATGGCTCGGCAGGGTCAGCGCAAGGCTCAAGCCGGCGGCACCGCTACCAATCACCAGGACATCGTGTTGAAACTGTTGGCTCATTTATGGGATTCCGCAAAAAGCGATCCGAGGGGTGGCGCAAACAGGACGCCTGGATCGGCGAATCAAAGGGTCACACGGCCCACTAGTATATAGAGGGGGCTATCGGCACAATAGCCGGGCATTCGTGGCATTGTGAAACTATGGTGAACGAACTGCACGGCTTTGATGAGGCGGTCCGGTGTCGAGATGGGAACTTTTGCATCACGCCCGACTCCATAACAGGATGCCCGAAAGCTGGGAAAACGTTGGTTTTACTGATTGGCCTGGAACATGGGAGTGTCAGAAAACCGGCGACAAGATTATTCACGCAGCCGGCTATGCCCGCGCTGCGTTTTTCGTGTGTGCCAAAACAGAGCCCACCGGAAACTTGCTTGAAGGGGGAGAACTTTTGCGAAAAGTCCTAGTCTATGTTTGCAAGCCTGATCGTTTAGTTATGCAAGCCTCCTTCAAGTACAACGAGGAGTGTTCATGCTAACCCAGGAAGAGGATCAGCAGCTGGTCGAGCGCGTTCAACGCGGCGACAAGCGCGCATTTGATCTGCTAGTGCTGAAATACCAGCACAAAATTCTCGGGTTGATCGTGCGGTTCGTGCACGACACCCATGAAGCGCAGGACGTTGCACAGGAAGCCTTTATCAAGGCCTACCGTGCACTCGGTAATTTTCGCGGTGACAGTGCGTTTTACACGTGGCTGTATCGCATCGCCATCAACACGGCGAAGAACTATCTGGTGTCTCGCGGACGCCGCCCACCTGATAGTGATGTGAGTTCGGAAGATGCAGAATTCTACGATGGTGATCACGGCCTCAAGGATCTCGAGTCGCCGGAGCGTGCATTGCTGCGCGACGAGATCGAAGGCACTGTCCATCGCACTATTCAGCAACTGCCAGAAGATTTACGTACGGCATTAACTTTACGTGAATTCGATGGTCTGAGTTACGAGGACATTGCGAGCGTCATGCAATGTCCGGTGGGGACCGTACGCTCCCGGATTTTCCGGGCTCGGGAAGCCATCGATAAAGCCCTGCAACCGTTGTTGCAGGAAAACTAAAGACAGCGGCGACAGCCAAGAGAGGAACCGCCATGAGTCGTGATGCCCTGCAGGAATCGCTGTCCGCAGTGATGGATAACGAAGCGGATGAACTGGAACTTCGTCGAGTGCTCAACGCATTTGATGATGCCCAAACCCGTGATACCTGGTCTCGTTACCAAGTCGCTCGGGCGGTGATGCATAAGGATCTACTAATCCCTCGTCTGGATATTGCTGCGGCCGTTTCTGCTGCGCTGGCCGATGAAGCCGTTCCGGCAAAAGCCACCCGCGGTCCTTGGCGTAGCCTCGGTCGCCTGGCGGTCGCTGCCTCGGTGACAGTGGCCGTACTGGCCGGTGTACGCCTGTACAACCAGGACGAAATCGCCGGTGCCGAACTGGCCCAGCAAACCCAGCAGCCGGTCATGGCTGGTCCGCAAGTCAAGGGCCCGGCTGTCCTGGCCGGCTACAAGGAAAGCTCTGACGCGACAGGCCCCATGGCCAACGGCGTGCTTCAAGGGCAATCCGGCTGGCAGGACCAGCGTCTGCCAGGTTATCTGCGCCAGCACGCTCAAGAGTCGGCTGTAAAGGGTACCGAAAGCGCACTGCCATACGCTCGCGCTGCAAGCCTGGAAAACCGCTAGACCGCTAAGGAGCCTTATGCGCGCCATACCGCTCCTTGCGCTTTTGCTCAGTGGCTGGTTTGCAGTACCTGCCCATGCCGACGAAGCCCAGGATTGGCTGAAGCGTCTTGGGCGGGCAGAGCAGCAGCAAAGCTACCAAGGCACGTTTATCTACGAGCGTAACGGTAGTTTCTCTACCCATGACATCTGGCATCGTGTCCAGAATGGCCAGGTTAGCGAACGACTGCTGCAGCTCGATGGCTCGGCCCAGGAAGTTGTCCGGGTCGATGGGCGCACCCGGTGCGTCAGTGGCAGCCTGGTGGCGGGTCTGGGCAGTCTGCCCGGCGCTCCGGCCCAAGTCCTTGATCCACAAAAACTCAGTTCTTTTTACGAACTTGCCGTTATTGGTAAATCGCGTGTGGCTGGTCGCAAGGCGGTGATCGTCTCGTTGGCGCCACGTGATCAATATCGTTACGGGTTCGAGCTGCATCTGGACCGTGAAACCGCGCTGCCGCTCAAGTCATTGCTGATCAATGACAAAGGCCAGTTGCTGGAACGTTTCCAGTTCACTCAACTGAGCACCAAAACCCCGGATGAAAGCGATTTGCAGCCCGGCCAGGACTGCAAGCCACTGTCGGTCGCCAGCAGCAAGGCCGATGAAGTAATAGAGCCCCAGGCCTGGCATCCGAGCTGGCTGCCGCCCGGCTTCCAGTTGGCCCGCAGCACGGCGCGCAAGGACTCCCAGACTCAGGTGGTGGTCACCAGCCTGATGTATGAGGACGGGCTGGCGCGCTTTTCGCTGTTCCTCGAGCCCGTCAGTGGCGAAGCCGCGACCGAAAGCCGGGTGCAGTTGGGGCCTACGGTTGCTGTCTCTCGCCGCATGACCACCGCTGAGGGTGAGGTCGTGGCCACGGTGGTCGGTGAGATTCCCCTGGGCACCGCCGAACGCATCGCCCTGTCGGTTCGCAGTGGCCCGGCACCCGAAAAGCCGTGAGCCGTTAATCCTATGCTCATCCAGATCGTTCACAGTGATGCAGGAAATGCCTGCTTTGCTGCGCAGAACATGAAATGTCTGGAGAGTATTTTCACTTGCAAAATCTCCTTATGTTTTTTATAGGTCAGAGCTTCTCGGCTCTGGCCTTGCGTTGTTCACGCAATATTGACGTCGCTAGTAGTAGTCTTCGGCGTTTATTGAACCCTGTCGCCCAACCCTGCTCGTCGTAACGGGAGCTGTATGTCGATACCACGTTTGAAATCTTACCTATCCATAGTCGCCACGGTGCTGGTGCTGGGTCAGGCCGTTGCCGCGCAAGCGGCGGAGTTGCCTGACTTCACCCAACTGGTAGAGCAGGCCTCGCCTGCCGTGGTGAATATCAGTACCACCCAGAAGCTGCCGGATCGTAAAGTCTCGAACCAGCAGATGCCTGATCTGGAAGGCCTGCCGCCGATGCTGCGGGAGTTCTTCGAGCGTGGCATGCCCCAGCCCCGTTCGCCCCGTGGCGGTGGTGGTGGCCAGCGCGAAGCCCAATCCCTGGGCTCGGGTTTTATCATTTCGCCTGACGGCTACATCCTGACCAACAATCATGTGATCGCCGACGCGGACGAGATCCTAGTGCGCCTGGCTGATCGTAGTGAACTGAAGGCCAAGTTGGTCGGCACCGATCCACGCTCCGACGTGGCCTTGCTGAAAATCGAAGGCAAGGACCTGCCCGTGCTGAAACTGGGCAAGTCCCAGGACCTGAAGGCCGGGCAGTGGGTGGTAGCCATTGGTTCGCCGTTTGGCTTCGACCACACCGTGACCCAAGGCATCGTCAGTGCCATCGGCCGCAGCCTGCCGAACGAGAACTACGTACCGTTCATCCAGACCGACGTACCGATCAACCCGGGTAACTCCGGTGGTCCGCTGTTCAACCTGGCGGGCGAAGTGGTGGGGATCAACTCGCAGATCTACACCCGTTCCGGCGGTTTCATGGGCGTCTCCTTCGCCATCCCGATTGATGTGGCCATGGACGTTTCCAACCAACTCAAAGCGGGTGGCAAGGTCAGCCGTGGCTGGTTGGGCGTGGTGATCCAGGAAGTGAACAAAGACCTGGCCGAATCCTTTGGCCTGGACAAGCCTGCCGGCGCCCTGGTTGCGCAGATCCAGGACGACGGCCCGGCGGCTAAAGGTGGCTTGCAGGTTGGCGATGTGATCCTGAGCATGAACGGCCAGCCAATTGTCATGTCGGCCGACCTGCCGCATCTGGTCGGCGCACTCAAGGCGGGCAGTAAGGCCAAGCTGGAAGTGATCCGCGAAGGCAAGCGCCAGAACGTCGAGCTGACCGTGGGCGCGATCCCTGAAGAAGGCCAGGAGCTTGGCGCGCTGGGTGGTAAATCGGGTGCAGAGCGCAGCAGCAACCGCCTGGGCATTGCCGTCGTCGAGTTGACCGACGAGCAGAAGAAGAGCTTCGACCTCAAGAGCGGTGTGGTGATCAAGGAAGTCCAGGACGGCCCGGCCGCCCTGATCGGCCTGCAACCAGGCGACGTGATCACCCACTTGAACAACCAGGCCATCAACTCCACCAAGGAATTCACCGACATCGCCAAGGCGTTGCCGAAGAATCGCTCGGTGTCGATGCGGGTCCTGCGTCAAGGGCGTGCCAGCTTCATCACCTTCAAGCTGGCCGAGTAATCCGCTAGCCGTCGGTCAATAAAAAGCCCCGCTCTTGATAGTCGAGAGCGGGGCTTTTTTGTGGGCGCTGGATTTAGCTCATCATGCCTTTGACGATGCGTTCCTGTTCGATCAGCTCACGTTGGCGCGCATCAATGCGTGACGATAGCGGGAAGTTGCTGCCGGCTCGGCGCTTGGCAAAGTCCAGTTGCTGGATCGCCTGCTGGAAGTCGCCGACCAACGCAAAGTACTCGGCGCGGGCTTGATGCAGGCCGATGATATTGCCGGACAGGCCGCGTGTTTCGGCGACCTGGTACCACACGTCAGGATCGTCGGAGCGCGACTTGAGCAGGCCTTCCAGGGCTTTTTCCGCGTCGGCGGTGCGGTTCTGCTTGAGCAGCAGGTCCACGCGCACCTGGTTCAGCGGGTAGTTGCTGGGGTATTGGGCCAGCATGCGGTCGGTGCGTTGCTGCGCGTCGGGCATGCGATTGTTGGTGATATCCAACTCGATCTGCGCCAGGTTGTAGGTGATGTCGTTGGGCGCCTTGGCCAGCAGCGGCTTGAGGGTTTCCCGTGCCTCGTTGAGCTGGGTGCCCTTGATCTGGGCGATGGCCAGGCCATAACGCGCCACATCGCTCTTCGGGTTCTCATCCAGCTGGGCGCGGAAGCGCTTGGCGGCCAAGCCGGGCGTATCTTCGTAATACAGCTGGACCCTGGCGCGAATCAGTTGATAGCGCAGGCTGTCTTCGGTGCCGCCGGTCTTGGCCTGTTCGGCACGGTTGCGCGTATCGGCGATCCGCGATTCGGTGACCGGGTGTGTCAGCAGGAATTCTGGAGGCTTGGCATCGAAGCGGTACTGGCGCATCAAGCGTTCGAACATGGTCGGCATCGAGCGCGGGTCGTAGCCGGCCTTGACCATATTGAGGATGCCGATGCGGTCGGCCTCTTGCTCATTCTGCCGGGAGAAGCGCCGCTGCTCCTGGATCGCGGCGGCCTGGCTGCCGGCAATCGCGGCAATCCCGGCATCCCCGGCGCCGGCGGCAGCAGCGATAATCCCGCCGAGCAGCGCGGCCATCATCGGGATCTGCATCCGTTGCTGGGCTTCCACGCCCCGGGCGAAGTGGCGCTGTGACAAGTGCGCCAGTTCGTGGGCCATCACCGAGGCGTACTCGCCTTCGGTCTGGGCATTGAGAAACAGGCCGCCGTTGACCCCGACAATCCCGCCCGGCGCAGCAAATGCGTTGAGCTGCGGGCTGTTGATCAGGATGAACTCCAGGCGCCGGTCATTGACCTGGCTGGTCTCCACCAGTTTGTAGACGCTGGTCTCGACGTAATCCTTGAGTTGCGGGTCATTGAGGACCGAGACCTGGCCGCGCAGAAATGCCAGCCACGCCCGGCCCAGTTGGTGTTCCTGTTGTGGCGAGACAATGGCAGAACTGGCGTCGCCAAGTGACGGCAGGTCGTCGGCGAAGCCTGGAGAGGCAAGCAGGCAAGCCAGCGTCAGCAGGGTAGGGCGCAAAAAAGTCATGCACAAAGCCTTTCGACAAAGACATTACTGTAGCCGGACACTGAGCTCGGGACCAGATATTCTAAGCGCCCCTTGACGCCGCCTGGAGCAAAACCATGACCGCTGCTGTAAACCACGACGCCGAGCTCGATGCCAGCGGCCTCAACTGCCCGTTGCCACTGCTCAAGGCCAAGATGGAACTCAATCGGCTGGCCAGCGGTGCGGTGCTCAAGGTGATCGCCACGGATGCGGGTTCGCAGCGGGACTTCCGCACGTTTGCCAAGCTGGCGGGGCATGCGCTGTTGCACGAGGAGGTCGATAACGGCGTCTATCGTTACTGGTTGCGCAAGGCCTGATGGCCCCATCGCGGACAAGCCCGGCTCCCACACTTACCGAGTTGTCTGGTCGAGCACCGAACCCATGTGGGAGCTGGCTTGCCTGCGATAGCTATCTAACTGCCACCAGCCGCATCAAGCCTTGTCCAGTGCCTGTGCCGCGGCCAATACCGCCTCCACATGCCCCGGCACTTTTACGCCACGCCATTCCTGGCGCAGCACGCCTTCCTTGTCGATCAGGAAGGTGCTGCGATCAACGCCCAGGTATTCCTTGCCGTACAGCTTCTTCAGCTTGATTACATCAAACAGCTGGCAAACTGCCTCGTCCTTGTCGCTGATCAGCTCAAAGGGGAAAGCTTGCTTGGCCTTGAAGTTCTCGTGGGACTTCACGCTGTCCCGGGACACGCCAAACACTTCGGTGTTGGCGGCCTGGAACGCGGCGTAGTGATCGCGAAACCCCTGGCCTTCGGTGGTGCAGCCCGGGGTGCTGTCTTTAGGGTAAAAGTAGATCACCACTTGCTTGCCCTTGAGGCCGGCAAGGCTGAACGTCTGCCCGCTGGTCGCCGGGGCTTGGAAATCGGCGACCGGTGTGTCGATGACTACCGCCATGAAAAACTTCCTTACATTGGATTCTGTGGGCGCCAGGGCTCGATCAGTGCATCCAGGTTCAGCGCATCGGCGAAATCCAGGAACTGGTCGCGCAACCAACTGATCTGCACGCCGGCCGGCAAGGTCACGGTAAAGGTGGCGTTGAGCATGGTGCCGCCGGTCTGGGGGGCCTGGTAAGTGTCGCAGGTCAGGTTTTCCAACTCGACGTTATGGTCGATAAAGAACTGGCACAGTTCATTAACGATGTCCGAACGGTACGCCGAACTGACATAAGCCACGTACGGTAGCGCCTGGGGACGGTTCTCCAGGGCGGCACTGCGTACCACATTGACGGTGAAATCGTGCTTCTTGGCCAGGGTCGGCAAGCCAGCTTCCAGGCGCGCCAGGGCGTCCCAGCTGCCGGAAATCTGCAGGACCAGCGCGCTGCACTCGCCATGGCGAGTCAGGCGTGAGGTCACGACGGCGCAGCGGTTTTCATGGCTGGCGCGGCACAGGACGTTAGTCAGCTCCATGGGGTTGGCGCCAAGGGCACTGATAACAAGGAATTGTTCGCGGACTGTGGGGGTGGACATGCAGCATTCCTAAAGCGATGAGCGGTCGATACGAACGTGCGGTACCGATCAAAGGATCAAGGGTAGCGAAAAGCGCCGCCAAGGGCTAGGACGTGGCGTTTTCATTGCATATTCAGTGGCAGTTGGCCGTGCTTTGGCCCAATGATGGCATTGCCGGCAACTAAGTTGATCCAGAACGCGTCCTCGGAGGGTACTTCGCTTGTGCAAGCATCTTGGCGCCAGTACCATTACGGCTCTCTTTTTCCGGCAGGAGCGGTTGCATGATTGCGGGCAGTATGGTGGCACTGGTCACACCCATGGATGCACAAGGTAATCTCGACTGGGACAGCCTGGGCAAACTGGTGGACTTTCACCTGCAAGAAGGCACCAACGCCATTGTGGCCGTCGGCACCACGGGTGAATCGGCCACGCTTGATGTGGAAGAACACATCGAGGTGATCGAGTTTGTGGTCAAGCGCGTTGCAGGGCGTATCGCGGTGATTGCCGGTACGGGCGCCAACTCGACGCGCGAAGCGATCGAACTGACCAAGAACGCCAAGAAAGCCGGTGCCGATGCTTGCCTGCTGGTGACGCCGTACTACAACAAGCCGACCCAGGAAGGCTTGTACCAGCACTTCAAGGCCATCGCCGAAGCTGTCGACATCCCGCAGATCCTCTACAACGTGCCAGGTCGCACGGCGTGCGACATGCAGGCCGCGACCGTGATCCGCCTGTCGACCGTGCCGAACATCATCGGTATCAAGGAAGCCACGGGTGACCTGCAGCGCGCCAAGGACATCCTGGCCGGCGTGAGCAGCGACTTCCTGCTGTACTCCGGCGACGACGCCACGGCTGTGGAGCTGATCCTGCTGGGTGGCAAGGGCAATATCTCGGTGACCGCCAACGTGGCCCCGCGAGCCATGAGCGAACTGTGTGCCGCTGCAATCGCCGGTGATGCCGTCAAGGCCCGCGCGATTCACGAAAAGCTGATGCCGCTCAACAAAACCCTGTTTATCGAATCCAACCCTATTCCCGTGAAATGGGCGCTGCACGAGATGGGCCTGATGCCGGACGGTATCCGTCTGCCGCTCACCCAACTCAGCCCAGCCTGTCACGAACCGCTGCGACAGGCCCTGCGCCAGTCCGGCGTCCTGGTTTAATTGAGGAAGCACTACGCATGAAGCGATTGGCCGGACTTTCCGCACTTGCCTTGATTATCTCCAGCACTAGTGGCTGCGGTTGGATCTGGGGCCCGGAAGGCTACTTCCGTGACCGCGGTAGCGATTACCTGGAAGCACAACAAACCGCACCGATGCAATTGCCGCCGGACGTCAACGTCGCCAAGCGCCTTGACCCGTTGCTGCCGATTCCGCGCAATGTGGCCGACGACACCGTCAAGGGCGAGTACGAAGTACCGCGTCCACAGCCGATTTCGGCCCTGGCCGATGCCAGTGACTACAGCCTGCAGAAAAGCGGCGACTCGCGTTGGATCATGGCCCAGCGCCCACCTGCCGAAGTCTGGCCGGTTGCTGTGCAGTTCTTCCAGGACAACGGTTTCCGTATCGACGAGCAACGCCCGCAGACCGGTGAGTTCACCACTGCATGGCAGCAGTCGAACGAACTGTCGGCCAACATGGCCAAGCGCCTGCAGGCCGGTGGTGTCGCCGCTGATGGCGAAAGCCGCATCCGCGTACGCATCGAGCCAGGCGTGCAGCGCAACACCAGTGAAGTCTATGTGGTCAGTGCCGAGCGTCCTGCCGGCAGTACCGCCAACGTCGAATTCACCAATCGCTCGGTCAACAGCGGTGTCGATGCTGCGCTGGTCGACGAGATGCTTGCCAGCATGAGCCGTATTTCCGAGAAGGGCGGTTCCGTATCCCTGCTCGCTGCCCGTGATTACGACACCCCTAACCGTGTCAGTCTCACCGAAGACGGTAGCGGCAACGTCGTGCTCAACCTGGGTGAAGACCTGGATCGAGCCTGGGCCAGCGTCGGCCGTGCCCTGGAGCAAGGTCCATGGCGCGTTGAAGACATCAACCGCAGCCTGGGCCTGTACTACATCAACGTGGCTGAAAAGGCCGAGAAGAAAGACGAAGAGCGTGGTTTCTTCAGCAAGTTGTTCGGCAGCGAGCCGACCAAGGAAGAGATCGAGACTCGCGCCGAGCGTTATCAGGTTCGCCTGAGCAAGGTTGGCGACAACGTGCAAGTCACCGTCGAGAAGAACATCAACACCGTAGCGCCTGCTGAAACGGCGCGCAAAGTGTTGGGCGTGATTCAGGACAACCTGGGCTGATCCGATGCGTTTTGCTGTTCTCGGCAGCGGTAGCCAAGGGAACGGCACGCTTGTAGCCCACGACGACACGTACGTCCTGGTGGATTGTGGTTTCTCCCTGCGGGAAACTGAGCGACGCCTGCTGCGCCTGGGGGTTCACCCGGCGCAGTTGAGCGCGATTCTAGTGACCCACGAACATGCCGACCACGTGCATGGCGTGGGTTTGCTGTCTCGGCGCTACAATCTTCCGGTGTACCTGAGTCGCGGCACCTTGCGCGGGATGCGCAAACCCATTGAACCCGCAGGTTTCCTGGCCGGTGGCGAGCAACTGCAGATCGGTGCCTTGAGCATTTCTGTGATTGCCGTGGCGCATGATGCCCACGAGCCCACGCAATATGTATTCAGTGATGGCGAGCGTCGCTTCGGCCTGCTTACCGACTTGGGTTCCTATTGTGCCAAGGTGCTTGAAGGCTATCGGGATCTCGATGCATTGATGATCGAGTCCAACCACTGCCGAGACCTGCTGGCGCGCGGTCACTATCCGTACTTTCTCAAGCAACGGGTTGGCGGCGAACTGGGACATTTGAACAACCACCAGGCGGCGTACCTGGTGTATGAGTTGGGCTGGCAAGACCTGCAACATCTGGTCCTGGCCCACCTGAGCAGCAAGAACAACCTGCCGCAGCTTGCCCGGCAATGTTTTGTCGACACCCTCGGGTGCGACCCGGACTGGCTGCAACTGGCCGATCAAGATTCAGGGCTCGACTGGCGACATATCGCCTAGCCCATCTACTTACCAAGCGGAGCCCATCATGGAAAAACGTGAAGAACTCTACCGCGGCAAAGCCAAGTCGGTTTACAAGACCGACGACGCCAACCGCTTGATCCTGCTGTTTCGCAACGACACCTCGGCGTTCGACGGCAAGCGCATCGAACAGCTCGACCGCAAGGGTATGGTGAACAACAAGTTCAACGCCTTCATCATGCAGAAACTCGAAGCGGCCGGCATCCCGACCCAATTCGATAAACTGCTGGGCGACAACGAATGCCTGGTGAAGAAACTCGACATGATCCCGGTCGAGTGCGTCGTGCGTAACTACGCCGCCGGCAGCCTGGTCAAGCGCCTGGGCGTGGAAGAGGGTCTCAAGCTCAATCCTTACACGTTCGAGCTGTTCCTCAAGGATGATGCCAAGGGCGATCCATTCATCAACGAATCCCACGTGGTGGCATTTGGCTGGGGCACCGCTGAACAACTGGCGCGCATGAAGGAGTTGTCGCTCAAGGTCAACGACGTGCTGAGCAAGCTGTTCGACGACGCCGGGCTGCTGCTGGTGGACTTCAAGCTGGAATTCGGCGTATTCCACGACGGCTCCATCGTCCTGGGCGACGAATTCAGCCCGGACGGCTGCCGCCTGTGGGACAAGGACACCCGTAAGAAGATGGACAAAGACCGCTTCCGCCAGGGCCTCGGTGACGTTATCGAAGCCTATGAAGAAGTCGCCAACCGCCTCGGCGTACCGCTGTAATCGACGCAAGCATCTGATAGCACGGAAAAAATTGCTTCGGCGCTTTGCTTCCACGAAACAGGCTGTTATGATGCGCGCCGTTGGAGAGATGCCAGAGTGGCCGAATGGGACGGATTCGAAATCCGTTGTACCTTCACCGGTACCTAGGGTTCGAATCCCTATCTCTCCGCCATTATTTGTACTTGAAGGCCCCATTTATGGGGCCTTTTTGCATTCTGAAGGTTCTGTTTCTCCGTTTCGCCTTTATGTGCTGGTTAGGCATCTTATATAAGGCGTTCTATGAAGTCTGAGGGGTATTGGGTCCTTGGAGGTTTTCATAGTGGCGGCCAGGGTTCTTTTCTCTGGAAAAGAATTTCCAGTTGGGGGTTGACCGGGTATTTTAATGCTGTAGTATTTGCCTCCCGCTGACGAGAGATCGAAAGCGCAAGTGGTTGAAGTTGTTGAGGAAAATCTCGAAACTTCTGAAAATAATCACTTGACAGCAAATGAGGCTGCTGTAGAATGCGCGCCTCGGTTGAGACGAAAGATCTTAACCAACCGCTCTTTAA
>NZ_JCBCUR010000029.1:0-36436 GCF_059862305.1 Pseudomonas sp. MF09156
TAAGCGCTTCGACTTCAAATGCCCAATCGAAGTTATGGGCGAGGTGATGCAGAAGGCCATGGCTATGCGGCATGATGCTCCAGCTTCAATTCAATGACCGTGTTGCACTCAGCTCCTGCAACCGCCCAGTTCTACATGGTGTACCCACTGATCATCCTTGCAGCCCGCAAGATGTTCAGCTTCAACACCACAAGAATGCTGCTAGTCGCTCTCGGCGCGGGCTCATTCGCACTTTGCCTGTACGCAAGCACACACTACCCGAACACAGCTTTCTATACGCTCCCTTCCCGGGCCTGGGAAATGATTGTTGGCGGCCTTGTCTACCTGTTCCCTGTGCATATGAAGCAATCGCACAAGCAGTCTGCCAGCGTCATTGGCCTGATCATGATCGCTGCCAGCGTCTGGTTTTTCACAGCGGCAGATGTTTGGCCGGGCTGGCTTGCCCTGCTCCCGGTGCTGGGTACCGCCCTGATGGTCTGCGCGGCAGATCAAACCTCGATCGTCACCAACAACAAAGTAGCCGGCTGGATCGGTGAAGCCTCTTACTCAATCTACCTTTGGCATTGGCCGGTTGTAGTTTTGATCGGCTACTACGGCATGGCGAACAACGCCCCAGTCGTAGCCGCGGGGATTGCTGCGTCTGTAATTCTTGGTTTTGCGTCTCTGTACCTGGTGGAAAAGCCTTCTCGGACCATCAAGGTACCGCTCTCTCAATTGCCACACCTCGCCTGCTACGCGGCCTTGGTCCTTGTAGTTGGCGCCTCGGCCTCGCTTGTATTCGTCAAGCGCGGGGTTGAATCCCGAGTCAGCGACATGGTTGCAGCAGCGGATCGAGAGCGAACCAACAAGAACCCGGCGAGCAAGAATTGCTTTATTGAGTCTGGTGTCGACTCCCCCAAGTGTGTTTTCGGCAACCCAGAGAAACCAGTCGGAGTTATCGTTATCGGTGACAGCCATGCCGATGCCATCGTCAGCGCAGTGACTGATGCTGCTGGGCCAGAACGCTCAACGCTGTACCTGGGCTATATCAGCTGCATGACGATCCCAGGCATGAAGCTGCAAGGGATGCCCGCCGATTACCAATGTGGTGACTTTGTCAGCAAGCAGATTCAGGAACTGAGTAGCACCCTGCCCGGCGTACCTTTGGTTGTTACAAACAGGTCATCCGTTTATGTCCTGGGCCATAACGAGCGCAAAGACCCAACCACTGGACCGCTGATGTATTTCAGCGAGCCCGGCCCGCTGGATGCTGCTTATAAGGAAGAATTCCGCAAGCGCTACGTGTCTTCGATGTGCGAACTTGCCAAGCACAGGCCTGTGTACGTGACCAAGCCAATTCCGGAAATGGGCGTAAACGTTCCGACCAAGCTTGCCAGGGATGAAGTGAAGTTCGGCAAGGCTGCTGACATCGCAGTATCCCTGGACAGCTATCGCGAGCGCAATGCATTTGTAGTATCGGTGATGAACGATGCGGCTGCAGCCTGTGGAATCCACCTGCTGGACCCTGAGCCTGCCCTTTGTGATGCGACCGCCTGCTATGGGTCCGTCGATGGAAAGTCGCTGTACTGGGACGACAACCACTTGAGCGAATCAGGCAACAAGAAACTGGTGCCAATGTTCAAGCAGGTGTGGAACTAGACCAGCCTGAAAAATAGAAACGCCCCAGGCTTTGCGGCCTTGGGCGTTTTTTTTGCGCCCGAGAAATTGATCGTCAGGCGTAGAACCCCGCGTTCCGGCGAATCTCCACGTCGAACTTCGCGTTGGCTGGCGCCGAACCGTTATGCAGCTGGATATCAATTGTCGTGGTGGTTTTAGCGGGAATGTAGTGTGCGAAACCGCCTACCCCCGGCGTCACTATCACGCTCACGTCATCCGCAGATTTTGCAAATTGTGCAAGCCCAGCAGTCCGGAACAGGCGGTAAAGACCACTGCCGAGGGCGGTAATACCGAAGCCAGGTGGACCGCTCAAGATCGTGCCATCTGCTGCAACCGAGAACGAGTAAGGGCGGTATAGGCATAGCCAATAAACCAATGATGTGGTTTCAGAGAAAACACATGTCTCGTTCCAGATAACCTCAGAGTAAGAGCCGACGTCCCAGTAAGGGCGAGTGGAGGACGGCACATAACCGAAGTCACTTCGGAAGATTACAGAGTCAAGGTAGATAATTGTTCGACCGGCAATACTGGTTGCATAAAGACATGTACCGACATATGCGGTAGTAGTTACTCGCTGAAACATCCCGCCATTGAATTTAACGACCTGCTGGTGACTGCTGTTATTGTCGAGGCGGAAATCTGTTGACCCCGAATTAAGCTCGGAATACCAAGCGGTAATGACAGTCATGCCGGCAGTCTGCTAGGCCTGAGCAGTAAACCAAACAGAGTTACTACCAGTCCCCATCGTGCCATTGCCTTCGGACGTTAGAACATCCAGATGTGAGGCCGATCCCAGGTCAGAAACCACACCATGTTCAGCGCAGGCATGCACACGCACGCGCCGCCAGCTCATAGCATTCGGGGCCGAGATACCGTTATCAGCCTTGGCAGTGATGCCTCGATAGCATCCGATGATGTTCACGTCTTGAAGGGTGCTGGTTAAAACATCCTCAAGAACTATGCCGCGACGCAGGTTAATTGCTGTAAAGCTGTGAATCTCGGTGTTGGCCTTAATCGCGATCCTCAAGCCACTACCGCCAACGTCTGTAGTTACCGGCGTTGTTACAGATGGGCCTACGATCGTGAAATTACCAACGCGATCAAAACCACCGAAGTTCTGCGTTACATGTGGCGGGGTCGGTAGGTAGCTGCCCTGCAGCGTGACGGCAAAGTCGTTGGTTTGGTTGCTTAAAATTGTCCCGCCTGGGGTATCTCCAGACAAGTCGATTCGCTTGCTTGAGTTGCCAGCGAAACCTACGTCGGGGTCGGCCGCATAGTCGCAGATGGCAGGAGTAAGTAGGTAATGGCCGCCATTTTGTATAACGACCTTTCCACCTTTCGCAATTGCGGCAACGATACTGGCCGAGCCCGAAGTACTCAGCGTGATCCGGTCGAGGATCCAATTGAAGAAGCCTTTGACCGTGGAGAACACCCCGGTTGGCAGTGTCGCCCCAACGTAGTCATAGCCCTCGCCCGTGGCCAGGTCCTGGACAACGCCAGGCGTACCGGATGGCCGGACGTACAGAACGTTGGCTGAGTTGTTGATTGGCCCCTGAATAGAGCCAAGCACGCTCCCGACATATTGCTCAACGGAATTTTTAGTTGCTGCGTCCTGCGGTTCCTCGGGGTCTTTGACGCTGGTAATGCGGCGGTTTTCAGCAAAGAAATAGTCGCGCCCCAGTGGCCGCTTGAGTGCCCGCGTGAACGTGGCCAGCCCCTGCTGAATGAGCATGGTCAGCTTGTCGAACACATCCTCGTGGGTTTCCGCCAGAAACTTGCCCTGGTTGCGCAGGCTGGTTTGCTGGAAAGCTTCCATTTCCCTGGACACAACCAGTTGGCCAGGGCCGGCCAGCGCCGAGGTCGTAACGATGCTCCCGCCCTGGTCATTGCCCGCGCCATTCACGGTGTAGTGCGTGCCGAGGGTCAGCGTTGAGCTGACGCCCAGCGGATCAACGTAGGTAACGACCAAGTCCTCATTGGCCAAGAACTTGAAGTAGAACGGGAAGTTGGTAGTAACCCCGTTGGTATCGAACTCCGCAATGCTGCTAATTGTATTGACGGTCACTGTCGTGACTCCTTTTCTCGGGACGAAAAAAAACCCGCTCAGTGGCGGGCTTCGTTGGCTGCTGCGGACTTACTTTTTCGGGGCCCCGTGCAACAGGGCTTTGATGAACTCGGCGGCGTCTTCAGGGGTTTCCTCGCCCACGGCAACATTCCAGAGGTACGAGCCCTGGCGGGTTAGCGGTTTTGTCGGTACGCCCAGCAGATAGCCGCCAGCGGTGACCACAGACTTGGCTGCTGCACCTGCATCCTTATCGCCGGTAACCAATCCAGTAACCGCGCCAGCGGCCTGGCGCCCTGCGTTGATGGCCTGCCATGCCGGCGATAGCGATCCGGCGTGACCACTGAGTGCTGCGCCGATGGTGTCGCGGATGACCGGGAACCCGGAAACCCCAAACCCAAGCGTGCTTTTTGCCATCCATGCGGCGGTGTTCTCGTCTTCGTCCGGCCCTTTACCGGTTAGCAGATCGCCCACCACGCCCTGGAAGAACGCCACGGCCAGCATTGCAGCGGCAGCGCTGGCCACCGTGCGCGATCCCTGCTTTGCTTCGAACGCCAGGTCGCGGTTCTGGTTGTAGTAGGCCGAGAACGGTGTATAGAACATGGTCAGCAGGCGCATGGCAGCGCCCTGGTCCTTGCGTTGGATGGCCGCAATATCCATTGCCCCGGTGCCGCCCTGGGATAGGCGCACCGCATTGTCGCCATCGAGCGCAGCGGCGGACGCTTCCTTGCCGGCGGCCAGGCCTTCGCGGTAACTGGCCATCCAGATTGCGCCGGAAATGCCGCGATCCAGGTAGCCCAGCAGGTTGAACGAGAACCGCACCAGGTCGTCACGCTTGCGGAAGAATGCGTTTTTGCCGATCAGGTCAGCCATGCTTGAAGCCAGTCGGCCGTCCTCCATATCCCAACGAAGGCGCATCGCCGGCGATGCATCGGTAATCATTCTGTACATCTCGACGGGCGACCGGATGCCATCGAGCAGACTTTGAGCCAACAGCTTCGGCTTGACGTACAGCAGGCCCGGGATCAGGCCGCCGACCTGCGCCAGCAAGGTGGTGCTGGAAAGGCCCAGGCCCACGATGGACGTATTTGTCCTGGCCGCGTCGAGGAACCGATTGAAGTTGCCGGTTTCCGGTGGGTTGCGGTCATTGGCTATGGCCTTCAACCACGGCAGGAACGAATCCGCGCCGCGCGGGCCAAGCTTGTCGAGAAGCACCGCCCTGATTTGGGGATCTTTGGTCAGGCGGTGGGCATCCTGCAGCGCTTCCCGGTGTGTCAGGTCGTGGACGTGCTGGGCCAGGCGCTGGGGAATGGCGCTCAAATCCAGCAGCAACGGCCCGCTGGCGTTGTCGTTACGCTGATTGGTGAACCCGTTGGACGGTAGCGCCCCCTCGAAACCCTCGTTGAACAGCTCGCCGCCCACCTGCTTCGCCGGGGTTGGGGATGAAGAAAAAACCGGCCCATGTGGCCGGTTTTTTTATGCCTGGAATTTGCCAGTAAAACCCGCAATCCCCCCCCCTCCTGCAGCCTTGTCCCGCGCTCATACACTGCTTGCTTGCAGCACCTGCCGGCGCAGAAGCTCAACATCACGCTGCCTGGCTATTTGCTCAACCGAATTGACGGGTACGTACTGCATCCCCCGGAAGAAAAAAGCCGCTCGGGGTTCCTCGCGTCGCCAGCGTTGAAGTTACTGTAACAACAGCGGTGACACCGCCGAATTTGACCGCAAGAAACGTAGTTCACCCACCCGCGATGAGCGCTAAAGTGCAGGCCTGTCCGCTAAATGATCCGCGCAACAAGGAGCCCACTCATGCCGTGTGAATACAAACTGATGCCCTCCCCCGTCGGCCAACTGACCCTGGTTGCCCGCAACGGCAAGCTCGCCGCCATCCTGTGGGAAACCGAGCGCGCCAACCGTGTGCGCCTGGGCGAACTGGTAGAGGTCAACCACAGCCCGGTGCTGCTGGAGGCCGAGCGACAGTTGAACGAGTATTTTGCCGGCACCCGCGACCGCTTCGAGCTGGAACTGGACTTTGACGGTACCGAGTTCCAGAAAAAAGTCTGGAGCGCACTGTTGACCATTCCTTTCGGTGAGACCCGCAGCTACAGCCAGATCGCTACGCAGATCGGCAACCCCAAGGCCGTGCGCGCGGTCGGTGCGGCGAACGGGCGCAATCCGATTTCGATCGTCGCGCCCTGCCATCGGGTGATCGGTGCTTCGGGCGGGCTGACCGGGTTTGCCGGCGGGCTTGAAGCCAAGCAGTATTTGCTGACCCTCGAGGATGGCGAGGCTACAAGGTCGTTGTTCTGACAGCCACCAAGCGCTAGGGCTGATCAGCCTTGGAATCCTTCAACTGCACCGAGGATTTGCTGCCGTCGGTGTTGTCTTGGGTTTCATTGTTAGAACTGTCGAAACAGCCTTGCAACAGCACCAGGCAGCAGGCCAGGCAGAGAGTACGAGAGAGGCTCATGATCACGCTTCCATTTTGACGGGGTGATGAAATAGTGACCGGTCTACACCAGCAGGGTTCGATGCCTGCGCCTCGAACCTGCCCAACGGTTGCACAGCCCCGTCAAATTCATGCAGGTCAACAATTGTAAAAAGAAATTTCAGCGTGCCGCCACGGTCAGTACTTCATCAGCACCTACCTGGAGCATCACCATGAAGTTCTCGACCCTTTCCCAATCCCTGGCCCGCTGGGCAGGCAGCGCCCGTACCTTCTTTGCGGCAGTGGTGTTGATTGTGCTGTGGGGCGTCAGCGGCCCTTGGTTTCACTACAACGACACATGGCAATTGGTGGTCAACACGTCCACTACCATCATCACCTTCCTGATGGTGTTCCTGATCCAGAACACCCAGAACCGTGACAGCGACATGTTGCATATCAAGATTGATGAGTTGCTGCGGGTGACCAAGGATGCACAGAACGCGGTACTGAGCCTCGATGGCCTGGACTTCAAAGCCCTGGAAAAACTGCGCAGCGAATACCGTACCCTGGGCGAGCGCCAAACCGTCAGCCTCGGCGGCGACAGCACAGCAGCGGACCCAGGCGGCTCAGTCAAGACCGACCTGAACCAGGCATAAAAAAACGGCGGCTGGATCAGCTCCAACCGCCGCTTGCATGACCAGGCCCGCGATCAACCGTCGCCGTTACGGCTCTTGCCATAGGATGAAGCCAGCGCCCGGGCTTTTTCCAGGCGGGTTTCCAGCTTGGGCAGGGTTTCGTCAACCAATGCCTTTATTTCGGGGATGTCCGACGCCGCGCCTTCCTGCTTGAACAGCGCGATTGCATCTTCGTTGGCCTTGACCTGCTGGGCTGTGTAGGCGGCGTCGAAGGAATCGCCATCGGTCAGTTCAGGCATCAGGGTTTCGGCCTTGTCGACGATCTGGTCGCGAGGTGCCACTGGCAGGTCGAGTTTTTTCGCAATGGCCGCCAAATGTTGATTGGCCAGGGTGCGTTCGTTGATGACCTCGATGGTGTAGTCCTTGATCTCCTGGGACGAGGTCTTGGCGTGGGCCATGCGGCTGGTTTCGATATCGGCCATGCCCTTGGCCGAGGCCTGTTCGATGAATTCGGCCGGCCCTTGGGCGAAAGCATTGCTGGCGCCGAGGCCCAGCAGCATCGCGAAAGTGGCGGTGCGTAACCGGATAGCCATGCGGCTCATGATGGGTTCCTCCAGGTAATAAAGACATGCCGGGGAACGAGCCCCGCCCTGAATCTGAATTTTCAGGGCGGCAAAGGTTTAGAAAAAACTTGCTGGTGCGACGAACGGTCGTCGCTGCTCAGGAGGTTTTACTGCCCAGCAAGCCCGGCAGTGCGTGAGCCAGGGCATTGATCGCAAAACCGATGAACATCACGCCGCACAGCTTGGTGATCAACACTTCATGGCGCTGATACACCGTGCGCACCTGCCGCGCGCCCACCACGCCGATCAGGATCCCGTAAGCCAGCAGGCCACCGAAAAAGCTCAGGACAATCAACCACGGCAACATGCCCCAGGTCAGCAACTCGGCCCGGCTCGACAGCAACGCGGTGAACGTAGCCACGGCTACCGGGTACGCCTTGGGGTTGGTCAGGCCAAACAAAATGCCATGCCAGAACGGTTGGCGCGCGGCGCCCTGGGCAGCCTCGCCGCTGCGGCTGCGGGTACGAATCGCCCGAATGCCCAGCCAAAACAGATACAGCGCGCTGAGCACACCCAATACATCAAACGCACTGCTGCCGATTTCCCGGGCACCGACAATCGCCACCAACGCGGTGCTACACCACACCACATCACCCAACAGGTGCCCGCACAGAAAACCCGCGCCGGCCCGACGCCCGCGCGCCGCCCCAATGCCAAATACCGCCAGCACCCCGGGCCCCGGCGTGATGCCATAGATAAAGCCCGAGGCGATGACGGCAAACAGCAATGATGAAGTCATGGGTAACACGCTCAGATAAATAAGAGGGGCGCGTCGATTGTGCACAATCCATCCGGCACTGCAATGCTAGGCCGCGCGTTTGGCCAACACGTCTTGCACTTGGGCGATCAACCACTGCAAGGCGCCATCCCCACCACGGCGTTTATGCCAGGCCAAGACAAAACCGAAGGACGGGATATGGAACGGCGGCGGCACCACCAGCAAGTGCCGGGAGTCGATGTTCAGCAGCCCCTGGGAAGACACGGTGAGGATCAGGTCAGTGCCCTGGATCAACTGCGGTGCGATGCCCCAGTGGGGCAGGCTGATTGCCACGTGGCGCCGTTCACGGATCGCGGTCAGTGCCCGTTCGATTTCCGGGGTGCCGCTACCGCGCATTTCCAGCAGCACATGGGGCCGCGCGAGATAAGTGGGCAAGTCGAGCACACCGCCTGCGGGCAAGCTGTCGCGGTCGACCAGGCAGGCGTAGTGCTCCTCGAACAACGGCGTGCTGCGCAGCTCGGCGGGCAGGTCGGGAAATACCCCGGCCGCGAGGTCGATCTCACCACTGAGCACCCCTTCCTGCATGCCTTCGCGACTGGCGTGGGTGATGGCCAGGTCAATCCCCGGCGCCTGCTCGCGCAGCGCCCGTGCCAGCCCGGGTAACAGCAGCGCCGCGCCGTAATCGGACATGGCCAGGCGAAACGTACGCCTGGCCGACGCCGGGTCGAAGCGGTTCGGCGCCAGCAACGACTGGACCTGGGCCAGCGCATCGGCCAGCGGCGCCGCCAGCTCCAATGCGCGGGCGGTGGCGACCAGGCCGCCACCCTGGCGCACCAGCAATGGGTCGCCCAGCAGATCCCGCAACCGCGCCAGCGCGTGGCTTACCGCCGGCTGGCTCAGATGCAGGCGCTCGGCGGCGCGGGTGACGTGCTGCTCGCTGAGCAGGGCGTCCAGGATCACCAGCAGGTTGAGGTCGATGCGGCGCAAATCATTCATGGCATGCATGTTCAGCATAAGAACTTGGAATTTAAATCTGCGTGACGAATACCGTACAGTCCAGTAAAACCTTTGGGAGATTGATCATGACCACGTTGCATTGGCTGGGCTTGTTGCTGTTGGCGGTGATTGCCGGGGCGGTGGTGCCGTTTCAAAGCGCGATCAATGCCAACCTCGGGCGCGGCCTCGGGCATCCGTTGTGGGCGACCCTGGCCTCACTGCTGGTGAGTATCCTGGTGCTGTTGCCAGTGATCCTGGCGCTACGCCTGCCGCTGCCAAGCCTCGGTTTTATCAGCGCGCCGCTGTGGATGTGGACCGGAGGCGCATTCGGTGTGTGTTTTATCTCCCTGGCCCTGGTCCTTTTGCCCAAACTCGGGGCATCGGGATTTATCGCCCTGGCCATGACCGGGCAAATCCTCGCCTCGTTGTTACTCGATCACTTTGGCTTGTTTGGCTTGGTGGAACGACAACTGACCGCGCCGCGCCTGCTCGGCGTGCTGATGCTGATCGGTGGGGTGGCGTTGATTCAGTTCAGCACCGCGCCCGCCAAGGCCTTGGCCGCTGCGGGCTGAGCCACAGCCATCACCGCCCCTCGGCGGCCAGGCGATGGATGTCAGCAGGCTCGATCACCGGTTGCGGTGCGCCATGGCGGACCACACTGAGCATCGCCCGGCCCACGGTCTCGGTACTCACCACCCAGGCCGGCCGCACGCGACGCACCAGTGACAGCAGCGGCCCGATCAGGTTGTAGATCGTCTGGTACAGCGCGGTTTTCGAGCGCACGCCATGCAGCGGCTGGATGATCCCCGGCCGGAACACATACACCGCCTTGAACGGCAGGCGCAGCAAGGCATTCTCGGTCTTGCCCTTGACCCGCGCCCACATCACCTTGCCCTGCTCGGAACTGTCGGTGCCGGCACCGGACACGTACACAAAGGTCATCTGCGGATTGAGCCGCGCCAGGGTGCTGGCAGCGACCAGGGTCAGGTCATAGGTCTGGCGGGTGTAGGTGGCTTCATCCATGCCCACCGACGACGTCCCCAGGCAAAACAGGCAGGCATCAAAACCTTGCAGCAGATGCTCCAGGGGTTGGAAGTCGAACATATCGGCATGCAACACCTGGTGCAGCTTGCCATGCTCCTGGGTCAACGCCGTGCGCCCTACGGCCACCACTTCCTGCACATCAGCGGCCAGCAGACACTCACGCAACACGCCCTGGCCGACCATGCCGGTGGCGCCGAATAGCAGAACTCTCATAGGGGGCCCTCAGTGGCGAGCTTCAAGTTAAGCGCTGTACGAGGTGCTCAGGTTAACAGCTTGTCGCTTGAAGCTTGCTACTTGCCGCTGCCCCACTCAAAACGCGCTACGGAAAATCTCCTCGATCTGGCGCTGATCCGCCCGCCGTGGGTTGGTCAGGCCGCACGCGTCCTTGAGGGCGTTGGTCGCCAGCAGCGGGATGTCTTGCAGCTTGGCGCCCAGTTCGCGCAGGCCGGCCGGGATGTCGACGTCCTGGGACAGGCAGCGGATCGCCGCGATGGCCGCTTGTGCGCCCTCTTCGAAGGTGGCGTGTTTGTCGGTCACGCCCAGGGCGCGGCCAACGTCACTCAGGCGTGCCGCGCTGACGCTGGCGTTGAAGCTTTGCACGTGGGGCAACAGCACCGCGTTACACACGCCGTGGGGCAGGTCGTAGAGGCCGCCCAACTGGTGAGCCATGGCGTGGACAAAACCCAGGGAGGCGTTGTTGAAGGCCATGCCGGCGAGAAATTGCGCATAGGCCATGTTTTCCCGCGCGGCCATATCGCTGCCGTCGCGCACGGCCAGGCGCAGGTTGGCGCTGATCAGCTCGATGGCCTTGATCGCGCAGGCGTCGGTGATCGGGTTGGCCGCCGTGGACACATAGGCTTCGATGGCGTGGGTCAGCGCGTCCATGCCGGTGGCGGCGGTCAGGCCCTTGGGCATGGCGACCATCAGCGCCGGGTCGTTGACCGACAGCAGCGGCGTGACGTTGCGGTCGACGATGGCCATTTTCACGTGGCGGGTTTCGTCGGTGATGATGCAAAAACGCGTCATTTCGCTGGCGGTGCCGGCGGTGGTGTTGATCGCGACCAAAGGCAGCTGCGGCTTGCTCGACTGGTCGACCCCTTCGTAGTCGCCGATATGCCCGCCATTGGTGGCACACAGGGCAATGCCCTTGGCGCAGTCATGGGGCGAACCACCACCCAACGACACCACAAAATCGCAGGCACTTTGCTGCAGCAACGCCAGGCCGTTCTCGACGTTCTCCACGTTGGGGTTGGGTTTGGCACCGTCGTAAATCACCGAATCGATGTCCTGCATTGCCAGCTTCTCGGCAATCATGCTGGCCACGCCCGCCCTGGCCAGGCCGGCGTCGGTGACAATCAGCGCCTTGCGAAAGCCGTAATTGCGGATCGCGCTCATGGCTTCGTCGAGGCAGTCGATGCCCATGATGTTGACGGCGGGAATGAAGAACGTGCTGCTCATGATGAACCCTCGGGGATACGTTGATGCCTACAGCATCAACCCCACCCGCCTGCGGCATCTTGACCAAGATCAACGCCCGCCCGTGATAAAGTCACCACCCAGCCGTTTTTGAGTAGACCCGCCGCAATGAAGGATTTCCAGGATATCGACGCCACCCTTGAAGACTGGAACGCACTGCGCAACAGCATCGCCTTCGACGCCATCCTGATCGGCAACGGTGCCAGTCGCGCGGTGTGGGAAGATTTTGCCTACGACTCGCTGTTTGAAAACGCGCGCACCGTCGAAGAAAAGCCCCTCAGCGCTTCCGAACTGAGCGTGTTTGACGCGATGCAGACCCGCAGCTTCGAGCAGGTGCTGGGCGCCCTGAAAACCACCAGCCGCGTCAACAAAGCCCTGGCCGTCAGCTCCGCCGCGCCGCGCAATCGCTACTACGCGATCAAGGAAGCGCTGATCAATACCATCCACGCCGTGCATATCCCCTGGCGCCTGGTGCAGCCGTCGACCCTGGCCACGATCAACCAGGAACTGGCGAGCTACAAGACGGTGTTCACCAGCAATTACGACCTGCTCAACTACTGGTCGATTCTGCACACACCGGGCATCGACGACCTGTTTCGCGGCGCCGAATCACGTTTTGACCTGCGCGATACCGCTACCGCCGCGACGCGCATCCTGTACCTGCACGGCGGCCTGCACCTGGTGCGCAACCTGGATGGCTCGGCGCGCAAATTGCCGTCCACTGACAGCACGTTGCTCAGCAGTTTTGCCATCAACAACACGATCAAGACCCTCGACGATGTACCGCTGTTCATCAACGAAGGCCCCAGCAGCGAGAAACTCAAGAGCATTCGCAGTTCGGATTACCTGGCGTTCTGCTATGAGCAATTGCTGGGACAGGCAGGTGCGCTGTGCATCTTCGGCCATCACCTGAGCGAACAGGACGGGCACTTGGTGGAGGCGATTCGCCGGTCGCCGATCAAGACCCTGGCGATCTCGGTATTTGGCCGCAGCGACGGTTTTATCCAGCAGCAAAAGCGGCGGTATGCCGCGCTGTTCGAAGGGATGGAGGTGGAGCTCAGGTTCTTTGCGGCGCGCAGCCATGCGCTGGGCAAGCCGGCATTGTCGGTGCCGGTCGAGCACTGATCCCAGCCTAACTGGAGACCCCATGTGGGAGCGGGCTTGCTCGCGATAGCGGTGGGTCAGACGCTGGATGTGTTGAATGACACACCGCTTTCGCGAGCAAGCCCGCTCCCACACAAGCCAGCTCCCACATTGACCGAGTTCCAACCCAGCATCGGCGTTATTCCTCGGCGCTGTGCACCACCACCAGCAACTGCGCCTGCACCTCGCCCACCGAGCGGATCCGGTGGGGCTTTTGCGCATTGAAGTGCAACGCATCACCGCGCTCGAGCAGCACCCGTTCGTTCATGAAGTCCACTTCCACCCGGCCTTCATGCACAAACAGAAACTCCTCCCCCAAATGCTCCTTGAAGGTCTTGTCGCTGAATTCTGCCGGCGGGTAGATGATGAACGGCAACAGGCTGCGCTCGCTGACCTGGTGGGCCAGCACCGCGTAACCCGGTGCAGTGTCGGGCCGCTCGTGGCTGCGCACCAGGCTGTAGCTGTCGAGGCTGACGCTGTCTTCGCTGAACAGCTCCTCGACCTTGACGTTCAACGCCTTGGCCAGTTTCAGCGCAGCGGCAATTGACGGGGTGTTCAAGCCACGTTCGACTTTGGACAGGTAGCTCTTGGTCATCCCGGATTTTTCGGCCAATGCCTCCAAGGTGACACCGAGTTTTTTTCTCAATAATTTCAAACGGATAGACATGCGCAGCGATTAATCCAAGCAGGAGGCGATGATTATTGCTTGCCAATGACACATTGTGTCATATAGCCTCTTTAGTGTCATTTGCAGAACCCAACGACCTTGCGAGCAGCGGGAACCAGCAAATCGACGTCCAATGAACCACCCAAAGGACACCGATATGGCCAAGACATTAGCACTCCCCAAAGAACAACTGGTCAAGCAAGCGCTGACCCAGATGCAAAGTACCCTGGCGGATAATACGTGGACCGACCGGCAAAAGCTGGCCCTGACCTGCCGTATTCTGTTCGAGAACGGCCACGACTCGGGCCTGGCCGGGCAGATCACCGCCCGCGGCCCGCAGCCTGGCACCTACTACACCCAGCAACTGGGCCTGGGTTTCGATGAAATCACCGCCAGCAACCTGCTGCTGGTCAACGAAGACCTGGAAGTGTTGGAAGGCCACGGCATGCCCAACCCGGCCAACCGTTTTCACAGCTGGGTGTACCGTGGCCGGCCGGATGTGAACTGCATCATCCACACCCACCCGACCCACATCGCCGCGCTGTCGATGCTCGAAGTACCGCTGCAGGTGTCACACATGGACCTGTGCCCGCTGTACGAAGACTGTGCGTTCCTCGAAGCCTGGCCGGGTGTGCCGGTGGGTAACGAAGAAGGCGAAATCATCACCGAGGCCCTGGGCGACAAGCGCGCCATCCTGCTGTCGCACCACGGCCAGTTGTCCACCGGAAGCACCATCGAAGAAGCCTGCGTGATCGCGCAATTGATCGAACGGGCGGCCAAACTGCAATTGCTGGCCATGGCCGCCGGGACCGTCAAGCCGATCCTGCCGCAGTTGGGACGCGAGGCCCATGACTGGATCTCCAAGCCCAAGCGCCACGGCGCCGCGTTCAACTACTACGCTCGGCAGAACCTGCGCCAACACGCCGATTGCCTGAACTGAAGCCTTTTTCGACCGGAGACATTCCATGTCCAGCCCTACAATTCACGGCATCATCGGCTACACCATCACCCCGTTCAGCGCCGACGGCAGCACCCTTGACCTCGACGCCCTGGGCCACTCCATCGACCGTTTGATCGACAGCGGCGTGCATGCCATCGCGCCGCTGGGCAGCACCGGTGAAGGCGCCTACCTGAGCGATGCCGAGTGGGATGAAGTCAGCGCCTACAGCATTCAAAAAGTCGCCAGGCGCGTGCCGACCATCGTCAGCGTGTCCGACCTGACCACCGCCAAGGCCGTGCGCCGCGCACGTTTTGCCGAAGCCGAAGGTGCCGATGTGGTGATGGTGCTGCCAACGTCGTACTGGAAGCTCAGTGAAGCGCAGATCCTGGCGCACTACGCGGCCGTCGGCGACAGCGTTGGTGTGCCGATCATGCTCTACAACAACCCGGCCACCAGCGGCACGGATATGTCGGTGGAGTTGATCCTGCGCATCGTCAACAGCGTTGATAACGTGACAATGGTCAAGGAGAGCACCGGCGACATCCAGCGCATGCACCAGTTGTACCGCCAGGGTGAAGGCCAGGTGCCGTTCTACAACGGCTGCAATCCACTGGCCCTGGAAGCGTTCGCCGCCGGGGCCAAGGGTTGGTGCACCGCTGCGCCGAACCTGATCCCGCAGCTCAACCTGGATCTGTACCAGGCGGTGCAGGCCAACGACCTGAACCGGGCACGCGAACTGTTCTATCGGCAGTTGCCGGTACTGGACTTCATCCTCAAGGGTGGCTTGCCGGCGACGATCAAGGCCGGTTTGCGCATGACCGGGCTGGAGGTGGGTGATCCGCGGTTGCCGGTGTTCCCACTGGACATGGCGGGTCAGGCGCAGTTGCAGAAGCTGCTGGCCGCGTTGCGCTAAAACACCCCCTGTAGGAGCGGGCTTGCCCGCGATAGCGGTGGATCAGACATACCGCCATCGCGGGCAAGCCCGCTCCCACAGGGGAATGCATGCATCGCTAAATTTACGGAGACAAATAGCAATAATTCTCGATATCATTCGCGACTTTTCTGCAGCGTGCTGCGTCAAGAAGGATATCCATGTCTCGTTTCAAGCCCGACCCGTTGTCGGCCGACGCCTTTCGCGGGTTTTATGCAGATATCCTGCATTACCTGCGCAAACGCACGGACAACGCCAGCGACGCGGCGGACATGACCCAGGATGTCTTTACCCAATGGCTGGACTACCGCGACCGGAGCAAGGTCGAGCAGCCACGGGCCTTTTTGTTTCAGATGGCGCGCAACCTGCTGCGCGACCACTGGCGCAAACAGAAGGTGCGGCACAGCGTCCATCATGAACAGGGCGAATGGGATGCCGAGCCTGTCACCGACGAGCAAAACGATCCTATGGCCGCCGCCCTGCGCCTCCAACGCCTGGAACAGTTGAAAGAAGTCCTCGCCGAACTCTCGCCCCGCAGGCGAGAAGCCCTTATGCTGCACCGCTTCGAAGGCCTGAGCCAGGCGCAGATTGCCGAGCGCATGGGCGTTTCGATCAGCATGGTGGAAAAGCACATTGCCTTTGCCCTGCTGCACTGCAAGCAGCGACTTCAAAAAGACCCGGGCAAGGAGCAGCCAGAATGACCCGCTTGAGCAACCGCGACGGCCACGAAATTGATGAGCACGACACCATCGATGCCCAGGCTGCCAGTTGGTTTGCGCGCAATCGCAACGCAAGCAGCACGCAGGAGCGCAAGGCCTTCGCCACCTGGCATGCCGTGCCGGCCCATGCGCGCGCCTACGCCGAATTCGAACAGCTGTGGACCGACCTTGGCGAACTGCAGCAACTGAATAAACCCGTGCCCTTGCCCACGCGCCAGCCCGCGCCCTGGCGCCCCGCCCTGGCAGTGGCGGCCGCGCTGGTCTGCGCCTTGCTCGCCAGTAACCTGGGCGCCCCGCGCGGGCTCTACCACACCGAGGTCGCGGCACAGGACAGAGGCATGCGCACCCTGGACCTGCCGGACGGCAGCACCTTGTACGTCAACGCCAGCACGCAGTTGCGCGTGGACTTCGATGCCCATCGCCGCGTGATCCATCTGGACCAGGGCCAGTTGTACGTGGAGGTGGCGCCCGACAAGGAGCGGCCATTGTTCGTGCGCGCTGGCGAGGCCGATGTGCGGGTGGTGGGCACCGCGTTTGATGTGCGCCGCAGCCAGCAGCAGTTGGTGGTCAGCGTGGCCCACGGGATGGTTGCCTTCGCCCCCGACCAAAAAGCCAGCGCCGTCATGCTCGGCGCCCAGCAGCGGGCAACCTACAACTACGCCAAGGGCTCCGTGCAGCAACAACGCCTGGCCGTTGGCGAAGTCGCCGACTGGCGCAGCGGGCACCTGTCCTTTCGCAACCGTGAACTGGCCAGCCTGCTGGATGAGCTGAGCCTGTACCGGCCCAAGGCCGTGGTGTTGGCCGATGGCCCGGTGGCGCAACTGAAGGTTTCCGGCAACCTCGATGTGAATGACCCGGACGCGCTGCTCAACGCCCTGCCTGCCTTGTTGCCGGTGAAAACCGTGCCCCTGGCCGACGGCAGGATCCGCATCGAAGCACGCAAATAGCACCACTTGAGAATATTTTGCATTCGCATGTGAGGATTTTTTTTCCTGCCGCGTCTTCCTCCGGTCTGCGTTTGATACGCATGCCTTTTTTGGCTATTTAGCCGCCTTGGGGGATTTCATGTTTCGCGCGCCTTGCCTTGCCCAGCACCTGTTTGTTCGACCGACACTCATCGCCGCCTGCCTGACCGTCAGCCTCACGGCCCAGGCCGAGTCGTTCACCCTGCAACTGCCGGCCCAACCCTTGGCCACGTCCCTGAGCCAGGTTGCGCAACAGGCAAAAATCCAGCTGCTGTTCGATGAAGACCTGCTCAAGAATATCCAGGCGCCCGCGCTCAACGGTGATTTCACCCCCGAAGTGGCGATCCGTACCCTGCTCAAGACCGGCGAGTTCACTCTGATCAAAGTAGGCAGCACCTATGTCGTGCGCCCCGAGGAAAGCCGCACCACCAACAGCGCCAGCGTGCAGTTGGACGCCTTGAGCGTGATCGGTACCGGTAACCAGGTCGACGCCAGCACCGTCGGCCGCTCCACCCTGTCCCAGGCCGATATCGACCGCCTGCAGCCCAACAACATCGCCAGCCTGGTGCAGACGCTGCCGGGGGTGACCATGGGCGGCTCGATGAAACCGGGCGGGCAGATCATCAATATTCGCGGGATGGGCGAGGCCGAAGACGTACCGATGACGGTCGATGGCGCGACCAAAAGCGGTTTCGAGCGCTATCAGCAGGGCACCGTGTTTATCGAGCCCGAGATGATCAAGAGTGTCGAGGTGGAAAAAGGCCCGCACTCGGCCTTCACCGGTAACGGCGGGTTCGGCGGTACGGTCAACATGGTCACCAAGGATGCGCCGGACCTGCTCAAGGACGGGCGCAACAGCGGTGCGATGCTCAAGTACGGCTATGCCAGCAACGACCACGAACAGGTCTACAGCGGCGCCGTGTATGGCCGCACCGATGACGGGCGCATCGACGCCCTGGCCTACCTGACCAAGCGTGACGGCGGCGACATGAAGCTGGCCGCAGCGCGCGACTATGACAGCAAGGAATACCCGATCAACCCGCAGCGCCTGCCCAACAGCGCCCAGGATGTGGACGGTCAACTGTTCAAACTGAACATGTACCTGACCGATGAGCACAGCCTCGGTTTCTCCTACTCCCGGGCCAACAGCGAACGCTGGACACCTTTCTCGGCCAGAAGCTACCCATCGCCACCGCGCAAGACCGATATCGACCGCTATGGCTACGACGCGGCCGTAAGACGGTTCCTGGCCAACCGCCACACCGTCGATACCACGTGGTCAGGCAAGTACGAATACCAGCCCCTGGATAACCCGCTGATCGACATGAAGCTCAGCTATTCGGAGTCCAATACCGACCAGACCGACGAACGCGACGCCACGGCCGTCGTCGGTCTGTCCACCGGCGGGCGCAAGATGGACACCGCCTACACCGACAAGATCCTGGAGCTGCGCAACATCAGCCGCTTCAACAGCGGCCCGCTGGACCATGCCTTGACTACCGGCGTACAGATCCGCAAGCACATCCGCGATACAGAAAGCTGGATGCCCGGCGCAACCTACAACACGCCCAAATACAACTACGGGCATTTCCAGCCGGCCTTCATGCCCCACGGCAAAGTCGACACCAACGCGTTCTACATCCAGGACGCGGTGACCCTGGGCGACGTGACCATCACCCCGTCCCTGCGTTATGACCACGTGCTCAACCGGGGCAAGGCCAACGATGCGCCGTACTACAGCAACCCCGACCCGGCCTACGGCCACGACTACAGCGACCGCACCTATGCCGGCTGGTCGCCGCGCCTGGCAGCGTTCTGGAAAGTCACCCCGGACGTGGTGATGTTCGCCAATTGGAGCCGCACCTGGCGCGCCCCGGTGATCGACGAGCAATACGAAGTCCAGGGCCTGGGCAGCCGCACCTCCACCAGCCGCAATCTGGACCCGGAACGCATCACTGCCATCACCGTGGGTAACGTCACCAGCTTTGCCAACGTGATGGCCAGCGGCGACAGCCTGCAACTGCGTACGACGTTGTTCCACAACAAGATCGAAGACGAGATCTTCAAGGCCACCGGGATTGGCTGCAAGGAACAAAACTCCCAAGTCGGCTCCATCGCCGATGTCTGCACCGACATGGCGTCAAAGGCCAACTACCGCAACATCGGCAGCATGACCATCAAGGGCTTCGAGCTCGAAGGCTACTACGACTCGACCTATCTGTTCGGCTCCCTGAGCTACTCGTGGGCCACCGGCAAACGCGAAAACCCCTACACCAACCCGTGGGCCAGCGACATCCACGTCTGGGCCCGGGACATTCCACCGGCCAAGTGGGTCGCTGTGCTTGGCACCAAGATTCCCGCCTGGGACGCACAAGTGGGCTGGCAAGGCCAGTTCGTGCGCAAGACCGATCGCCTGCCCAGCGACAAATATTCGAGCGGCCTGAACAGTGGCTTTGGCGACCTGTTTTACGACCAGTACGCCAACGACAGCTACGACACCCAGGGCCTGTTCGCCAAATGGACGCCGCAACAGGCGTACCTCAAGGGCACTGAAGTCAACTTCACCGTCGACAACCTGTTCAACCGCAGCTACATGCCAGCCTTGAGCGGCGACAGCGCCACCAGCGTCGGGCGCAACGCCAAGATCAGCGTGACCCGCTTCTTCTAACCGCCCAACTGTACGGTTCAATCTGCACCCAGCTGTAAGCCCGCGTCCTGCGGGCTTTGTGGCTAGATGGGCAGCACCTGCCTGCCCATTCAATCCGGTTGCTCCCATGAATTCGCGCGAAAACACCGGCATGGCCCTCGGCCTGCTCGGCGTCATCATCTTCAGCCTGACCCTGCCCTTCACCCGCATCGTGGTGCAGGAAATCCATCCATTGCTCAATGGCCTGGGCCGCGCCTTGTTCGCGGCGGTGCCGGCGGCCCTGCTGTTGCTCTGGCACCGCGAAGCCTGGCCGACCTGGCGCCAGGTGCGCGGCCTGGCGCTGGTGATTGCCGGGGTGATCCTCGGCTTCCCGGTGTTGTCGGCCTGGGCCATGCAAACCCTGCCCGCCTCCCATGGCGCCCTGGTCAACGGCCTGCAACCGCTGTGCGTGGCGCTGTATGCGGCGTGGCTGTCCCATGAGCGTCCGTCAAAAGCTTTCTGGGCCTGCGCGGCACTGGGCAGCGCGTTGGTGCTCGGCTATGCGTTGATCACGGGTGCCGGCAGCATCCAGGCTGGCGACCTGCTGATGCTCGGGGCGATTGCCGTGGGCGGCCTGGGGTATGCCGAAGGCGGCCGACTGGCCAAGGAGATGGGCGGCTGGCAGGTGATCTGCTGGGCGCTGGTGCTGTCGACGCCGCTATTGATCGGGCCGGTGACGTACCTGGCGCTGCAACATGAAGGCGCAATCTCGGCGCGCACCTGGTGGGCGTTTGGCTACGTCTCGCTGTTCTCGCAGTTCCTGGGGTTCTTTGCCTGGTATGCCGGGCTGGCCATGGGGGGGATCGCGCGGGTCAGCCAGATCCAGCTGTTGCAGATCTTTTTCACCATCGCCTTTTCCGCGCTGTTTTTTGGCGAGCACATCGAGCCGATTACTTGGCTGTTCGCCTGCGGGGTGATCGTCACGGTGATGTTGGGGCGCAAGACGGCTGTGCAGCCTGCACCGGTCTCCAAGGCGAGCACGATCTGATGTGGGAGCTGGCTTGCCTGCGATGCAGGCACCTCGGTGTATCAGGTAAAGCGAGGTGATGCTATCGCAGGCAAGCCAGCTCCCACATTTTGATTTGCGTCATTCTCAGGCCAGGTAACCATCCGCCCGCAGCAGGGTTTCCAGGCAGTGTTCGGTGATGTTGTAGAACGCCTTGAGCTCCTGGATTTTCTCCAGGAGTTGAGCGTTGTCCACCTGCTCGGCACGCTTCACGGCCAGGATCATCTTGTTCTTGTTGGTGTGTTCCAACGAGATGAACTCAAACACCTTGGTCTCATAGCCGCACGCCTCAAGGAACAACGCACGCAAGCTGTCGGTGACCATCTCGGCCTGCTGGCCCAGGTGCAGGCCGTATTGCAGCATCGGCTTGAGCAGTGCCGGGCTCTGGATCTGCAAGCGGATCTGTTTGTGGCAGCACGGCGAGCACATGATGATCGACGCCCCGGAGCGGATGCCGGTGTGGATTGCGTAGTCGGTGGCGATGTCGCAGGCATGCAGGGCGATCATCACGTCCAGCTCGCTGGGCGCCACGCTGCGCACGTCACCGCACTTGAACACCAGCCCCGGGTGCTCCAGGCGGGCGGCGGCGTTGTTGCACAGGGTCACCATGTCTTCGCGCAGCTCCACGCCCGTCACCTGGCCCTCGGCCTTGAGGGTGTTGCGTAGGTAGTCGTGGATGGCGAACGTCAGGTAACCCTTGCCCGAGCCAAAATCCGCGACGCGTACCGGCCGGTCCAGTTGCAAGGGGGATGAGGTCAGCGCGTGGCTGAACACTTCGATGAACTTGTTGATCTGTTTCCACTTGCGCGACATCGCCGGGATCAGCTCGTGCTTGGCGTTGGTCACGCCCAGGTCGGCGAGAAATGGCCGGCCAAGGTCGAGGAAGCGGTTTTTCTCACGGTTGTGCTCGGCCGATGGCGCTTCACGCAACTGCTGGGGTTTGCTTTTGAACAGCGAGCTTTTGTTCTTCTTGCTGTATTCCAGCTGCGCTTCGTCGGTCAACGACAACAGGTGGGCGTTCTTGAACGAGGCCGGCAACAGCGCGGCAATCGTCGCGACGCCGTCTGCCAGGGCGAAGTTCTTGGTGATATCGCGGGTCTTGTAGCGGTAGACAAAGGACAGGCACGCCTGCTCCTTGACCGTCACTGCCTTGATGATCAGGCGTTGCAGCTCAACCTCATCGCCCACGTACTTGGCCAGCACCAGCTTGATAAAGGCATTCTGCTCGAGGCTTGCGCGCAGCAACTCGATGAACTGGGCATGATGATCCGGCGCGGGGCTGGCAGGTTTAGCGGTGACAGACATGAACAAAAACGCCTCGGGCAGGGAATGCCGGGCATTTTAGGGGGGATGGCGCGCCAGGGCACGGAGTTATTTGCCCAACGGTCAGTGCGATTGAAAATGCCGCTTGTGTGGGAGCTGGCTTGCCTGCGATAGCATCAACCCGGTGTGACTGATAGACCGAGGTGCCCGCATCGCAGGCAAGCCAGCTCCCACACAAGCCAGCTCCTACAGGTTATTTCAGGACGACCAGGCGGTTGGGCAGTTCATTGCGCGTGTGGGTCTGGGGCACATGCACCTTGAGCAGTTCGCCGCAGGCCTCAATGCATGTGATAAACCCCGCCAATGTCTGCCCCTGTTTCACCTGCTGGGTAAACGTCTTGACGATAGCGTCCCAACTGCTGTCATCCAGCCGCTTGGAAATCCCGTCGTCCACCAGGATCTCCACATAGCGCTCGGCCTCACTGACAAAAATCAACACCCCGGTGCTGCCCAGGGTGTGGTGCAGGTTCTGCTCCAGGAACTGCCGGCGCGCCAGGTTCGATGCGCGCCAATGCCGCACCGAGCGCGGGATCAGGCGAGTGGTGATGGCCGGCAGGCGGAACACCAGGCACAGCACAATGAACGTCGCCCATTGCGCCAGCAGCAAGGTGTGCATGGTCAACCAGCCCGACAGGTAATGCACGATCCCCGGCACCACCAACGCCACCACACTGGCCCACAGCAGCGGGATGTAGGCGTAGTCGTCGGCGCGGGCGGCGAGTACGGTCACCAGTTCGGCGTCGGTCTGTTGCTCGACCCTGGCGATCGCTTCGGCGACCTGGCGCTGCTCGTGTTCTGTCAGTAAAGCCATGGTTGTAGATGCTCTTTAGTTATTGTCATTACCAGCCACCCGAAGCCCCGCCGCCGCCAAAACCGCCACCGCCGCCCCTGAAGCCACCGCCCCCGCCGCCACCGCCGCCACGCCCGCTGCTGCTGAGAATCGCCAGCAGGATGGCGCCCACTGGCAGGCCCATGCGGTTGCACAGCCACAACACCACCAGCAACAAGATGAACAGGCCGATGGAAAACACCGGGTTGTCCTTGGCAAAGTTGGGATCCGCCACATGGGCCGGCACCGCCAACGGCTCGCCGCCGACCACCTGGATCATGGCCGCCACGCCGTCGCTGATGCCCTGGGTAAAATTGCCCGCCTTGAACTTGGGCGCAATCACCTGGTTGATGATCACCCACGACTGCGCATCGGTGAGCACGCCCTCCAGGCCGTAGCCCACTTCGATGCGCAACTGGCGCTCGTCCCGGGCCACGATCAACAGCGCGCCGTTATCCTTGCCCTTCTGGCCGATGCCCCAGTGCCGGCCCAGTTGATAACCGAAGTCTTCAATGGGCAGGCCTTGCAGGTCGGGCACCGTGACGACCACGATCTGGTCGCCGCTGGTTTGCTCCAGCGCCTGCAATTGCTGGCTCAGTTGCGCACGCACCGGCGGGTCGATCATCTGCGCGTTGTCGACCACCCGCCCAGTCAGCGCCGGGAAGTCCGGCGCCGCCTGGGCAGTCAGGCTAAAGGCCAGCAGCAGCGCCGCCAGCCACCCAGCACGCCAGGTCATCAGAATTTCACTTGCGGCGCTTTATCGGCATCGGCACTGGTGGCCTCGAAGTTGGCGCGCACCGGCAGATCGCTGTACATCACGCTGTGCCACAGGCGGCCTGGGAAGGTACGGATCTCGGTGTTGAAGGCCTGCACGGCGGCGATAAAGTCGCGACGGGCCACGCTGATGCGGTTTTCGGTGCCTTCAAGCTGCGATTGCAGGGCCAGGAAGTTCTGGTTGGCCTTGAGGTCCGGATAGCGCTCGGACACCACCATCAGGCGGCTGAGGGCACCGCTCAGGCCTTCCTGGGCCTGCTGGAACTGCTTGAGTTTTTCCGGGTTGTCGAGGGTGCTGGCATCAACCTGGATCGAGGTCGCCTTGGCCCGCGCTTCGATCACCGCGGTGAGGGTGTCCTGTTCATGGGCTGCATAGCCCTTGACCACTTCCACCAGGTTGGGGATCAGGTCGGCACGCCGTTGATACTGGTTCTGCACCTGGGCCCAGGCCGCCTTGACCTGTTCGTCCAGGGTCGGGATTTTGTTGATGCCGCAACCGCTCAGCACGCTGCTGATCAGTAGCAGGGCCGCGGCTTTCCAGCCCCATCGAATAGTCTGTGCTGCTTGCATGGTGTGTCTCCTGACCAACCTTATGGAATTTGACGACTGACCCTATACATCACGCGCTTGGGGCATAATCCGCCACTACTGGATTACAGCGAGCCAATCAGCTAAAAGATGCCCTTCTTTATGGATAGTTCATAAAGAGCTGAGAAGTGTGCGGTATTTATCCACACAACACCCGAACAACAATAGTCGCTCCCCACATTTTGGCCGAGCCGTGTTTTTTACCTGAACACTGCGCAGTTCGCCGAAAAAGGATATTCATGAAAAAGCTGTGTTTGCTGGGCCTTGTTGCCACTCTGGCCAGTCACTCCGTCGTTGCCGAGACCAAGCCCGCTGCGCTTAAGGACAAGGACGCGTTCGTCAGCGACCTGCTCGGGCAGATGACCCTGGATGAAAAGATCGGCCAGTTGCGCCTGATCAGCATCGGCCCGGAAATGCCGCGCGAGATGATCCGCAAGGAAATCGCCGCCGGGCGCATTGGTGGCACGTTCAACTCCATCACCCGCCCGGAAAACCGTCCGATGCAGGACGCGGCGATGCGCAGCCGCTTGAAGATCCCTATGTTCTTCGCCTATGACGTGATCCACGGCCACCGCACTATTTTCCCGATCAGCCTGGCCCTGGCCTCGAGCTGGGACATGGACGCCATCAGCCGCTCCGGGCGCATTGCCGCCAAGGAAGCCGCCGCCGACAGCCTCGACATCACCTTCGCGCCGATGGTCGATATTTCCCGCGACGCGCGCTGGGGTCGGACCTCCGAAGGGTTTGGCGAAGACACCTACCTGGTGTCGCGCATCAGTGAAGTGATGGTCAAGGCCTTCCAGGGCCCGAGCCCGGCCCAGGCCGACAGCATCATGGCCAGCGTCAAGCACTTCGCCCTGTACGGCGCGGTGGAAGGCGGGCGCGACTACAACGTGGTCGACATGAGCCCGGTCAAGATGTACCAGGACTACCTGCCGCCCTACCACGCGGCAATCAAGGCCGGCGCCGGCGGGGTGATGGTGGCGTTGAACTCGATCAACGGCGTGCCTGCTACCGCCAACACCTGGCTGATGAACGACCTGCTGCGCAAGGAGTGGGGCTTCAAGGGCCTGACGGTGAGCGACCACGGTGCGATCTTCGAGCTGATCAAGCACGGCGTGGCCAAGGACGGTCGCGAAGCGGCCAAGCTGGCAATCAAGGCCGGCATCGACATGAGCATGAACGACCAGCTCTACGGCAAGGAACTGCCAGGGCTGCTGAAATCCGGCGAGATCGAGCAAAGCGACATCGACAACGCGGTGCGTGAAGTGCTCGGTGCCAAGTACGACATGGGCCTGTTTGCCGACCCATACCTGCGTATCGGCAAGGCCGAGGATGATCCGGCCGACACCTATGCCGAAAGCCGCCTGCACCGCAGCGAAGCCCGCGACATCGCGCGGCGCAGCCTGGTGTTGCTGAAAAACCACAACGACACCCTGCCGCTGAAGAAATCCGCGACCATCGCCCTGGTCGGCCCGCTGGCCAAGGCCCCCATCGACATGATGGGCAGTTGGGCCGCCGCCGGTAAGCCCGCGCAATCGGTGACCCTGCTGGACGGCATGAACGCGGTGATCGGCGAAAAGGGCCAGGTGATCTACGCCCGTGGCGCCAACATCACCAGTGACAAGGCGGTGGTCGACTACCTGAACTTCCTCAACTTCGATGCCCCGGAAGTGGTGGATGACCCGCGCTCGGCCCAGGTGCTGATCGACGAAGCGGTCAAGGCCGCGAAAAGCGCCGATGTGGTGGTGGCCGCCGTGGGCGAGTCCCGTGGCATGTCCCACGAATCCTCGAGCCGTACCGACCTGAACATCCCGCAAAGCCAGCGCGACCTGATCAAGGCCCTGAAAGCCACGGGCAAGCCGCTGGTGCTGGTGTTGATGAACGGCCGGCCACTGTCGATCCTCGAAGAGCACCAGCAAGCCGACGCGATCCTGGAAACCTGGTTCGCCGGCACCGAAGGCGGCAACGCGATTGCCGATGTGCTGTTCGGTGACTACAACCCGTCGGGCAAGCTGCCGATCACCTTCCCACGCTCCGTGGGGCAGATTCCGACCTACTACAACCACCTGACCATTGGCCGGCCGTTCACCCCGGGCAAACCGGGCAACTACACCTCGCAGTACTTCGACGACACCACAGGTCCCCTGTATCCGTTCGGTTATGGCCTGAGCTACACCCGTTTCAGCCTGTCGGACATGGCGCTGTCGTCCACCACCTTGAACAAGACCGGCAAGCTCGACGCCAGCGTCACCCTGAAAAACACCGGCAAGCTCGACGGCGAGACCGTGGTGCAGCTGTACATCCAGGACGTGGCCGGCTCGATGATCCGCCCGATCAAGGAACTGAAGAACTTCCAGAAGATCCTGCTCAAGGCCGGTGAATCGAAGGTGGTGCACTTCAGCATTACCGAGGATGACTTGAAGTTCTACAACACCCAGCTCAAGTTCGCCGCCGAACCTGGCCAGTTCAATGTGCAGATCGGGCTGGACTCCCAGGATGTGCAGCAGCAGAGCTTTGAACTGCTCTGATTGAAGCTGTAAACACGGTCAATGTAGGAGCTCGCTTGCCTGCGATGCAGGCACCTCGGTCTATCAGTTACACCGAGGTGCTGCCATCGCAGGCAAGCCAGCTCCTACAGTTGATTGCGGTGTGTTCCCTACCCTCTTCGATCCAGCAGATTGACCACCAACCGGTCGATCCACCCCCACACCCGCTGCTTGACCCGCCGCCATAACGGTCGGGCCTTCCACGCCTCCAGGCTGACCGCCTGGCTCTGGGCGAAATCACGCTCGAAACTGCCCGCCACCGCCAGCGTCAACTCAGGGTCCAGCGCTTCCAGGTTGGCCTCCAGGTTGAAGCGCAGGTTCCAGTGATCGAAATTGCACGAGCCGACGCTCACCCAATCGTCCACCAGCACCATCTTCAGGTGCAGGAAACACGGCTGGTATTCAAAGATCTTCACCCCCGACTTGAGCAGGCGTGGGTAGTAGCGGTGGCCGGCGTAGCGCACCGAAGGATGGTCGGTGCGCGGCCCGGTGAGCAGCAGGCGCACGTCCACACCGCGCCCGGCCGCCCGGCGCAGGGCCCGGCGTACGCCCCAGGTGGGCAGGAAGTACGGCGTGGCTAGCCAGATACGGCGCTGGCCGCTGTTCAAGGCGCGGATCAGCGATTGCAAAATGTCCCGGTGTTGGCCGGCGTCGGCATACGCCACCCGCCCCAGGCCGGGGCCGGTCGCCGGCACTTTGGGCAGGCGCGGCAAGCCAAAATGCGTCGCCGGCTTCCAGGCACGACGGTGGTCGTTGACCCGCCATTGGCGGTCGAACAGGGCTTGCCAGTCCTGCACCAGCGGACCGCTGATTTGCACCATGACCTCGTGCCACTCACAGGTGTCCTGCCCAGGGGTCCAGAACTCATCGGTGACCCCAGTGCCGCCCACCACGGCGATGCTCTGGTCGACCAACAACAGCTTGCGGTGGTCACGGTAGAGGTTGCGCATCCAGCGGCGCCAGCGCAGGCGATTGTAAAAGCGCAACTGCACCCCGGCCTCGAGCAAGCGGCGCCGCAGGCTGAGGGTAAATGCCAGGCTGCCGTAGTCATCGAACAGGCAACGCACCTGCACCCCGCGCTCGGCCGCCTGCACCAGGGCCTTGACCATCTCTTCGGCGCAGGCGCCCGCCTCCACCAGATATAGCTCAAGCTCTACCTGGCGCTCGGCACGGGCGATCGCCACGAGCATCTGCGGGAAAAAATTCGGGCCGTCGATCAGCAATTCGAAGCGGTTGGCGCTGCGCCAGGGGAACACCGCGCCGCTCATGTCAGCGCGCCGTGAAAATCAGCACCGCACCCACCGGCACCGACAGGCTGATCGCGTCCAGGCCAGCGGCCTTGCGCAGAGTCTCGACACCGGTGAGCAAGTCAAAATCCTTGGCGTGCAGCACCAGTGGTTCCAGGGTCACCACCTGGAACCGCCGGTCGTCCAGGCGCGTTGCCAGCAGTTCGGCGTTGTAGGTCTGGGTCTTGCCATGCAGGGTGACCGACAGCGGCAGGCGCAACTCCAGTTGTGCGCCGGTAGCCAGGTCGTTGATCGGCTGCAGATTGATTTGCGCGTTGATCAGCGCATCGGGGTAGGTCTTGATCTGGAACAGGTCGTTGCGCATGCGCTCATCGCGCAGCGGGATGCCGCTGTTGACCGACTCCAGTTCAACCTGCAACTGCGCCGCGCCGTTCTCTTCGACCTTGCCATGCAACACCAAGAAGCGCTGGACTTCGGAGATATCGGTGTTTTTGGTGGTGACGAACGACAGCCGTGAGGATTCGTTATCCAGGTACCACGCAGCCTGCGCGGGCATGGCGGCAGCGGCCAGCAGCAAGAGGGCCAGGGGTTTGAGGATGGATGTGTTGAACATTAAACACTCGCGCGCAGAAAAACCTGCTCGAACATTAACTGGCCGGCCTGCTGCACGCAATGTAACGGTCCCGGCAATTTAACTGTGGGAGCGGGCTTGCTCGCGATAGCGGTGGGTCAGTTAATGGATATTTGACTGACCCACCGCTATCGCGAGCAAGCCCGCTCCCACACAAACCAGCTTGCACCTTAGGCCAGTGCCTGCTGCACGCCTTGCACGGTGGCCTCAAGGCTCGCCAGATGCAAACTCAGCACCCGCTCCACCGGCGCCTGGTGCATCGGCCAGTGCAACGCCATGCTCCCTACCAATCGGCCATTGGCCCGCACCGGCAGCGCCACCGCGCGGATCAGGAACGGCAGGCGCACCGGGTATTCCCAGTACCCTTCGGTACGCTGGCCAAACCCCTGGTGCTGGGATTGCTCGCAGGCGCGGTATTGATCATCGGCCGCCACATGCTCGCGGCTGGCCAGGCGCTGCACTTCTTCTGCGGCAAGTTCAGCCAGGCATGCCTTGCCCATGGCTGAATGAAACAGGCTGGCATGCTGGCCAACGATCTGGCAGTTGTTCGGGTACAGCTTGCGCAACACCGTGGGGATCGCGCTTTCCATGACTTCCAGGCGTTCACCGTCAAAGTTCGACAAGTCCGCCACCAGCCCGGTGCGTTCGCTGAGTTCCAGCAGCCAGGGCGCCGCGCACTCCACCAGGCGCCGCTTGAAGCGTTGCTGGGTATCGCCGAACAAGCGCTGGGCGCTGAGGCGGTAACGCCGGTCGCTCAGGCCGCGATAGATCCAGCCCTGTTCTTGTAGGGTCAGCAGCATGCGCGAGACCGTGGCCTTGGGCAGGCGTGTCAGGTAATGCAGTTCCTCAAGCCCCAGGGCCTGGTGCTCACCGAGCAACTCGATGATGGCCAGTGCCCGCTCCACGGAGCGCACAGTCCCTGTGTCGACGTTGCTGCCCATGGCTGACCTCCCGGTTGCTGATGGTTGAGCGAATTTCACAGCAAGATACAGGCCGTCACCCGCTCAAGCATTCCGGAGGGCGACGCTGCACCCAGTGCGTCAGTTGTTCGTGGGCATACGCCAGTTGCAGCACCGCGCGATCCGCCTGGGCCGGGCCGATGATTTGCAGGCCCATGGGCAAGCCTTGCGGGTTGAAGCCCACCGGCACACTCATACTCGGCAGGCCAGCCAATGTGGGGCCGATCACCACCTCCATCCAGCGGTGATAAGTGTCCATGGCCTGCCCCCCGACGACGCGTGGCCAGGGCTGTTGTGCATCGAAAGGGAACACTTGTGCCGTGGGCAGCAGCAGGAAATCGTAACGTTCGAACAACCTGGCCAGGGCGCGGTACCAGTCACTGCGCGCCAGCGACGCCTGATACACATCCGCCGCCCTCAGGCCCAGGCCGCCCTCGACTTCCCACTGCGCTTCAGGCTTGAGCAACGCACGTTTTTGCGGGTCGGCATACGCCGCCCCCAGCGTGCCCTGCACCAGCCAATGGCGATGAACCAGCCAGGTTTGCCACAGGCGCTCCATGGAGAAATCCGGCTGGCAGCTTTCCACCTCGCAACCCAACGCGCTGAAGTCGCCGAGGGCCGACTCACACAGCGCCAATACGCCGTCGTCCATCGGCAGATAGCCGTTGTAGTCACCCAGCCAACCCAGACGCGCGCCCTTGAAATCACGGGCCAACGGCGCGCCGAATACGCTGGGGTCGTCCTTGAGCGACAGCGGCACCCGCGGGTCATAACCGGCCTGGGTGCCCAACAGCCGCGCCACGTCCGCCACACTGCGCCCCATCGGGCCTTCGGTGGCCAGTTGCTGGACAAACACCTCCGGCGCCGGGCCATGGGGCACGCGGCCCTGGGACGGGCGCAGGCCGAATACGTTGTTGAACGCCGCCGGGTTGCGCAGCGAGCCCATCATGTCGCTGCCATCGGCCACCGGCAGCATGCGCAGTGCCAGGGCCACCGCTGCCCCGCCGCTGCTGCCGCCCGCGACCAGAGTCGGGGCGTAGGCATTGCCGGTAGTGCCGAACACCCGGTTGTAAGTCTGCGAGCCGAGGCCGAACTCCGGCACGTTGCTCTTGCCGATGATAATCGCGCCGCTGGCCCGCACCCGTGCCACGGCGATCGCGTCTTCAGTGGGAATCTGTTCGGCGAACAGTGGCGAACCCAGGGTGGTGCGCAGGCCCTGGGTCGCCGCCAGGTCCTTGATGGCCTGCGGCATGCCGTGCATCCAGCCGCGGGAACGGCCCTGCTTGAGCTCAAGATCACAGGCGCGGGCTTCGGCCAGCACATCGGCTTCGTCGCGCAGCGACACCAAGGCATTGACCAATGGATTGAAGCGCGCGATCTGCGCCAGATAGGCCTGCATCACCTCGTGGCAGGACACCTGCCGGGCATGGATCGCCTGGGACAGCTCCAGCGCATCCAGTTCAACGATGTTCAAGGTTTCACCCCCTTGGCAAACCGCGCCGGCGCTGCAGCCCTTGGCGCCTCATGCATGCAGTAAGTGCCCAGCAGCGTCAGGACGCAAGCGAACAGCACATAAAACGCCGGAGCTACCGGTGTCTCCAACACCTTGCTCAGCCACGTCACAATCAGCGGGGCAAAACCGCCGAACAGCATCACCGCCACGTTGTAGGCCACCGACACGCCGGTGGAGCGCACCTCGATGGGAAACTGCTCGGCCAGGGCCGTCGGCGCCGGGCCGAAGAAGCCGCCGATGGCGATGCACAGCATCACCTGCATCACCAGCAAGCGCTCGATGGACGGCGCCGCCGCGACCCATACATACAGCGGATAAACCATCACGAAAAACGCCAGGGTGAAGGCCATCAGCACCGGCCGCCGGCCCAATCGGTCAGAGAGCAGGCCCGACAAAGGGATGACCACGGTCATCAGCGCCACGGCGAACATCTGCACCATCAACACCTGGTCCAGAGGCAGGCCGAGGTTCTTGTGGGCAAAGGTCGGCATATTCACCAGCACCACGTAGAACGACACCGTCGCACCACAGGCCAGGCCCATGCTCACCAGAATGCTGCGCCGATGCTCACGCAGCACTGTCATCAGGCTCGGCGCCGGGCCGGTGGCCTGTTTGCGTGCTTCGATAAATTCCTCGGGGTCTTCCATGTGCCGGCGAATCCACAAGCCCACCGGGCCGATCAGCAGGCCGAACACAAACGGCAGGCGCCAGCCCCACAGGTCGAGGGTCTCTGGGGAGAAAAAATGGGTGACCAACGCCACCATCGCCGCGCCACCAAACACTGCCAAACACTGCCCGACCAATTGCCAGGAGCCGTACAGGCCCTTGCGATGAGCCGGTGCGCTTTCCACCAGGAACGCCGTGGCGCTGGCATATTCGCCGCCGGTGGCAAAACCCTGGAGCATCCGCGCCACCACGATCAACAGCGGCGCGCCCATGCCGATGGCAGCGTAGTTGGGCGCAAACACGATCAGTGCGATAGACACGGTCATCAAGCGGATAATCAACTGCATGGCGGCCTTGCGGCCTTTGCGGTCGGCATACATACCGAGCAGGATGCCGCCCACCGGGCGCATGAAAAAGCCCACGCCGAAGGTGGCCAGGGCCATCAGTAGCGACGCGTATTCATCATCCGAGGGGAAAAACTGCCGGGCGATGATGCTGGCCAGAAAGCCGTAGACGATGAAGTCGTACCACTCCAGCGCGTTGCCGACCACCGCCGCTACCACTTGCCGGGTGCGGGACACGCCTTTTATTGAAGTCTGCATGAGAACACTCCATTCAACCTGTTGAGGAAAGGTCCAGCGGCAGGAAAAAGGCAGGTGGTCAGGCCGGCTTGAGCCAGCTCTCGGCCAGGGCGCCCCAGTAGGCGGCACCGGTCAGCAGGATCTCGTCGTTGAAGTCATAGGCGGGGTTGTGGACCATCGGCCGCGACACGCCGTTGCCGATAAACAGGTAGCTGCCGGGGCAGCGTTGGAGCATCCAGGCGAAGTCTTCGCTGCCCATCAGCTTGGGCGTGTTGGCGTCAACCGCCGCTTCACCGAGCAAGGCAACGCCGACCTGGCGGGCGAACTCGGTTTCATCGGCATGGTTGACCAGCACCGGATAGGCCGGGCGGTGTTCGATCTGCGCGGTGCAGCCAAAGCTGGCGGCCTGGGTCTGGATGATCGCCTTGACCCGCTCCAGCATCTGCTCGCGCACCGGCGCATTGAGGGCGCGCAGGCTCAGGCGCAGGATCGCCTGCTGGGGAATCACGTTGGCGGCCTGCCCTGCTTGCAGGGCGCCGACCGTGACTACCGCCGCTTCCTGGGCATTGATGTTGCGCGCGACCACCGTCTGCAAGGCCATCACCGTACTGGCGGCGGCCACCAGCGGGTCCACGCTCAGGTGCGGCATGGAGCCGTGGCCGCCGACGCCTTCGAGGGTCACGGTGAGCAGGTCCTGGGAAGCCATCATCGGCCCGGTCCGCAGGCCCAGGTGGCCGGCGGGTAAGCCGGGCATGTTGTGCATGCCGAACAGGGCGTCACAGGGAAAGCGCTCCAGCAAGCCATCGGCGAGCATCGCTTCAGCGCCGCCCTGGCCTTCTTCGGCCGGCTGGAAAATCAGGTTGAGGGTGCCGTCGAACCGGCGCGTCGCCGCCAGGTAACGCGCGGCGCCCAGCAGCATGGCGGTGTGACCGTCGTGACCGCAGGCATGCATGCAGCCGGCGTGCTGGCTGCTGTAGGCGACGCCGGTGTTTTCGATAATCGGCAAGGCGTCCATGTCGGCACGGATCCCCAGGGTGCGCGGGCTGCTGCCATTGCGCAGCACGCCGACCACGCCGGTGTGGCCGATGCCGGTATGTACTTCAAAACCCCAGTTTTTTAGGGATTGGGCGACCAGGGCCGAGGTGCGGTTTTCTTCGAACCCAAGTTCAGGGTGGGCGTGGATGTCCTGGCGTACGGCGTGCAGGTCGCTGGCGACATCGCTCAGCCAATCCAGGATGTGCTGGTGTGGGCGCATGGTGACTCTCCTCGCAGGCGGGTATTCCCGTTCTTTTTTGTGGCACCGCCACAGATAACCGCGATGGGCGGGCGAGGACAATCAAAGGTGGTTCCACCCTGTGGAACCTTGTGGCAATAGGTGAGCACGCTTGCTTGAACTGAAGTACGAAGTGCCCCCAACAGGCTTATCCCTCACTGCGGAATCGCCTATCAGAGTGATAAAGAGTCAGTTTATTCACGTAGCAACATCTACACCATGAGTTCTGGGCACCAAACAACCAGGAGCGATGGGCACGTGGAGGAAAGTTATCCAAATCTCTCAAGCAAAAAACTCTAAAGGCGCAAGAGAAAACAAAAAAACAATATAAAAAACTGTCACTTTTCACAGTATTCAAAATACGCACAAAAAAATAAAACTACCTTCGAGCCACAACATCACAACCCACACCTAGGAAAAATCATCATGAAAAACTTCAGCACAGAAAAATGCCTATTGGCTTGTTTCGTAGTTTTGACTGCAATCACAAACGCCAATGCAGCACTAGACCCGAAATGTTACGACAACATCCAGGTCGCCAAAGGTATCAGCGACACCCCGCTAAAAAACCCCGATGGCAGCGATAAGATGGTAGGTACCAAAAAACCCATCAGCATCGATATTGCGTTTCCAAATCCCTTACCCGCAGGCGGCACCGCCACTTTTGACCTTTCTAAATCAAAAGTACCTAGTGTGGAAATGGAAACCCCTGCCCCAGTGCTTCATCCAGAGTTCACACTAATCTCTTCCACCAAATACACCTACACTTACAAAATCCCCATCCGTGCAAGTGACTATCACGGAAAGTTTACGGTAATAGACACTTACTGCGGCTTTTCAAACTCACAAACCAAGTTGCTCATGCCTGTCAGGTAAATCACCACATCACATATTTGGAAGTGCGGGTTTATGACCGATATTGAGAACCTTCTATCGGACAATCACATCATCGATTTACGATCCTGTCCGCCAATCTGCTTCCCTTGGCTGTTGGTCAGCGCCGAGCCTGCAGTTCTTTACCTTGCGCAGTGGTGAGCTAAACATCACAACAATCGACACCCCTGCCGTTCCCCTATCCACCGCGCCGTATGCGTGCGCCCCAACCCACTCGCCGTCACTTCACTGCGTTGCGGCGTGTCGACCAACGCACTGGTCGGCACGTACTGCTTCACATACCCCAGGCAATAGTCAGCAGGATTGCCCGCCACATACCGACACGAGCAATACTCCTTGGCCGTATACGCCGCGATGATGTCGGGGAACGCTTGCAGGTTGACGCGCTCATGCCAGGCCCACCCCAGCAAGGCGAGCAACAGCAGGAGAAACAGGCTGATAAACGGACGGCGCCGGATCATGGTTGCACCGCCGCGAGCACGCGCTTGAGCAGTTCGTTGTGGCGGTAGCTGCCGTCGCGGTCATCGCCATAGCGCACGATCACCAGCCTTGCCTCGGGCAACACATACAACGCCTGGCCCCAGTGACCCAGGGCCGCGAAGGTATCGTCGGGCGCATCCGGCCAGGGTCGGGCTGCGCCCTGCACTTGACGGTTGAGCCACCAGTGGCCGCCGGGCACCACTTCGTCCTGACCCGCGATGTACTGCGCCAGGGGTTGGCGATTGAAGTCGACCCAGGCCTTGGGTAGCAACTGCCGCTCGCCCCAGCGCCCGTCCCGCGCCATCAACAAGCCAATCCGTGCCAGGTCGCGGGCGGTCATATAGGCATAGGACGAGGCAACAAAGGTTTCATTGGCGTCGCTTTCCCAAGTGGCGCTGCGAATGCCCAGGGGCGTGAACAGCGCGGTCCACGGGTAATCGACATAAGCCTTGTGGCCGAGCATGCCCTTGAGGGCGGCGGACGCCAGATTGCTGTCGCCGCTGGAGTAGCGAAACGCCTGGCCCGCAGCGCTGAAGGTGTGGGTGTCGGCGGCAAACTCTGCCATGTCGGCACGGCCACGGGTGTAGAGCATGGCCACCACCGAGGATTTCAGCGGCGCGTATTCGTAGTCTTCCTGCCAGTCCAGGCCCGAGGTCCAGTTCAGCAGGTGCGCCAGGGTGATGTTCGGGTGCTGTTTCATCGGTGGATAAAAGCGCGCGACCGGGTCGCTGAGCTTGAAGCGGTTTTCGCCGTAGGCAACGCCAAGCACCGTGGCCAGCAGGCTCTTGCTGATGGACCAGGTCAGGTGCGGCGTGCTTGCGCTAGTGGGTGCGGCGTAGCGTTCATAAATGACTTCGCCGTCGCGGATCACCAACAGTGCGTCGGTGCGGATGCCTTCGCGGGTGATGTCATTGCGGGCCGGAAACGCATAGTCCTCCAGCGCCTTGACGGCGGGACCGGCCAACTGTGGGCCCAGGGACCACTCCCGCACCGGCCAGGCCTGGGCATGTGCGGTAGCGGTGAACAGCAGCAAGGCGACGCACAACAGGCCTTTGACCATGGACTAGCACTCGGGGGCATTCAGGCCCGCGAGCCTAATGCAGATAAATGACGGTTTGGCGACAGGCCTGGGAGCCACTATATAGCTCCTGTGGGAGCGGGCTTGCCCGCGATGGCCATAGGTATCTACACAACTCTTTCGTGGTTCTTGGGGTGGTGAACATATCCGTTTTTGCGGTTACGGCGGCTATTGGTTCCGCCCTTACGGCGGCTCACTTTTGTAGAGCGCAAAAGTAAGCAAAACGCTCTTGCCCCACCACTCGGTGCCTCGCCTAGGCTCGGCATGCCCGCAGTCAGGCATTGCTCCGTGGGCCCGCCGCGATCGGCCATCCATGGCCGTGTCGCGGCTACCCCGGCATCCATGCCGGGGTGCCC